>URQW01000075.1 GCA_900550105.1 uncultured Pelosinus sp.
GCCGCTTTGGCTATAAGTAATCTCATCGTGAATTAAGCTTCCTGGAAGATCGGCACAACCAAATCCGGCGCCAAACTCTACGCCTTTAATCGCTTGAATGGAAACAAAGGCAGCAGCAAACTTTGCGTCTAACTTACGATCATATTGGACATAGCTGCCAAGTCCCGGCGGTGCATTTAACAAAAGAACTTCAAAAACACCGCCAAGGCTATCACCAGCTGTTTTCGCCGCATCAATACATGCTTTCATTTTCTCACTAACAATAGGATCTACACAGCCTACTTCGGAGTTCCGTTCCTGTAGTTCCGCGATTGTAACAGCCTTTTCCAGTTTGACACCGCCAATATTAATGACATGAGAATAGATCTGTATACCAAGTTCTTCTAATAAAGCGCGAGCTACAGCGCCTGCCGCCACCCTTGCTGCCGTTTCTCTAGCACTAGCCCGCTCTAAAATATCTCTTACATCACTCCGGTCGTACTTTAACAAACCAGTAAGATCAGCATGACCTGGACGTGGTTCTAAGACTTTTTCACCTTGTGGCAACCCTTCCGGTGCCATTTTCCCCTGCCAATTTTGCCAATCTCGATTAAGAATTTGTAAGGTAAGAGGGCTGCCTAATGTTTCGCCAAAACGAAGTCCTGATAAAATAGTAACCTTATCTGTCTCAATTTTCATGCGTCCGCCGCGCCCATAGCCTTGTTGACGCCGCGCTAGCTGCTCATTAATTTTTTCTGAAGATAACTTAAGACCTGCAGGCAAGCCCTCCATAATCACAGTAAGGCAAGGTCCATGGGATTCGCCTGCTGTAAGAAATCGTAACATAGTACACCTCATCTACTAAAGTATAAATTTTCCAGATCCTATTGCTTAAAGGAACTCACCCGTTCTGCTAGACGATCAGAGCTTTTTGCTCCAACCTTTTCTTGCAAAAATTCCGCAGGCAGAGAATAAGCATAAATAGAAATTGCTAAGCTACAGCTTACTTGCAATCCTTTTGACGCAAAAACAACTTTATGGATTGTCATTAAACGAGGAAGACTCTCACATTGTTGTAAAAATCCAAGAATAGAAAAAAAGGACCCTCGCAATGAAATTTCCAAAGGCATTTCACAAAAACCTTGTCGTTGAAAGGATTTTTCCGGCATTACCTTCTCTAAGGTAAGCCCTTGCTGCCAAGCAAGTCCCGCTAAAGTTTTAACAAACTCTGCCAAAGATGCGTCTACCGGAATCTTTTGATCGGCATCGATGAGTTTTTGATCCAGTTCAGCTAAATATACATCTCCCTGCGGATGTAATTCACAGAAAAGCTGAACTTTATCTAACTCCTGCAAGACCTGAACTTTGGTAGTTTGCCACGCTAGGATCTCGCGATACTGTGGTAGCAAAAAGAACTTTAAAACTGCGCACGATAAAACAGCGAAAAAACCCACGCCAATAAAAAGCAGTTGTTTTTGTGAGAAGGACTTTTTGTTCGTCAAATTCACATGTAACATACTATAGCCCTTTCAATTTTAACACAATCTCAAATTTTGTTACAGGTTCTTTTTCATCACGCCCAGCATGAATTAGCAAAGGATCTGCAAATGATTCTGATTGGCCACACTGATCCATGAAAGCAGTTACAAAAGAATAATCTAGTGCCTTCCCCTTTATTCTAATATAGCTTTTTTCCACTTCAAGATCAGTAAACCATAACTGCGGTGCTGCCAAAATCGCTAAATTGATAAAAATAGGCGTCCAAACAACAGCGCCCTGCTGTATCGTCTCAATAGTGGTTGTTTTTTCAGCTAGAGATGCTTCGCTCTGCCTCGCCGCTTCCATTTGCGCTTTCATCGGCTGATATATAGAAAGCTTAGATTGCAGCGTTCGCACTTCTGATTTCAATTGATATAAAAAAACCGCCTGAAAAATATAAGTAAAGAAAAAAAGTCCCCCAAATAGTCCCATAAAAAAACAGTAAAATTTCTTGAAACTAAGTTTTGAGATTCTTTTGTCTTTTGGCAACAAATTAATATGTATCATTACATTTCGCCTCGCATAGCAAGGCCTATCGCAGCGCCTAAAGCAGGGGATTCTTTCGCTAAAAATTCCTGATCGAGACAAGGCGCTACTGCAATGTTAGCTAATGGATCATGATAAAAGACAGGAATGTCTATTTCTAACGCAAAAGCTTCTCTTAAGCCGCTCCAGCAAACGCCTCGTCCTGTCAATATAAGTTGCTGAAACGCAGCTTCAGCATACTGCCTCGTATAGTAATTGATCGCTTCGCGAACCTGCCGCAAAAGCTCTGTCGTCCATTTTCTTGCCGCATTATCCGTTATATCCGCAAAAAGTAACGGCTCCTGGCATTCTTTAAAACTCTGCGCTTCTTGCATAGAACAGCCAATTGAAGCCGCCAGAAACTCGATCAATTGATCGCCGCCAAGGGAAATACTTTTTGTGAATACAGGGGTTTCATTTTGAATAAACGTAAGCTGCGTTTCCTTAGCACCAATGTCAAGAAACAGCAAGTCCTTTTCTTCAGAAACTGTACGCAATAAGGCCAAGGATTCCGTTTCCACTGCCAAAACCTGCAAGTGTAAGTTTTCTAAAATTGCTAACAGCGGATCTAATAGAGACCGCAACACAGCGACTAAAAAAACCCGCATACGATCTGTTTTTACATTAGAATCCATAATGGCAAAATCATAATAAAAGCTCCCCGGTTCATAAGGCACATATTCATCAAGCGTCCAATGAATCGCTTCCGCCAATTCATCAGATGTCATAACAGGTAAAACAATCTCCCGCGAAAAAACATAATGGTCACTTAACGCTAAAACAACATTTTTAGCCGTTGCGCAACTGATCGCCAAGCCTTGTTGTAGTGCAGTTGTCAATTGAACCATATTGGCCAACGGGGACTGACTTAAACAACCACTTCCGGTTGGAAAGATTGCAAAATGAGTAAGCTCATTTTTTTTAGATAGCTTATCAAGTTGAACAATTTTAAGGGAAGACGTACCGATATCCAGACCAATTAGGCTTGTAAACCGTTGCTGAAAATAACCTATAACATTCTGTCTAATAAAATGCCATCTGCTTTTTAGTAAAAACAAATTTATACTTTTTTCTCATCATCCGAGTGGTTGGGATTATTTTTTACAATAGTAACCGCCCGACTGATGGCTGTAACAATATCAGCATTAAATTGTGTTTCAAGCAGATGGGTCCTTGTATAGGTTTCACCCAAAGGTTTAACAATATATTTTGAAGGCAATAGGTTTAACGCGATAGCCGCCATGTCATGACGACATCGTTCACAGGAGCAAATATGAGGCCTTTCTGACAAAATCGCCGTAAGCTTCTGCCACACAAGATCTTCCATATAATTTTTCAATATCATGGTATCCGCCCTTTCTCGCTCGTTATTTTGTCTGAGATCTACGTTCTGTCTTTATGCAAATCATGCTCGATATGCATAAGCAAAACACCCTTCGTGTCAAATTGCAAGGTTGCCTGCAAAGCTTTGTTTGCTCCTCTAAACGAGCCGGTAGAATGAATGTAATATGTTTTGTCTTTTTTTTCAATCGTAACAAAGGCCTCGCCCATGGAAGATTCATCTAAAGATTCAACCCAGCTCTGGCGAAAAGTATTCGGCTGCGTCGAAACTTCGGCAAAAGCCGCATAAAATCCTGCCTGAGCAGCATATTCAGCCTGTTGGGCTCGTCGCGCCACATCGTCTGTAGCCAAAACAATTTGAACTTCTTTAGCCATAGCTGCAATGAATACTCCCAGAAAGAGAGCCAATGCAATTGTAAAGACAGTCGCATAACCTTCCTCTCGCCAAAAAACTTTCACCGCAATACCCCCTGCCCCCCAGAATTCCAAAGATATACCGCGGTTTTAGCTGTAACAGACTGTCCTGTTTGCTCATCATAAAACTCCAAATTCAAGTTAATAAGTTGATGCGTTTGTTCAGGATAGAAACAAAAAAATTTTTTTAGGGAAATATGATGCGAAGAAAGAATTGGCTGCGCTCCCGCCCCATCATTTAAATCGCGATAAAAGCCCTGCTGCGAGCTTTGTACGTAAGTAATATTTTTGCCCTGGGCGGTAAAATAAAGATCATCGCCGCCAAAATGAACCGAATCAGCATCAGCAGTCAACAAATCTTGTCTTAGCATCTCGACCGCCATTCTGGACTGCTCCGTAAGATATATATTCGAGTGAATCATTTGATGTTCTTTAATAGCGATTTGCATAAAAGGAAGCCCGATACTAAGAAGAACTGGCAACAGCGCAAGATATAAAGTCAATTCCACAAGAGTAAACCCTTTTACATTAAAAACCTTTGTTACCTTTTTTATTTTCATTGTATCGCCATAACTTTTTGACTTGGTACATAAGTGCAATAATACACCTGTTCCTCGTTTCTGCCTTCTTGCCAATGAACATATACGGTCACCACTGCAAGCTCTTGATAGCGAGGATGCGGTTTAATATGAACTTCCCGCCTAAACCTGACCTGATTACATAAAAGGTCTTCCTGACTGCTATCTAAAATAGAAGCCGTACCGACAGCCTGCAACTGGGCTAGTTTTTCCTGACACAACTGCGCCGCCATGAAAGCATCTTTAGAACTGCGACTTGCCAAAACCATCATTTGCAAGGCTGCACCAAGAGTCGCAGCAAGAAAAAGAATAATGGCGCTAGCCACTAAAATATCTAATAAGAAAAAACCGCCACTACTTGTATCACTTTTTTTATTTTTAGTAAGAAAGATTGCTGCGAATTCGCCCTGTCGATAAAGCAATGACAATGACACCACGATACTTCGCTCCTTTTGCTGCAAGATCAATGCTATAACCGGTAACTGGAAAACCAGCCCCCCAGAAAATCAAATTTCCGTCTGCCGGAAAATATAGCTCTTTCGCTAACTGAGCTCGTTTCACAATCTTTCCCTGATCAGAGATATAGTAATATGCTCCATTAGGTCCATTTGCATAAGATAAATAAGCAGTTCCATGACAAAAAGACAACTCGCGCGTAAGGTACAAATCAGCTACCAGTTGGTCCATCGCAAAAGACAAAGTCAAATCAGACAAATTCACCCAGCGCGGCACAGCCAACAGAGAAATTAAAGAAAGCAAAAAGAGAACAACAAGCATTTCCACTAAGGTAAAGCCTCGTCTCATTGTAAAACACCGCTTTCGCCGAAAATACAAAAGAAGAAGATGCCTATAGAGAATGCGACTCATTATAGTTGATTCATACCAGAAATCACATCAAAAAGTGGTATCATAATTGCTAGAGCAAACAAAGCGACAATAAGACCGACAACAATAATTAAGCATGGCTCTAATAAAACAGAAAACTTACGAACTGTAACGGTCACTTCTCCTTCGCATATTTGTGCAATTTTGAGCAGCATCGCATCGAGTTCCCCTGTTTCTTCACCAATTGTTACAAACTGGATCAAAAGCGGCGAGAAGAAGACCTGCCGACGTAATAAATCGGTTAAAGATCCGCCTGCTTTTACCTGCTGCTTAGCCTTTTGCAACAATAAACGGATTTCCGGATGATTCGTACTATCCTCAACCAAAATGAGTGCATCCATTAGCGAAATACCACTAGCAAGCAAGGTTGCCAACAGACGAGCAGACTGGGCAATAGCAGCTTTGCGCCATAGGGAACGAACAAAAGGCATTTTGACTGCTATTTGATATAAAATGAAATTGGGACTGCTGTTTCTAAAAAAACAGTAGGCAATCATTCCGCTTCCCCCAGTCACTGCCACGGTCTCCAATCCCCACTCTCGTAAAAAAGCAGAAAAAGCGAGTAAAACTCTTGTTAAAAGCGGTAAAGCCACATGCATATCCGAAAAAACAGCAACAAAATTTGGCATAACAACAACTAAAATAAAACTAACCGATAAACCTGTCATAGCTAAAACGATTAACGGGTACAGGAATGCTCCTTGTAGCGTCTCTTGCAATTCACATTCTTTTTCTAGTTGCTGCGCCAAACTACAAAGGACACTCTCCAAAATACCACCTAGCTCACCCGCTTTAATTGTGGCAACAAAAGAACGGGGAAAAACACCAGTCTGTCGCTCAAAAGCCTGCCATAAGGGTTGCCCCTCCTGCACCTCTTTATAAATAACTTCCAACACTTCGGTGAATTTTTCACTGACGCCCTGCTCCCACAAAATCTGAAGAGCGGCTAAAAGCGATACCCCAGCTTCTAACATCGTAAAAAATTGCCGACAGAAAAAAGCAAGTTCTTTACGACTTACCGATTGGCGTTGCAAACACAAAAGAATACGCGATTTGCTCCGACGAAGTGTAGTCACAAAATACCCTTGCTGACGAACAAACTTTGCAGCGGCTTCCCGACTTTCTGCTACAACTCTTCCCGACACCACTTTTCCCTGCCAATTACGGCCTTTATAAATAAAAGTTTGTGCCATTTTGTGAAGCCTTCTTCCCCATCATAGGCAATGCAAAAATAGCTTTAGCAATATCAATTTTTTTCTAGCCAAATCATTTACTCAAAGTTCGCTCCGAACCGCCCGCATAACCTCAGCTATCGTAGTGATTCCTTGCTTTGCCTTACAAACTCCATCTTTTTTTATAGAAATAAATCCTTCTTGCCCCGCAATTTCAGACAATTCATCAACCGAAACGCCGCGGCTGATAGCCTCTCTGATGGTGCGGGAAAAAGGCAGGATTTCTTGAATTGCCAGCCGTCCTCGATAGCTACTGCGACCGCAGTGCGGACAGCCCCGACTCTTAAAAAAGTTTCTGTCTACCTCTCCCAAATTTTTTAAAAATTCCACTTCCGGTGAATGTGGTAATAAAGAAAAAGGTTCCTTACAGACAGGACACAATCGGCGCACTAAACGCTGTGCAACAATACCAATTAGCGAAGCTGTCACTAAAAAGGGATCAATCCCCATATCAAGCAATCGTGTAACGGCCCCGACAGCGCTGCTGGCATGAAGTGTACTAAATACAAGATGTCCAGTAAGAGCAGCTCTTACTGCAATGTTGGCTGTTTCCTTATCACGAATTTCGCCGACCATAATAATATTAGGATCCTGCCGTAAAATAGCTCTAAGGCCGGTAGCAAAAGTAATCCCGACTTTCTCATTTACTTGAACCTGATTCACTCCCGGCAAATGATATTCCACGGGATTTTCAATTGTAACAAGATTCTCTTCTGGCTGATTGAGAATTTGCAAGGTCGCATAGAGGGTCGTGGTTTTTCCACTTCCTGTCGGGCCAGTCATTAAAAGTAAACCATGGGACTGACGATACAGTCGTTCATATTTTTGTAAGTTTTGTTGTGATAACCCAAGTTTCTCTAAAGGCAACGGAACTGCCGCTTGATCCAAAATACGAATTACGATCTTCTCACCTTTAATCGTCGGCAAAGTAGCAAGCCGTAAATCAATCGACCGTCCGGCCTCGTTCATTTGAATTCTACCATCTTGCGGGCGACGTTTCTCGGCAATATCCATATTACTCATAATTTTCAATCTCGCTATTAATGGTGCTTGCATGCTTAAAGGAAATGACAGTACTTCTTTCAAAATCCCATCAATGCGATATCTTACTCTGACCTTGTCAGCGAGAGTTTCAATATGAATATCGCTTGCTTCTTCCCGCACAGCCTGTTTTAACAGAGAAGCCACAATCGCAACAATCGGCGCATCGCTAGCAGCTTGTACCTTCGGTATAGGTTGCGCCTCTTCCGCCTTAAGATCTTTTACTGCCTGATTCACCAGATCTTTTACGCCAAAAACCTGATGAATCGCCTGCAATATTTCTTTTTCACTGGCAATAGCCGGACTTATCTCAAAGCCGGTAGCAAGATGCACATCTTCTAATGCTAAAAGATTACTTGGATCAGTCATAACAACCGTTAATCGATTCCCCGTTTTAGCAACCGCTAAAATTTTATAACGCTGAACTAAAGACCAAGGAATGAATCTGACGATAGCTGCATCAAGATCTCGCTGCGCTAAAGGAATATACGGAACAGATAACTGCTTCGCTAAAATCGGCATAAGCTGTTCCTCTGTTAAAAACCCTTCTTTCACTAGAATTTGCCCTAATTTTTCTCCCGTGCTCTGTTGCTTGATTAATGCGTCTTCCAGATTATCTACTGTAATGAATCTTGCTGCAATCAGTAATTCGCCTAATCTCTGCCGCTGTTTAACCATTCTTTCACCTCCTCCGGCAAAGCACAGTTGAAGTGAAACTACTTGGTAAATTGCTATGAACAGACGCTTTAATTACGACTCTTTAGAAGCCTTCGCGTTTCTTCGGCAAATCCCTGCTGTTTTCAAAAAATAGTGACAAATTTATAATGAAGCTTTGACTGCCTGGGCCGCAACGTCCATCATTTTTGACCGCGGCGCTTCTTGTCCTGTCCAAATTTCAAAGGCCAACGCAGCCTGTTCTACCAACATGGCTAAACCGCCTAAAACAGGATAACCCTGTCCACGTGCTTTTTGCAAAAACAAAGTTTCTAAAGGATTATAAATCAAATCGCAGAAAAAAGTGTCGGTTTTGCATCGATTCCAAGCAAAAACAGGCTCTGCCTCAACCTGCGGCGACATCCCCATTGGCGTAGAATGGATAATTAGGTCAGCTTTACTTAGACTCTGTTCCCATTCGTTACTAGGCCAAGTCACCGTATTTACAGATCTGTTCAAAAAAAGATTGGCTAATTCATCAGCCTGCTCACGCCGTCGTGCAGCAATTGTTAAACATGCCACTTCTGGGGCTAAGGCGGCAGCTACAGCTCGAGCTGCTCCGCCGGCCCCTAACAACAGTGCATTTTTCCCAGCTAGAGAACATCCTTTTCCTTTTAAAGCAGCTAAAAAGCCCGGAGCGTCTGTATTATAGCCTGTGAGTACTCCTTCTTTTACTACGATTGTATTAACTGCGCCAATCTGCTTTGCCTGTTCATCAATTTCATCGAGATAAGCCATAATTTCTACTTTATGGGGAACAGTTACATTCGCACCAACAAACCCCAGCGACTTTAGACCAGCAACAGCTTCAGAAAGATTGCCCGGCTGCACAGGTAACGGCACATAGACATAATCGAGTCCACAAAATTCAAAAGCCGCATTATGAATCAGTGGCGAATACGAATGGCCTACAGGCCAACCAATCAAGCCGACTTTTTGTGTGATTCCTAATATTCTCATCGTTTTTCCACTCCCTCATATAACTCAGGGCGCCGATCTTGCAAAACAGTCATACTTGCTTCAGCCTGCAAAATCGCGGTCTGATCAACTTCACCATAGAGAATCTGCTCTGTATCATCGCCTTCCGCTAAAATAGTTCCGTCAGGTCCGACAAGCAGCGAATGACCATAAAAGGGTTGTCCTTTATGCTGACCTACACAATTCACAGCACAAATAAAAAGTTGATTTTCTACGGCCCGCGCCTGCGCCAAAACCTGCCAATTAGCACCTCGTATAGAAGGCCATTCCGCAGGAACAAAAATAACCGAAGCTCCCTTCAATTTCAAGGTGCGAAACATTTCGGGAAAGCGCAAATCATAACAAATAGCCACACCGACTTTCCAGTCTCCAATGGAAAACAGGCAAAGTTTATCACCACTTTGAAAAAAACGGCTTTCCTTAAACAAAGAAAATAGATGTACTTTTTGATAGTCAGTCAAAGCCCCTTTACCATTAAAAACAGGAATGTGGTTATATACCGCGCCATCGCGCCGATAGGCAATTGACCCACCGACTATCGTTATATTATATTGTTGCGCAATACGCTTTAACCCCCGCAAAGTCGGCCCATCCTCTTTCTCAGCAAAACTTTCTACCTGACGCAACGAATAACCGCTTGTCCACAATTCTGGCAAAACAATTACTTCAGCACCCGCTGCCGCCGCTTTTTCCGTTAATTGCAGCCCATGTTGCCGATTATGTTCAATGGCGCCGCTTTCTATATTCATTTGAATCATAGCAATTTTCATCATTTCCACTCCCAATTTACGCTCTATAACTTTTCTTGCTCAATGCAGCATATTTTTGTGGCGAAGCCATGCCACCGTAATTTTTTCTAAAAAGCGTGTAATTTTTGTTCCCAAAAATTCGCGATTCGAAAGCGGCTTTACCCAAATGGTATGACAACCGCTTAAATTCCCACCTAAAATATCGGTGTAAAGCTGATCCCCCATAACTGCCGTTTCCCGTGGCAACAACTTAAGTAATGCCAGGGCAGCCTTAAACCCCTTTAAAGAAGGTTTTAAAGCCTTAGAAACAAATAAGATCCCCTCAGTTGCAGCAATCATTTCTACACGGAAATTGCGGTTATTAGATAAAAGACAAATCTTGATTCCTGACTGTTGCAACTGTTGTAACCACTGTTTATAGGCAGAGGAAACCTCTTTCTCGCCCCAAGGAACCAAGGTATTATCAACATCAAGAATCAAACCTTTCAACTCATGCTTTGTAAAATAGTCAGCTTCAATATCTAAACAGCGATAAGTCGCTATAGCCGGACATAAAAAACGTAGCATATTTTATCTCCTTACAAAAAATTCAGTTTGAAAAAATAACGTTACAAACTAGATTTTCTAAACAGTTAGATACTATTTTACCCGCCTTGATTCCTGCTTAACCGCAATAATTTTACAGCAAAAGCTTTACAAGCATTGAATCACAAATAAGTTTTTCTCTTGACAGTACCTAGTCCTTTTTCTATAATAACCACAACTATGATAGCAATAAAAACAACAGCGTGGTGAAACTATGAATAACAAAAAAAAGAACATCATCCTTATTGGTATGCCTGGTTCAGGTAAAACAGCTCTCGGCTGCACCTTAGCAGAAAAGCTGAATAAAGTTTTTTGGGATACAGATCATTATATCGAACAAAGAGAAAAAAGAACCATTCCAGAAATCTTTCAAGCAGGAGAAGCGGTCTTCCGTCAAATTGAAAGCCAAGCGATCTCATCGCTTTGCCGGCAGGACCTACAGATTATTGCCACTGGCGGCGGCGTTGTAACGAAACAAGAAAATATGATTCTCTTACAAAAAGCAGGTATTATTTTTTATATTGACCGCCCGCTTGAAATGATCTTAGCTTCAGCCGAAATGGGCCGTCGGCCACTTCTAGCAAAAGATCCAAAACATATTTATACTTTATACGAACAACGCAAACACTTATATGAAAAGTACTGCGACTATCGTATTGACAATTCTCATTCTCTAAATGAAGCTATATTGGCAATCGAAAAAATCTTAAAAGAAAACCATTTATAAATTATTTCATTCTTTCAGTTGACTGCGGATCGCTTCAATGGCTTTCTTTTCAATTCTTGACACATAGCTGCGAGAAATCCCTAGAATTTTTGCAATATCTCGTTGCGTTTTCTTAGCCCCGCCGGGAACACCAAAGCGCATTTCCAGCACCCATTTTTCCCTGCCGCTGAGACGGGAAATTTCCTTACCTAAACGTTCCTGTTCACAGCGCGTTTCCACAGCATCAGCTACAACATCAGAAGAAGTTCCCAGCACATCAATCAAAGTAATTTCATTGCCTTCGCGATCAATTCCGATCGGATCATAGAGACTGACTTCCGAGCGAGTCCGTTTTGTACTACGCAAATGCATTAGAATTTCATTTGCTATTCTCATCTAGCGGCTCCAAAGTATTCTCATCAGAACCAAATAAATAGACATGAACATTCTCGCCGTCCCAAACCACCTTTTTCACAAAGGTGCGTAGGGCGGCGCGTTTTTGTTCAACGCTCATATCGTCCATCGTATCCTTGAAAGTTCCTAGCATCTGACGGATAAGATCAAACTCAATATTAGAAAGAGCATGATTGGCTGTGAGACTCTCCATTTCAGCAATGCGGCTTTTCATCACCTCACCCTTGTTGTGTAGCTCATCAATTTGTTTCATAATATATCCTTCGGCTGGTGTACCCGCTGCTTTAGAAAGTGACGATACTAGCGCAGCAATCTCTTTTTCATTGTCCGCAAGTACAACGCGCAGACGATCTAAATTATCGTCATATTCCGCGCGACTCCCTTCCAATTGTTTTTTAGCAAGTTCAAGCTGACGGATAAATTCTGAACTATCTGCACCAAGTCGTTTTATTTCTTCACACACAACTCGATCAAGCATATTTCCATTGGCGTTCTTCATCTGGCAGACATGAGAACGGCTTTTTTCTTTCATAGCACAAAGATAAGAGTAAATAAATTCGCCCTGCGCATCCTTCCGTTTACTCAATTTAGGACGCATATAGTCCCCACAAGTACAAAATAAAAGACCGGAAAGAAGTGCAACATTGCTTCTCGGTT
>URQW01000076.1 GCA_900550105.1 uncultured Pelosinus sp.
GGAGCGATGCAACGGCTCCAGTCGTAGCTACAGGCTCTCATATTGATACTGTCCCAGCAGGCGGAAAGTATGATGGCGTAGCGGGGGTTGTTGCTTCGCTGTTGGCCGTGAAGAAACTTCAGGCGAAAGGTCAACTTACCCATCCAGTAGAAGTGATTGTCTTTGCTTGTGAAGAAGCCGGACGCTTTGGGTTTGCCACAATTGGCAGTAAAGTAATGACTGGATCTCTGCCGATACATACTTGGAAAAAGGCTGTAGATAAGCAAGGTATTACTTTGCCGGAGGCTCTCGCTACACAAGGGCTTTCTATTGAGAATCTAGGCAGTGCTGCCCGAAGCCGTGATGAATTTAAATGCTTTTTAGAGCTTCACATTGAACAGGGCGCTATCTTAGAAACGGCCAAGGAAAAGATTGGTCTTGTTACGGCCATTGCAGCACCAACGCGTCTTAAAGTAACCATCGAGGGGCAAGCGGCCCATTCTGGGGCGACACCTATGGAATGTCGTCGTGATGCCTTAGTTAGTGCGGCGAAAATTATATTAGCTGTGCGGGAAATTGCGTTAGAACAGTCTTATTGCGGGACGGTTGGAACAGTAGGGATGGCAACGGTTTTACCTGGTGCAATGAATATTGTGCCAGGCAAAGTGGAACTGGGAATTGATATTCGCGGCGTTGATTCGGAAAGTATTCTTACTTCAATTCAGGATTTGAAAGATTTTATCAGCAACTTGGCAGAAGAAGAGGAAACGCCTGTGGCGATTGATGTGCTTACGTCTGATCGACCTGTACAGCTTGACAAAAAAATGATTGGTCTGTTAGAGGGAATCTGCCGCCGCAAAAAAGCGGCCTATCGTCAAATGCACAGCGGCGCTGGTCATGATGCCATGCATATGGCAAAACTTACGCCGACCGCTATGATTTTTATTCCCTGCAAAGAAGGGATCAGCCATAATCCGGCAGAATACGCCGCAACTGAAGATATCTTATATGGCGTAGAGATTTTGACAGAAGCGCTATATGAACAAGCGAAATAGTTTGAACAGCTAAAAAACAAGCACTCCTTTTACACATGAGAAATATTACCGTCTAGTATTTATGTAAACTCAATGGTATGATGGTATTAAATTTGTGTGAAAGGAGTGCCTGAATGAAACGAACTATACATGTTATTTTAGTTACTGCTATGGTCTATTGTTCTACTTCTGTGCTGGCCCTAGAGCAGGCTCAGGCAAGCGCTCCAGCGGATCAGCTTGCGGCTTTATTGGCTGGGCAGGCTTCCAATCAGACCGTGCAGAGCATTGAACAGATCCTAAATTTAAAACAAAAGCTGGAGCAAGGTAAAAAGGCAGATATTCTTACCACTCTCGCGCAAACTGTTGCGGCAAGTCAAATCCCGAGCGGCCAAGCGGCTGCTGCTTTACCTCAGGTAGTAAGCGGCAATAAAGTGAGCGATGTCTTGCAGCAATCGGTCCAAACCGAGCTTATTAAGGAAGTCAGTAGCGTTTTAGCTCCTTATAAAGATAGTATTCAAGCTTTGACACAGCTTTTTGGGCAAACCAAACTGGAGCCGTCTATTGCAACAGGATCGTCTACTTCAGCACCTGTTGGCGCGCCGAGCGATTACAGTAAGGTTCTTTCGGTGATGACTACGGCCTATGGCCCCGGTACGCTTGATAATGGGCATTGGGGAAATTATGATTACTTTGGCAATCCTTTGCATCAAGGAATCGTTGCTGTCGACCCTGCGGTCATTCCGATGGGAACCAAACTTTGGATTCCAGGCTATGGCTATGGAATTGCCAATGACCAGGGAAGTGCAATCAAGGGCAACCATATTGACTTATTTTTTCCGAATCGTCAGGATGCCTTAGATTATGGCATCAAAAATGTGCAAATTTATGTATTGAAGTAGTCGGTATTTATACCGGCTTCTTTTTTTATGGGGATATGGCATTGTCTTTTGGCATATGATCTTTTGAATAGCAATTTCAAGGGGGCATCCAAGTGAGGGCAATGACAGTTCGTTTGACAAGACCGACTCTATTTTATGGAACGGTTTTATTACTGCTAGTAACCTTTGCGCTAGGGATTGTAAGCTATGATTATTTCGATGAGCTAGATTTTACCTTGGAAGATCAGACAGGGCCGATCGAACCAAGCGGTTCCGTCAGTTTAGTAATTAAAGTGGCGGAACGGATTTTAGAAGTTTATGATAATGGCCAGCTTATCAAAAAATACCGCATTGCTGTGGGGAAAAGCTCCACGCCGACGCCGATTGGCGAATGGGTTGTTGTCTGGAAGGATTATAATTGGGGCAGCGGTTTCGGGACACGTTGGATGGGACTGAATGTACCTTGGGGTACCTATGGCATTCACGGAACGAATCAGCCCTGGTCTATCGGTCAATTTACAAGTCACGGCTGCATTCGTATGCGCAATAAAGATGTGGAAGAGCTTTTTGAAAAAGTCCCGATTGGCACAACTGTACGGATTGAAGATCGACGTAAAAAAGTCAACCGCGTCCTAAAATATCAAATGACAGGCCCTGATGTGGCAATTTTGCAACTGAAATTGCAAAGTATGGGCTATCTATTATCACGAGCCGACGGGATTTTTGGACGGTCTACGGAAGACGCTGTCAAACAATATCAAGAAGCTAACGGTTTTCTTTCTAATGGAATTGTGGATAAAAATTTAGCAGAAAAACTAGGTATTTAGGAAAAAAATGGGATTCTAATAGCGGGAAAATTGACTAATTTACAATTTTATAGTAAAATAATAAAAGCCGAATCTTATTTTTAAAAATAAGTACGGGGGAACCGATATAGATAGGGGTGAATCCGCGTATATGCGGTAGGGCGTTCTGACTATTCTCTTTTGCCCGAATCCGACAGCTAACCCCGGAGGCAACAGCCCCAGTTAGTTTTTATGCATGGCAATGCACGACTGCTAACTTCGGAGGCTAGACGCTTTTGAAGTTTTTTCATTTTTTCAGATGGAAATACTTTGGAGGGCGCAAAAAGAGAGGTGAATCGATGAGAAACGCTTTAGTGGTACTATGGGTATTCCTGGTCCTTTTCGTTTCGTCGACAGTAACTTTCGCCGCTCCTGGCGATACGCCGCTTATACGGGGAATGCGGGGCAATGATGTGCATTATGCGCAAAAGTTACTTGCCGAAACCGGTTACTACACGGGAGAGATTGATGGGGTTTTTGGCGGCATGACGCTTCACGCAGTGGTTGCTTTTCAGCGCAGTGTCAACTTACCGGCAAATGGAGTCATCAATCGTGATACGATTCTTTATTTACAACGTGCAGGTACAGATATTAGCCGATATAACCGATCGATAGTAATGAATGCTACAGGCTATTCAGCTTATGATCCCGGAAACGGAAGCTACACCTCGCAAGGGCATTTACTGCGGCGAGGCCTTGTAGCAGTGGATCCGAATGTGATTCCGCTGGGAACTCGTCTTTATATACCAGGATATGGTTTTGCTGTGGCTGATGATACAGGCGGCAGCATAAAAGGTAATTTTATTGATTTGGCTTTTGATAGTCATGGTGAGGCTCTTTCCTTTGGAAGGCAGATTGTGACTGTATACATTTGTGACTGACAGGCATTTTGCCTGTTTCTTTTTTTATCATTTCACCATTTTATAAGGAGGATTCCCTTTGAACGCGTATATGGACCGCTTGAAAGAAAACTTGGAATTTATTTATGATCGAAACCCCTTTGTACAGTTGTTAGAGATGCGGCTTGTTCAACTGGAAAGTGGTAAAGCGGTCTTGACCATGCCTGTCGTAATGGATAAACATACGAATCTGCATGGAATTGCTCATGGTGGAGCATTGGCGTCGCTAGCAGATACAGCAATGGGTGTTGCCTGCGGTACCCTTGGTAGTAAAGTCGTTACTGTCGATATGAATATTAACTTAATGCAGGGAGCTAGGCCAGGGGGGACTATTTCGGCAAAGGCGGAAGTGCTCCATCATGGGAAAAGCACCATTGTAGTAGACGCTGGTATTTTTAGCGAAGAAGGCAAGCTGTTAGCGAAAAGCCGCGGAACTTTTTTTGTCGTAGGCAGATTTATTGAGGAGGATGAACTGGATTGAAGGAAATTGTGATTCCTACCGACACTGGGGAACTCGCTGGAATATGGCACGAAGCTTCGGCGAAAACTGAGAAAGTATTTATCATTTCTCACGGTTTTAACGGGTCGATTGATGGGACAAGTCGGGCTGAACTATTAGCGGAAGCCGTTGCTCAGCTCGGGTTTCATGTGCTTCGCTATAAATTCACGCCTTGTCAAAAGTTGTCTTGTCAAATTGAGGAACTCGGATATGCCGCTTTGTATGCACGGCAGAATCTTGGGTCTAAACTATATCTTTTAGGCCGCAGCATGGGCGGCAGCGCTTCGTTAGCTTTTGCTCATCAAGATCAAGCGATTGAAGCGTTGTGTCTGTGGGCAACGCCAGGCGATCTACCGGAAACCTTTCGCCTTGCTTTAGGCGATGACTACAATAAATTAGCAGCGGGTGAAAATATTACAGTAAGCGATGATACCGGCTCGCTTACCTTGACGCCTGATTTTATACAGGACTTTGCCAATTATCCTTTATTTCGTTATGTGCAAGAATTGGGAGAGGTACCTGTACTTGTGCTGCATGGAGATCAAGATCAAGTCGTTCCAGTCCAGCAGGCTCATAAAATGTACGAAACGGCCTTAGAGCCAAAAAAGTTGGTTATTATTCGTTCTGGTGACCATCAGTTTAAAGAAGTAGCCGACCAAGCTAGAGTTGCTGTGGTCCAGTGGTTGAAAGGGTTAGAATAAGCTGAATAGAAAGTTTACCAAGCTTCTATACTATTTCGTAAGAAATGGTAGGAGTGTGGACGCTTTATGATACTTGCGTTTTTATCAGGCATTCTAATGGCGGTGCAGGGATCGTTAAATGCTGCTTTAGGTAAAGTCGTTGGTCTGTTAGAGGCGGCTTTCATTGTTCATGCTACTGGTCTTATCGTGCTAAGTGTAGCTCTTTTTGGCCTTCGTCTTGGAAAGGGAGCTTTTTCTCTGCCTAATGTGCCTTGGTACTTATACTTGGGTGGTTTGCTTGGGGTACTTATTGTTTATCTTGTGGCTGCAAGTATTCCGAACGTTGGCGTAGGAACGGCAACGACGGCGATTATAATCGGGCAAGTTTTGACCGCTTTAGTGATCGATCATTTTGGACTATTTGGGTTAGAAGAAAATCACTTTGTGATCCGCCAAGGAGTCGGCCTGGTTTTACTTGCCATAGGCGGTAAACTTTTGTTACAATAAAGCATATTGGCTTATTTACATATTCCGTATGATTACGATTTAGGAGGTTTCCTATGAATTTTGAGCTTTCGTCAGATCAAACAGCCTTACTGCGTATGGTGCAGGATGTTGTTGCTCAAGAAATTATTCCTTACGCCCGGGAAATGGACGAAAAAGCAGAACTGAGACCTGAACTGATTCAGACACTGAATGACGCTGGTTTATTAAATTTAACAGTTCCAGAAGAGTTTGATGGACCTGGTCTTGATGCACTTACGATTGCAATGCTTTATGAAGAACTCGGTCGGGGCGATGCTGGTGTGGCAACATCAATCGCTGCTAATGCCTTAGCGTCATATCCAGTTTTAATTCATGGTAATGATGAGCAGAAAAAATACTTCTTTGATTTTTTAAATTCGGGAAGACTTGCTGCTTTTGCTTTAACAGAACCTGGAGCAGGCTCTGACGCCGGTAGCGTAGCAACATCTGCTACTAAAGATGGCGATGATTATATTTTAAATGGAACGAAATGTTTTATTACCAACGGCGGCATTGCTGATGTTTTTGTTATTTTTGCTAATGCCCGTAAATCAGCAGGGATTCGTGGACTTACTGCTTTTATTGTTGACCGCGATACGCCTGGTTTTTCCGTTGGCAAGCACGAAGAAAAAATGGGAATTCGTTCTTCCAATACGTGTGAACTGATTCTTGATAATGTTAGAGTACCTGCTTCGCGCCGTTTAGGTAAAGAAGGTCAGGGCTTTAAGATTGCGATGAAAACCTTAGACGCTGCTCGTCCGTTTGTAGGCGCGGTTTCCGTAGGTATTGCTCAAGCTGCTCTCGATTTTGCTGTGAAATATGCTAGAGAACGGCAACAGTTCGGCAAAGCTATTGCATCCTTCCAGTTAGTACAAGCTATGGTTGCCGATATGGCTATGCAGCTTGAAGGCGCTAGATTAATGGTGTATAAAGCTTGCTGGTTAAAAGATCAGAATATGCCTTTTTCGAAAGAAGCGGCGATGGCAAAATGTTTTGCCGCCGATGCAGCGATGAAGATTACGACAGATGCCGTACAAATTGTTGGCGGCTATGGCTATTCCAAAGAATATCCTGTAGAACGCTATATGCGTGATGCTAAAATCATGCAGATTTATGAAGGCACAAACCAGATTCAACGTCTTGTTATTGCCAACCAAATTTTATATTAAGCTTATAAGAACCCCTTGTTGCGGCAGGGGTTTTTCTTTTATAAAATTTACATAAAAAATACTTGCTTTTTATGGCTCCGATCCTTTATAATATAAAAGTGTTCCGACACAAGTGAATAACATGGGGTTATAGCTCAGTTGGTTAGAGCGCTTCGTTGACATCGAAGAGGTCTGCGGTTCGAGTCCGCCTAACCCCACCATAGAGAATGATAAGCAGTACAAGGCTCCGTGAGCTCTGTATTGCTTTTTGTTTTGTCTGAAAAACTATTTAAATATGTTAAAATGTTGCTGTTTTGTTGCTACTACGCTTCTTTGGCACTGTAGGAAGCTGGTTTTACAATGACTGAAGCGCTCTAAACCACTGAGCGAAACCCTTGTATTATAATTTTAAAGACACATCGAAGCATCAAGTCATACGCGTAGGATTATCGATTTATATTTATTTCCATTATCTGCTGATAAATGGCAGGAATATTGCAAAAGTTTTATAATTAAGGTAGTAAGAAATAGTGGGAAGAGAGTGCTTGAAAAGATGTATAGGCCAATGATATTAAGACTATTTTCTTTTATATTGGAAGATTTGCAAGACCCGGTAAAGTCGGGTGGAGAAATATACGATTTGTTAAAAGATGGTCTAAAGGGGCGAATTGGTGATCAAAGAATTTTTGTTGAACCAGTCCAGCGAGGCATACTATACTTACTAGGCCACTACGCCTTTGATCAATTTGTCTTGGCTCGTCATACAGAAGAAAACGATTATGGTTGTCCGGAGGGATATGAGCCGAGGACGAGTGAACATTTTTTGTGGTACATGGCGGATTTCTTGGACTTTATTGATGAACATGAGATTGAAGCTGATGAAACTATCAGGACAGAAATTGAAGATATTATTGATAAAGCTGACGAATTATATGGAGAAAATGAAGAAGCATACTTCGACTATTTAGAATCTATCTATGAAAAAATGAAGCTATTGATGGATAAGCTTAAGGAAAGTTGTTATCCTGAATTAGAAAAATTGCGAGACGCTTACAGTATGGCAACAGCAAGGCGCATTTTTCATGATAGAGAATTATGTGAATGGATTTCAGATTTGGTAGTATTTATAGGTTTCCCGGGAGAATATGAACCGTGGTTAGAGAGAGTTTCATGGCCTGCATGGGTTAAACCTGAACTGTACACAAGAGAAGGAGGCTGCTGCGCTGCTTGTGGTTTTGATTTCACTCGCGATCCGGAAGTTGAGCAGCATATAGATCACATAATCCCAATTAGCATAGGGGGATGTAATGACTTAGTCAACTTACAATTGCTTTGTAGAGCGTGTAATTTAAAAAAACAAAATAGAAAAGAGCCTGTCCAGTCTTCTATCCCAAACTATCTATCTAAAAAAATAAGACAGAAAAAGAAAAGATAGCAGGATGGTTGTGTGATGATAATATGCTTAATCAGCAGGTTAACCTAAGTGATTGTAACCTTGGTTAAAGTAAAGGCTGTAGGGGGTAAAATGAAAGTTTTTAATCGTTTTGGAGATCAGCGTCTAAAGTCTTATGCCGAGTACAATAGAGCAGAAACGTGTCACTGTATTTATTGCGGTGAGGTTGCAACTACCAGAGAGCATGTACCCTCAAAGGTATTTTTAGACAAACCATATCCCGAAAATCTCCCGGTACTTCCAGCCTGTTTTGACTGTAATAATGGATATTCGGTTGATGAGACTTATGTTGCAAGCTTTATAGAAAAACTCGCACGCTTGGTAATGAGTGATTATGTTCCTAGAGATAAAGTTGATACAATACTTAATCACGATAAAAAACTCGCTACAGCATTAGACGGTAATATAAACATTATTGATAATGATCAAATATCTTATAGGCTCCAATCAGATGCCTTCGATAAGGTGTTACAGAAACTTGCTAAGGGTCATGCAGTTTATGAAATGGATGAAGTTTTTTATGAATTCGACGATATGCAATCAAATTACAAGTTTTGCGTAGAGTTAACTCAGGAAGAGTTGGATTTATTTAATGAGCCTGCTATACTGGAGTGCTTTCCAGAAGTAGGGTCTAGAATGTTAAATCGTGTAATAGAGGGATATGATAACAACAACAGACTACGAACTGGATGGGTCATAGTACAAGAAGGTAGATATAGATACATGACATATTTATATAATAATTCGATTGTAGTAAGAATCGTAATTAATGAGTTTCTATATGCGGAAGTTCATTGGGGTCAATGAAGCTTTTTATCTGTATAATGAAAATGGACCTAAGACAATTTTCGTCTCAGGTCCATTTTTATGCTTGTTTTGCGAAAATATCGTCTAACAATCCAATTGCCTGTTGCTTATTCTTCATTGTGGAATGTAGGTAAATATCCGTCGTTACCCGTGTGTTGGCGTGTCCTAAAATATCAGATACCGACCGGAGATTCGTTAATGAAGGCCTCAATGCCTTACGCCGGGACTTGGCGGAAATCGGATACTACAGCGGGGCGTTCATATTTGGTGTTCAATACGCATTCCTTAGAGAATTTAATCCCAATGTTTCAATTAAAGAAATTACCTACGTCAATGGTAATGCCCGCTATTCATCAAAACCTGTTGAAATTAACGGTAAACAGTATTTGATAACTAACGAGTTGTATTCTAAAACGTTACATAAATTCCTGGAATGGGCAGATAGTATTGAAATGGGTAGATAAAAAGATTATGGAGCAACAAGCTCATGAACGAGGTCATTCGATGACCCCGTTTTATAAATCTCAATATGGCGAGACTTTATATAAGACGTCAGAGTGCAGGTATTGTGGCATGCGGCTAATTATTGTGGATGGGCAATGCAATTGCGAGTAAACCGGGAAGTGTTCAAAAAAAGGCGGCAGATGCGATTTCTTACGATGGGAAGAATTATGAATTTGCGCTGATTTTCTTGAAAGATTTATAGTAGAGGTGCGAAAATAAACGAAGAAATTCATTTGTATAGGGCGGGGAAGTATGGTATATGCGTCTACCGTTGGCAAATCTTGTGAAAATAAGGTGGGAAGGTCGCGGAAAAATGATATACTGGTATTATCAGTGGCTGCTCCTGATAAGTCACAATTTTTTTTTTCGCTGAGAAGAGGGTTAGAAGTGATAATTCTTGCACCTAAAACATTGGATGAAAAAAGCGTTTTTGGACTTGTACAAAGAATATGGACTTGCCCGGATGATGATTGTCAAATTGACATAGCTAAAATGACATACGTGAGACCTTTTGGTGCCTTGGTGCTTGCGACTGAATTGGCGAACAGGTATGAGCGAACAGGGAAGTCTGTGCGGTTATTTGGTCTATCTGAGAAGATTAAAGCTCACTCGTATCTTGGACATGTTGGTTTTTTTAAAGCTGCATACTTTGAGATTGGTAAGGCAGTGGGTGAAGCAAAGGGTAGCAGCTCATACATTCCATTTAGACGAATAAGTGAGAGTGAATTAATCAAGGAGCAGGCTGACTTGGACGATGAATTCGGCATTTCAAAGCCGATCCAGTACTTCATAGAGAATAAGGCGCAGAGCATGTCTCGTATCATTACTTGTAAGAGTGATGAAGTAACGTCTATCGCATACTGTATACGAGAAGTAATAAGAAATGTGTTTGAGCACGGTGGAGCATCAGATTGCTTTGTATTTGGACAGAAATGGGATACTCGCGTTGTTGAGCTAGGAATTGCAGACAAAGGTCGCGGTGTTTTACGTTCACTACAGGAGAAACATAACGTAACTCAAGATTGCGAAGCTCTGCGGATGTGTATAGAGCCTGGAATATCTGGAAAAGACACAAGTCTTACAGACGAATGGTCTAATTCAGGATTCGGTCTGTATGTTTTATCTGAGCTAGGT
Source organism: uncultured Pelosinus sp. (assembly GCA_900550105.1). Lineage (GTDB taxonomy): Bacteria > Bacillota > Negativicutes > UMGS1260 > UMGS1260 > UMGS1260. Next base: position 10,386 of record URQW01000076.1, read on the forward strand.
AAACGTTTCGGTAAATTTATGTTGTGCAGTGGTTCTCAAGGAATAGTGTGTTCAAAGGGAAAGTGTGAAATAATTGATTGTTCATTTCATGGAACTGTATTACAACTAAACCTTAATCTCAATAGGATAAATAACATTGCGACAATCATTGACGATATTATACGTGAAGGTGAAGCTATCGCCCAAAGTCAAGGCAGAGTAGTGAAAGCATCCCAAAAGTCACGTATCATATGGTAATGGAGAAATTCATAAAGTTATGTTGCTACAATACTGCTACCCTGCTTTATTGGTACTGTAGGAATCCTTAAAATAACAACATTCACAAGTTTCATTAACTCCAATATAAAAAGCTCACGAAGCTAATAAAACCAAGCATCCATGAGCTGTTATTTTTAAATTTAGTTTGCATAATATTGCTGTTGACATCGAAGAGGTCTGCGGTTCGAGTCCGCCTAACCCCACCAACAAAGAAAAGGCTTTCAGATTATTATCTGAGAGCTTTTTTGCTTTATTCTACATTATTATTTTCCCTAGATTATGTTTTTGTAAATTTTAGCAGTAAAGTAAAATTTAAGTATGCCTCTATGCTATAATAAAGCCAAAATTTATTATTTTACGAGGTGGGAAAATGGCGGACATATCAGAGTTTGATGCATTAGTGAAATCAGCGGAAATGATACAAAAAATTATTCCTTTAGAATGTTGTGTTATGGTTTGTAATTCTGAAGGTATTATTGTAAAATTTGTTCCGGCGGAAACCTTTGATATGCAAGTCAAAGAAGGGGCTGTTATTACTAAAGAAGGGGCGATAGGAGAGTGCATGAGCACAGGGAGGCCAAGCACTAAGCTTGTTCCAAAAGATATTTATGGAGTGCCGATCAAAGCAACAGCTTTTCCTATTTTAGAAGCGGGAAAACTAGTCGGAAGTTTTGCTCTTGGCATTAGCTTGAAAACTCAGCAAGGTTTAATGGAAGCGGCGCAAACAATTGCTGCTACATCAGAACAAATGACGTCAACAACAGAGGAGCTTGCTACTACGGCTACTCATTTATCGCAAGGTTTGGCGACGATTGGCGAGATTGGCGAAAAAGTAGCGACAGAAGTAAAAAACACTGATGAGATTTTGCGATTTGTCAGCGACGTAGCGGCAAACTCGAATCTGCTTGGGTTGAATGCAGCGATTGAGGCCGCTAGAGCTGGTGAACATGGCCGCGGTTTTGCCGTCGTAGCGGATGAAATTCGCAAGATGGCTGTAAATAGCGCTGATGCGGTTAAGGACATTAAAGTCATACTAAATAAGATTAAAGTAGAAGGCGAAAATCTGAAGCATACCGTCGATAAAAATGTGACAGTGGCTGAACGGCAGGCGGCGGCAACGGAAGAAATTGCTGCCTCCATGCAATCATTAACCTCATCGGCAACGCAAGTCGAACAAGTAGCTCGTCAATTGTAATTTAGTAGTAGTGCCTTAAGTAAGGTAGTTATATTTTATACTTATAAATAATAAGAAGGCTTCCGAGCTTCGGGGGCCTTCTTGTTTTGCTTAAACATCATTATTTCCCGTAATTTAGACTTCTGTAAATTTTAGTAGTAAAGTAAAAATTAGTATGCCTTTATGTTATAATAAAGGAAAAATTTATTACTTTGCGAGGTGCAAATATGGCAGGCATATCAGAGTTTGATGCATTAGTAAAATCAGCAGAAATGATACAAAAAATCATTCCTTTAGATTGCGGTCTTATGGTTTGTGATTCCGATGGGATGATTGTAAAATTTGTTCCGGCAGAAACTTTTGATATGCAGGTAAAAGAAGGGACTAGCATTGCTAAAGGCGGATCTATAGGAGAGTG
>URQW01000077.1 GCA_900550105.1 uncultured Pelosinus sp.
GGCTAAAATCAACTGATCCAATTCTTTGCCTTCATAACCAAGCCACCGTCCCAAAACACCGCAAATAACGGAAACATTTAAGGAGTGGTGAAAGGTATAATCGTCCTGACGACGTACCATCAGTAAATGGTTCATAACACCAACGGAATTCACCATAGTAGCAATCGTCGTTTGCGCAAAATCTTGTATGCGAGGTAATGAAAGCTCTTGGCAAGACCGTAGTCCCACAAAAGCCTGTTTTACAACAGGGATCAACTCATCATACGCTTTATGAAACAAACGATTCGCACGAGTAATTTCATTGTCTTGAATACTTTTTTCAATGACTAAATGCGTGATACCACGACTTTTTAATCGGGCAATCAGACTATCTGTTAACAGCATGCCTTCCATCAAGGCAATCTGCGAGTCTCGTTCGACTACAACTTGTCCCAATTTCATTCCGGCTTGTACATCATCGATGGCTAATCTTACATTTTTGGTCTGTCTCATCAGGAAACACCCTTTTCCGGAAATTATTTAACCATCAAAACAGAAATTATTTAACCATCAAAATAAAACTTTGTTATTATATATTGCACACGAAAAGAATAACTTCCTGCACCGTTTTAGAAATAAAATTATGAAAGCTGCCACCACGCAGATCATGGTGACAGCTTGCCAGTCTCATAAAGTTTTAGTTATATTGCCTGCAGACTTTTTGCGATTGTTCCAGTACATCTGCAAATTATCCATAAAAATATACATCTGCGGCACTACGATTAAAGTTAAAATCGTCGAAGTAATTAATCCGCCAACAACTACGACCCCCATGGAAGAACGAAGCTCCGCTCCGGCGCCCAGTCCGAAAGCGACAGGCAACATGCCTAAAATCATAGCAGCTGTCGTCATAAGAATCGGTCTAAGACGAACAGTTCCCGCCTCTAAGAGTGCTTCTTCACGTGAAAGCTTCTCTTTTTCCCTGAGTGTATTTGTATAGTCTACTAACAGAATTGCATTCTTCGCTACAAGTCCCATGAGCATAATAATCCCAATAAGACTCATAATGTTAATAGTTTTAGCTGTCACTAATAGACCTAAAATGGCGCCAATCATCGAAAAAGGTAACGATAACATAATAGTAAGAGGATGAATAAAGCTCTCAAACTCAGCAGCTAACACCATATAAATCAAAACAACGGCAATAATAAGGGCTCGGCCAATTTCATTAAAGGAATCATTCATCGTCCGCGTGTCACCAACAAATTTATAATGATACCCAAAGGGAAAGTTCATTTGACTCAATTCATTTTTCGTAGCATTAATAATATCGCCAGCTGATACACCGACATTATTGGCATAGACAATAATTTCTCGCTGCCTATCTTCGCGATCAATTTCTACGGGACCCGATGTAAAATTCACCTTGGCAATATCGCCGATCCGGACTTGATTCCCAGATTTACTAGTTACCCGCACATTGGCTACATCTTCAGGACGAAGCCGCAGTTTATCTTGCAAGCGAACTCGAATATCGTAATCCTTATCGCCTACGCGATAACGATTGGCCGTCGTATTACCAGCAAAGGCGGTTTGGACAACATAGCCGACCGTATCAGCACTGACACCAGCTTGGCCCGCTTTCGCTCGATCTAAAACGACTTGTACTTCCGGTTCAAAATCGCTTGCCGATGTATCAACATCAGAGGCTCCTTCCACATGGCGAAGCCGTTCGGCCAATTCATTGGAAAGCTGTAATAAAACATGCATATCATCGCCTTGAATGCCCACTTGGACTGGCCGCTTATCACCGCGCCCGCCTGTTGTTGACATAGGAATTACAGCAATTTTCATACCTGTGTAATTACGAAATTTCATTCGCAACATATCCATGATTTCCATCATCGTCCGCTTGCGATCACTGCCATCCACTAATTTTACACCAATCATCGCCTTATTTACCGGATTTTGCGCATAACCGATATTCATAAAAGCAGCACGTGTTTCCGGTAGATCTAGAACCGTTTGTTCAATCGGTTGAGCAAGCTGCCGCATTTTTTCAATAGACGTACCTGATGGCGCTGTCAAATAAATATTAAATTCGCCCGAATCATAGGTCGGTTGAAATTCAAAGCCCAGCAATGGGACAAAGAGAAAGTTTACCAATAACGAAGCAATCGCTATTGCTACAATCAGACCAGGACGCTTTAAGGCGCCACGCAAAAATTCACGATACGTATCGCGCACTGTTTCAAAGCCCTGCTCCCATTTATCAAGAACAGTATCGACTAGCCGCCCCAAAAAGCTTTTAGCTTTCATTTGGTGCTTAGCCGCTAGCTCCTCTTTGCCTTTTAACCAGCGGGCTGAAAGCATCGGCGTCATCGTGAAAGCCACAAACAAGGAAAAAGCGACAGCAAAAGCCACAGTCAAACCAAACTGGCGAAAAAACATGCCGATAACTTCTCCCATAGATCCAACCGGCACAAACACAGCCAAAATCGACAGTGTCGTAGCCAAAACAGCGAGCGATATCTCAGCGGTCCCCGAAAAGGCCCCTTCTGCTGGCGATGCACCAGCTTCAATATGACGGTGAATATTTTCTACTACAACAATTGCATCATCAATTAAAATACCTACGGCAAGACTAAGTCCCATAAGCGACATATTATTTAAAGTAAAGCCGCCGGCCTTCATCAACGAAAAAGTAGCAATGACTGACGTCGGAATCGCCAAAGCTCCAATGAGGGTCGCTCTGCCGTCGCGCAAAAACAAAAACACAATAACAACAGCAAGAAAACCTCCTAAAATAAGTGAATTGGCCACATCTTCTACATTACTTTTAATATACAAAGAACCATCGCGAACAATCGTAACCTTTACGTCACTAGGCAGCTCGCCTTCGATTCGCTTCATTTCTGCTTTTACGGCATCAGAAACGGCAACAGTATTTGTGCCGGACTGTTTCTGTACTGATACGACAACAGAAGGAACACCGCCGGTTTCTGCGTAAGTTCTTTCTTCAGCATAGGAGTCAGCTACATTGGCCACATCACGCAGCAACACGACTTGATTATTGACAGTAGCTACAGCAATCGAACCGACTTCTTCTACAGTTCGATACTGGCCTAACGTTCTGACAACCATTTCATAACCTTGTTCTTTTACATATCCGCCTGGCGTATTGGCATTGGCGCTATTTACAGCGCTAATAACCTGATCTAGTGTCATATTGTAGGCATCGAGCCGTCTTGGGTCAACTTGAACCTGGATTTCCCGATCGCTGCCGCCCAAAATAGCCACATCGCCAACACCATCAAGCTGTTGCAGTCGTTCTTTCACGACATCAGTAGCCATTTTGCGAATTTCCCCGCGCGGGCGCTTGTCAGAAGAAAGACTATAGTAAACTACCGGTGATGCTGTAATATCATAACGCTGCGTAACCGGTTCATCGATCTGATCAGGCAGCTTTTTGCGAATTCCGCCGACTTTTTCCCGCACATCAGCCGCCGCCATCCGCGGGTCTGTTCCTAACACAAACTCAATTGTTACTTGCGCAATTCCGGGTCTAGTCAAAGTCGTAATTGTTTTAATGCCAGCTACAGAGCTTGCCGCATCTTCGATGGGCTTAGCCACAAGACTTTCCATTTCCTCTGGTGAAGCACCCGTCCAAGTTACCATGACTGAAACAAGGGGAAAATCTACATCAGGCATTAAGTCAATGCCAAGGCGGGGAATCGCCGAAAGGCCGAAAACGACAAGCACAAACACTAGCATCGTCGTAAAAACAGGCCGCTTAATAAACACCTTTAAAAAATTCATAGCTGACCGGCCTCCCGGGTGGCGCTCACTTTTACGCTCGATCCGTCGCGAATCGTATTTTGCCCGGCTACAACGATCACATCGCCATCATTTAAGCCAGACAGTACTTCAGCCCAGCCATCACCGACATAGCCAAGTTTTAATTTTCTTTGCACAACTCGATCGCCATCTACAACAAAAACAGTCCGCTGATCTTCAAATAGTACTAGAGCAGACTCTGGAACGACGAGGGCATTGGGTCGTTCTCTGCCAGCGGCCATGACCTTTGCGGTCAAACCGGAAAGCATCGTCCCTTGGCTATTATCAAGCGTCACTTCTACTGTAAACGTTCTGGCAGGAACAGCGGCAGAAGGAGAAATTTTCGTAATTGTACCTATAAAGGGCTGGTCTGACAATGAAGAAATTACAACTTGGGCCGTATCGCCCAGTTTCACCTGCGTCACCTGCCCTTCACCGACAATTGCCTTCGCCAGCATTTTGGTCGTATCAGCTACATTAAAAACAGCGGTGCCCGCTTTCGCATAATCACCGGCCTGCAGATAACGCTTTATAACAATACCGCTATGAGGGGTAACGACGTCAGCATTCGTCAGTCGCGCTTCTAAGTACGCGAGATTTCCCTGATTGGCATTGACCTGACCTTCCAGGTTGGCTACTTTTGCGGCAGCTGCTTCATATTGCTGCTGTGATACAGCGCCCTGAGCTACAAGCGTTTGGGCTCTGGCTAAATCCGCTCTGGCTTGGGAAAGATCGGCTCTTACCGCATAAACACTGCCCTGCGCTTGGGATACTTGCGCTGCATATTCATTATTTTCTAGTGAGGCGACAACTTGGCCAGCCGCTACTGCTTTCCCTTCATCTGTATAGAGATTTAAGATACGCCCGTCCACTTTAGGGCTAATATCAGAATACCAAATCGGTTCAAGTGAAGCTGTAAAGGAAAGCATTGGGGTAATATTGCGTCGCGATACAGCCATAACCTCGACCGTTGCAACACGACCTTTGGCCATAGCAGCCGCTTTTTCCTTCGCTGTTTGCATATTACTATAAATGCGAAATCCAATAAAAGCTAGAATGAAAACAGTAAACACAGCAATTACATACAAGACCCTTTTGTTTTTCACGCCGAATTCCCTTTCTTTCTCTGCTGTCTAATTATAATGCGAATATTACTGCAATAACCTCTTTTAAGTTCTACAACAAGAGAATTTTTCCTCTTGACTTTACTAAAGTAAAAAAAGAAAATTCCTCAATAAAAAAACTGCTTCTTACAAGAAAAAGCAGCTACTAAAATAATACGTGTTTATGAGTTTTCGCAAAATCTACTTTCAGACTTTACAGCCTTGTTTCGCTCGCAACAAAAGTAATACAAAAATCCTAGCAAAACTACACAGCCAGCACAGAACAGATATAATATGTGGTAATTACTATAGCTGACAATAATACCAAGCAAAAAAGATCCTAAGCCAACGCCAACATCTAATGATAAAAAATACGTTGCCGTAGCAAGCCCGCTGCGTTCGGGCGGCGCTGCTAAAATTGCCAAAGTTTGAAAGGTCGGATTCAGACCGCCGAAACCCAAGCCAATTACGGCGCCTGATAGTAAAAACTGCAGAAGATTGTTCGAAAAGCCTAGCAGTAAAAATCCGCTGCAATACACCACTACCGCACCATAGACAATAAATTTTGCGCCAAAACGATCAAAGGCTTTGCCAATGAACGGGCGCGAGATTACGATCACTGCGGCGTAAACTGCAAAAAAATAGCTTGCCGCTTCCAACATCCCGAGGCTACGGGCATACAACGGTAAAAAGGTTAGTAAACTGCTGTACACAAAAGCCAATAACACGCCCGTTAACGCTACAGGTAAAGCCTTGGGCTCAACAAAATTTCGCCAGTTAAAATTCCGTCTTGACGTAACTGCCCTTTGTAAATTCATTGTTTTAAAGGAAACGCCGTTACCGCCGACAAAAGCGCAGAGGCTTAGTATAAAGCAAACACTAAAAAGTATTGTAAACGAATAGGAGTGAATCACAGCTAAGCCCACAAAAGGGCCAACAACCATAGCGAGACTGGTAAAAACTGAAAAATAACCGATCCCCTCGCCTTTCCGCGATAAAGGTGAAAAAAGCGCAGCCATAGTGGCTGTTGCTGTGGTTCCCGTCGAAAAAGCCGCTCCATGGATAAACCGAAGTAACAATAAAAAGAAAGCGCCTTGGGCAAAGCCATATAAAAAGCAGACAAGACACGATAAAGCTAAAGTAACAAAAACAACTTTGCGTTTACTCCATTCATCAATCCAGCGCCCGGCAAAAGGGCGGAAGAGAACTGCGCCAATCTGAAAAAAAGTTAAAGTTAACCCCGCTTCATGATCGCTTTGCTGCAACTCCTGAATTGCAAACACAGGCAGCGCTGCCAACAACGTATAATGAATCATATATTGAAAAAAGCTGCTCGCACTCATTCCAATATACGGTAAAGTCCATAATTTTTCTTTCACCAAACCATCACTATCCTATTCTTTACCCAGAGCTTGACCGGCTAGTTGATCCGCTAGTTCATTCCCTAAAACACCACTATGACCTTTTACTTTTTCAAAAAAGATCCAGTCCAGTTTATTTGCCGTAAAATTTTTATAGGCCTGAGTAAATTTATTATTGGCCTTCCAAGCGCCTGTCGCCCAAGCGCCAATTCCCATATAGTCATGATGAAGCCGAATCGGCTTGCGATCTTCTTTTTCAGCCCACTGAATCGCGCGCATGGCCGCCGCGAGCTCACCTGCTACATTGCGCATGAGAGCTGCTTCTTCATTTTCACCGACACCGCTGTCCTGAAACAAGACTTCTTCTTGTTTCAGAACCACAAAAGCCCAACTATATTTGTTTTGTTTCTGATTAAAACTACCATCAACATAGATATGGTACTCTTCTGCATTGGAACTAGCTAGACTTTTCTGCCCGCCCTCCAGATAGGCTTGCGCTTCACTTTCGGTAAGAAATGCTTTAAATTGTGCATTAGGATAACCATGAGTCTGGGCTTTGCACTCATTCCAGCTCAAATATAAGCCAGGAGCCTTGCCAACACGAACCGCATAAAATTTCTTGGGAGCCACTATAGAACCTCCTTTGTTTATCAAGCAAAAAAGGTTGTCCGCCACTGCACCGCGACAGACAACCCTTAGCGACTATCCTGTTACGATTTCTGTAAAACTGCTTGTTTCGCCGCTTCCTGCACGGACTTTAGCGCTTGTCCTGTTTGCTTCGCTAACGTAGCACAATCATCATATTCAGGCATAATTTGAATGATTTTTCCCTCATAGGTACTGATTTTTACGGCAATATCGCCGCCTGACAACTTAGCTGTAACGAGAGTCCGCTCCGCAATTGCCCGGTTCACAGGATAAAACCGCATACCAATCGTCGATGTTTCATCAAATACAGTGCGGCATAAAGTATCTTTCATTGCCGCTTCGGCTAGTACACTTAACATCGACGCTGAGCGGCCCTTTTTCATAACAATTGGCGTAATCCATGCATCACAAGCACCAAGTGCCAATAACTTTTCAACCGTATAAGCAAGCACTTGTGGCGTGGAATCATCTATATTGGCTTCTAAAACCCATAGCTCCTGCTCTGCTTCCTGTACGTCTCCTAAATATAAACGAAGCACATTAGGAATGGAAAGTTCATGACTGCCAGCGCCATAGCCAATCGTTTTTGTCGCAAAAGCAGTTGGCTTATCACCAAAGGCCTTTCCATAAGCAGCAAGAATCGCCGCTCCCGTGGGAGTTGCCAATTCCTTTTCCACCTGGCCACTGTACGTCGGTATCGCCTTGAGCAGTTCTGCTGTAGCAGGCGCTGGTACAGGCATAAAGCCGTGACTGCAACGCACTAAACCACTGCCCACATGAACTTTAGAAGCATAAACAGCTTCAATCCCTAAATAATCAAGAGCAAAAACAATGCCCACAATATCTACAATCGAATCGACTGCACCGACTTCATGAAAATGCACATGATCAATTGTCGTACCATGAACTTTAGCCTCCGCTTCACCAAGCAAAGTAAAAACTGCTTTACTTTTTACTTTAACCTGGTCATTTAACGCAGACTGATCAATGATCTTATAAATATCAGGCAAATGGCGATGATGGTGCCCTTCCCCGGTGACGACATCAACATAAGTTGCGGCAATACCTAATTTATTGACCTTAGATACCTTTATTTCATAGTGATCCAGTGGCAAAGATTGTAAAGCTTCCCGCAGTTTGGCCTCAGGCAGGCCAACCTCCAATAACGCGCCAAGCAGCATATTGCCGCTGATTCCTGAAAAACAGTCTAAATAAATTGCCTTCATTCTGTCACCTCATATGATTTATTATACTAGCCAGACGACCAGCGCCAAAGCCATTGTCAATATTTACGACAGCTACGCCGGCAGCACAGCTATTAAGCATCCCCAAGAGAGCCGCTAAGCCGCCAAAGTTAGCCCCATAACCGACACTTGTCGGAACAGCAATAACCGGTTTAGCAGCAAGCCCGCCCACAACACTGGCCAACGCACCTTCCATGCCCGCCGCGACAATAATGACATTTGCTGCTTCAATCGATTCCCGTTGACTTAACAGCCGATGGATTCCCGCTACGCCTACATCGTAAATCCGCTTCACACGATTGCCCATGACTTCTGCCGTAATCGCCGCTTCTTCTGCTACCGGCAGATCACTTGTCCCTGCCGTAAGCACTAGAATAAAGCGATCTTCATCTTTAGGCAACGGATTTTTCTCCACCACGATCAGCCGCGGCAATTCATAATACACCGCATCAGGCACGACGTCCTTTACAGCTTCATACATATCCTGACTAGCCCTTGTAGCTAAGATACTGCTATGATGCGCTGCGAGCGAAGTAACAATCTGAACCACCTGATCCACTGTCTTTCCTTCCGAATAAACAACTTCAGGAAAGCCTTGGCGCGCTGAGCGTTGGTGATCAATTTTGGCAAATCCCAACTCTTCATAAGGAGATAGCTTCGCAAGCGCCTCATCAAGAGAAACTTCACCACGCTGAACCTGTTCTAAAATCCCTCTAGTTTTTTCACTCCACATGATCCTTCAACTCCAGCATCTCATTCATACTTCCCGTGCGGTAGCCCCCGAGATCAATTGTTACGTAAGTAAAACCAATTGCTTTAAAGGCGCTCACGAGTTTTTCCCGTTCTTCCCCCACCATAATCGCGGCAATTTGGTCAGGTTCGACTTCAATGCGGGCTAAGTTCCCATGATGGCGTACGCGAAACTGCCCTTTAACCACCGAAGCAAGCAGAATTTCCGCCTCTTCTACCTGTTTTAACCGTTGCCTAGTAATAGGCAAGCCATAAATTAAGCGAGATACTAAGCAGGCAGCACTGGGCTTATTCCAAGTGGGCAGTCGCCAAGCTTTCGAAAGCTGACGAATTTCCGTTTTATGAAAACCAGCTTCTAGCAGAGGACTTTTTACCATAGGAATCTCCGCTAACGCTTTTAGACCAGGACGATAATCGCCCTGATCATCTACATTCGTTCCATCCAAAATATACGCGTAGCCGCGTTCTTTTGCCCAAGTAGCTAACGCGGAAAATCGATTTTTCTTACAAAAATAGCAGCGTTCCGCTGTATTATTTACAAAATCGGGATCATCAAATTCACCAGCTTCTAAAAAAAGCTGCGGCACCTCTAGCGTCGCAGCGATGGCCCTACAATCTTCTTGTTCTTTTTGCGTTAAACTTTCTGATCTGGCTGTAACGAGCAAAAGATCTGTCATTACAGATTTAGCAGCAGCAGCGAGAAAAGTACTGTCGACGCCGCCGGAAAAAGCAATGACCGCTTTATCATAAGACCGCAGCACTGTCTGCAATTTCTGCACTTTTTCCTCTAAATTGTCCATCTTGTATCACCTAATTTCCTTAGTCAAAAGCTGTGTCTTCCTTCTGGAATCATCAGTTTTGTATAGTAAATAGGCTTCGGCCTACAAATCTCTTTTCTACATATTCACCCAAAGAAGCAAACTTCCTGCTTACAGCTATTGTAAAAGTTCCCCTTGTTTTTTCTGCGCTAACAAAATTTCAAGCAAGGCAATAATATTTAGTTCCATTTCCTCAATGAGAAGCAAGAACTGATGAATCCCCGACAATTCTTTATTCCAAGCAGAAGGAAGAGCCTGTGCTTCTTCCAAATAAGCAATAGCAAGTTCCAAATATTCAGCGCCGGTTACGACAAAAGTATCGAGAAGCGTTTCGAGTCCCGAAGAATGTGGCTCGGGAAAAATAAAAATCGCTCGACTGTACCCTTCACTGCCCGCCTGAAATTGCATAAATACTATAAATGCCTGCCAAAAACCTAAAAAAGTCTTATTCTCAGTTAAGAATAAAGGAAACCAGACTTCCATAATCATTTTGCTAATTTTATTCACATAAAGTTGCTGCAGTTGAAGCATTTGTGTAAGCTGCTGTTCCGGTTGCAATGCCAATTCAACCACCGCCTTATTTATAACGACCTGCCGCCCAGGTACTACTCTATCATATTCCAGCCCCATTATTATGTTTACTTCATGGTTACAGAATTAGCGAAAAAAAAGAGAACCTAAATTTTCAGGCTCTCTTTCCTACTATAATCATTTAAATTAAGCTTCTACTGCCACTAAGCGTGTTAGAACAGCAAGCACATCCGAGTCTTCTACAGCACTGCTAATTTTCCACTTACCGAGATCCTCTAACAAGATCCAGCGAGTCTGTTGATTTAAATTTTTCTTATCTCGACTCATATAGGATAAAATGTCATCCTCTTTAAAACCCGGTGCCGCAGTAGGCAGATGATAGCGCTGTAAAAGTCGCTTAAGGCGTACAGCGATAGTAGGGCTTAAGCCGGTAGTAAGTTCACTAAGATACAACGTCCCCAATAATCCCACAGCAACAGCCTCGCCATGAAGATAGGAAAAAGAACTGGCCGCTTCAATCCCATGACCCATTGTATGACCCAAATTCAAAGCCATGCGAACGCCCTGTTCTGTTTCATCAGCGCAAACAAACTCAGCTTTCATTTCGCAGCACCGCTGAATTACATATCCGACTGCCTCTGGTTCTAGTGCTAACAATGCATCAGCATGGTCTTCCAAATACTGAAATAGGGTTGAATCTGCTAATAGGCCGTACTTAATCACTTCGGCCATACCTGCATAAAACTGCCGTGGCTCCAGCGTTTTTAAAACAGCAAGATTGATATGTACACGCCGCGGCTGATAAAAAGCGCCTATTAAATTTTTTCCTAAGGGATGATCTACTGCCACTTTACCGCCAACACTCGAATCAACCTGAGCCAAAAGGGATGTCGGAATTTGAATAAAAGGAATGCCTCGTAAATAAGTAGCAGCAACGAAGCCCGCCATATCACCGACAACTCCGCCGCCAAGCGCTACGAGCAGCGAGTGACGATCCAGTTTTTCTTGAATCGCTTTTGTGAAGATAGCATTTGCTTCTTGCAGGTTTTTTGCTGCTTCGCCCGCCTGAAAGCAATAAATATCAGCGCAAATCCCAGCCTTTTCTAACAGCGTCTGTACCGTCTTTCCATATAAGGGACCTACATTACTATCAGAAACAATCAGCCCCTGCTGCGAAAAAGATTGTGATGTAAGCCAGTCCGCAAGGCCCTGCCAGGAGTCGGCAACCATTTCAATCTGATAACTTTTTTCCCCCAACTCAATCGGAATGATTGTCATAGCTCCACCGCCTGTTTCTATTTATTCTGATTGCTAAAAGGTTTAAAATCTATTCTTTGGCGATATGAGGCAAGACTATTCTGTAAATCAGCCATACAATCACTGCTAAATTTATCCAAAATGGCTTCTGCCAAAACAAGGCTTGCCGCTGCTTCGCCAACTACAGCTGCCGCGGGTACAGCGCACACATCGCTCCGTTCAGTACTTGCGGCAATAGCTTCCCCTGTAGCAAGATCAAAGGTCTGTAAAGGTTTCATTAAGGTAGGAATTGGTTTCATAACTGCACGAATCGAAATCGGTTCCCCATTTGTCATACCGCCTTCGATACCGCCGGCATGATTTGTAAGACGATGAATGCCGCTT
>URQW01000078.1 GCA_900550105.1 uncultured Pelosinus sp.
GAAGCGAAATCTAACTTTCCAGCGTCAATCAAGTCAAACATGCCATCTTGTACCACTTCAGTAAATACGGAGAGGTTTTCATAAGGCGAATCTACAAGACCGCAGATAACAGCATTTGCTACCGAGCCAACACCCGACTGCAGTGGCAGAAGGTTTTTAGGCATACGTCCTTGTTTGATTTCATGATTTAAGAATTCAATCAAATGAGCGCTCATTGCTTTAGCATCATCATCAATTTCAGCTAAAGGACGAACAGCATCAGGAATATCGCATGGAACGATGCAGGCAATTTTATCAATGCCGCAAGGAATATAAGGTGTTCCAATACGATCATCAGCTTTTTCCAAAGGAATCGCTTTTCTATGCGGTGGATCCAGTGGAATGTATACATCATGCATTCCTTCTAATTCAAGTGGCTGGCTCGTATTGACTTCAACAATAACGACATCAGCACTTTGTACATAGGAAGCAGCATTACCCATGGAAGTCGTAGGAATGAGATGACCTTCTTCGGTAATAGCGCAAACTTCCACAATAGCAACATCTACTTTGCCGCCTAAATAACCATAACGAACCATTTGCGCCATATGGCTTAAATGAAGATCGCAATAGGCAATTTTACCAGCGTTAATTCCTTTGCGGATATCACCATTCGTTTGGTAAGGCATTCTTCTGGCAATCCCATTAACAGCAGCAAGAGCGCCGTCAAGTTCTTTACCAACAGAAGCACCTGTCCAAAGATTGATCTGAAAATGTTCCTGCTTCATTCTTTCCGCTAATGCCAAAGGTACAGCTTTCGGATAGCCGGCTGGAGTAAAACCGCTTGTACCGATATTCATACCAGGTTTAATCAAAGCAGCTGCTTCTTCGGCACTTACGATTTTCGAGTGCAGAGCGGTGTTACGAATGCGACTTTTAATGTCAATCATTCTTGTTCCCCCTATTCATTTTCATTAATTATAGTATTTTGTATTGTCAGCAAAACAATGCAAAATATGCCTAGGTTAAAAAGCTTTATCTTTGCCCCTATAAAATTCCAATTTTATAGTTTGTAGGCAAAATAAAAAGCGCCTAGTAAGTTTTGATAATAATTCTTCAAAACAAACTTTGGCGCAACTTACTCAATTGTACAGCCGTTTGGGCAATACACCATAAGATGCTTCAGTTTGTGACGTTTTACTTTCAAAGAAGCCGCAACTTCTTCGTCCGTAAATATCCACTTATAAAAGAAACTCCGCATACTCGCTTTATATTTATTGTAATTCGCTATGCTTTTTCAATTTCCTTCTTGCCAAACGTAATTTTTGAAAAAAATTTCAAAAATTACGTTTATTGCAAAAAGATATAGATTTTCACAATTTTCTTTCATTATGAATCAGGCAAAGCCCGCGTCAAATAATAAGATAAACTGCTCAAGCCGACGGAAAGATCTTCCGATACAAGCAACACATCTTCTGGAACTTCAATCTTAATGGGAGCAAAATTCCAGATTCCTTTTACACCAGCAGCAATCAATTGATCCGCCACAGCCTGCGCCTTATCAGCAGGTACAGTAATCACAGCAATATGAAGGGACTCAGCCGCTACTACCTTTTCAATTTCATCAATATGGCTCACTGAAACGCCTTTAATATTGAGACCTACCTTGCTATGGTCAATATCAAAAATCGCTTTAATATTGAAGCCAAGCGAAGAGAAGTTCGGGTAGTTGGCCAAAGCCCATCCCAAATGTCCTAAGCCGACAATAGCCATATTCCAGTTGCGATGAAGTCCTAAAATCTCACCAATATTGCGAATCAGTTCACGTACATAGTACCCCACGCCCTTTTTGCCAAACTGGCCAAAAGAGGCAAGGTCTTTCCGAATCTGCTCAGGCGTAACACCAATACGCCGCCCAAGCTCTTCTGACGATATGATTTCAAGTCCTTCCTGCTGGGTCAGTTTTAAGGTGCGAAAATAAAGAGGCAAACGATCAATTGTTGCTTTCGAAATAACAATGTGGCTTTTCAAAGAACTTCCTCCTTATCCATCCACTGCCCAATGACAGAAGAAGATTTCTGTCTTTTTCTACATTACTTATAATTTTCACATAGTCTGGCTATTTAGTCAAGCCTTTTCAAGAGTTTTCCAAAAAATCAACATTATAGCCAATATAAATCAAAATGCCTTGAAGACTACTTTCACACAAAATCACCGAAAGTATTCTCCAAGGCATGAAAAACATTATATAATTACACTTTCTGAAACTTAATCAAGCAAATCTAATTTTTGCGCCAACCACTTTGTTGTGCTTGCCTGAATGACAAGTGTAGCTAAAATAGCCATAAACGTAATCGCTGCAATAATATCAGCATATTGAATTCCCATCCCGATCAGCATGCCTGACAAGGCCGCCGGGATAACCCCTGTTTCTCGCGTCCAAAACATAAACAAGATTTCCTTCTTAGTCCACTCTGCTCTGCGATCAAAAATTACGCAAGCAAGAACCGCCAAGGGTCTGGCGACAAACATAAAGATGCCAATAATAATCATACCAGGAATCAAATACTGACAAACAATCGCAAAGTCCACATGGGTTCCCAGAAGAATAAAGATGATCATACGTAACAACAAAGATCCATTATTAAGGAAAGATTCAAAGTTCTCATGATGCTCTTTGGTCATATGCCAACCAAAAGCGTCTAGATTACCATAAATTAATCCAATTACAAAAACAGCCATAAAGCCGCTCGCCTCAAAATGCTCTGATGTTAGATAGGCGGCAATAATTACAGGTAAAATGAGAACCTGCGCATAGTCGCCAAATAAAAATTTTGCTTTGTTTGAAACAATAAAACCAGAGACAAGGCCATACCCTATACCAATGGCAATCCCGCCGCCAGCCATGACAAAAAACTTCATGATGCTTTCACCAGCAGAAACCTGCCCTGTTGCAATCATACCAAGGATCGCAAAGGTACAAATAGCGCCAGTGGCATCATTAAAAGCCGATTCACTAAGCACAGTCTGCGCTACTTTATCACGAATCTTAATCGATAAAAAGATAGGAACAAGTGTCGCCGGATCAGTAGAAGCAATAACTGCCGCTAATAAAAAAGCAAACATAAGATCAATCCCCAATGCCCACTGCGCCACAAATCCAACTATAAAAATCATAATGATTACAGCAAGAGTGGCCAGAAGCGACAAAGTAATCCAGGTCTTTTTTAGTACACCAAAACTAACACTTGTACCACCATGAAAGAGTAAAAAGGACGCACCAAGAATAAGCATGAATTGGTTTAACACCGATTCCGCCGGAACAACTACTAAATTGAGCCCTGGCGGGCCAATTAAAATACCGATAAGCAAAAATAAAACAACGTCAGGAATTTTGAAAAGATCGGCAACTTTAGCGGCAATCCCCCCGGCAAGAAACAACGCCGCAAAAATTGCTAAAGTATGTTTGGATATTTCGATAGCCTGTGACTCCATATTCTCCCCCTGAATAAAAACATTTTGCTTTATTGTAACACATAAAAAAGCATCAGAAAACTTTTAGCAGTTCGCTAAAGAGTTTTCTGATGCAAGATGATAAGTCAGCTGTTTTATTAACCTTTTTGTTGTGCCTTATAGTGGGTATGGAGCAAATGATGGGCTTTATCGCCTAAGGGTTCCCCTAAAAACTCTTCATATAATTCTTTAATACGAGGATTTTCATGGGATTTACGCAACACCATTGCTTCGTCACAGTCATAGATTGCTGCAATGCGCGCTTCTCTGACCTCTTTGGAAACAGGGTAAGGTTGTCCGCCACCGCCAATACAGCCGCCAGGACAAGCCATGACTTCAATAAAATGATACTTCGCCTCGCCTTGCCGGATTTTTTCAAGAAGCACTCGTGCATTGGCCAAGGAATGAGCCACAGCAACGCGAATCTCTAAGTCTTTTACTTTGACAATCGCTTCTTTAATTCCCTCCAGCCCCCGTACTGCTTTGTACTCTAGGTCAGGAAGGCTTTCCTGCGCCAGCACGTCGGCAACAGTACGTAAAGCAGCTTCCATAACACCGCCGCTTGCACCAAAAATCACAGCCGCCCCGGTGGAGTCGCCAAGAGGATCATCAAACTCTTCTTCCGGCAAGGTGGCAAAATCAATACCAGCTTCTGTGATCATGCGCGCCAACTCCCTTGTCGTAAGCACCCAATCTACATCCTGATAGCCGCTTGATGCCATATCGGGCCGCAAGGCTTCCGCCTTTTTCGCTGTGCAAGGCATAATGGCGACAGAAATAATATCTTTAGGATCTGTTCCTGTTTTCTGAGCATAATAGGTCTTTACGATGGCGCCAAACATCTGCATCGGAGATTTCGCTGTTGATAAATGGCTGAGAAGATCACTGTAATTTTGCTCAATAAAATTAACCCAGCCGGGACTGCACGAAGTAATCATTGGCAAAACCCCGCCTTGCTTAATACGATGCAATAATTCGTGTCCTTCTTCCATTATCGTCAAATCAGCGCCGAAATCCGTATCAAAAACCTTGGCAAAACCAAGTCGTCTTAGCGCTGCTACCATTTTTCCTGTAGCAATAGAGGCTGTCGGTAAACCGAGTGCTTCCCCTAAAGCCACGCGCACACTCGGAGCGGTTTGCACAACAACGTGTTTCGTCTTATCACTTAAAGAGTGCCAAACACCAGGCGTATCATCTTTTTCAATAATAGCAGCCGTCGGACAGACTGTTGCACACTGACCGCAAAGTGTACAGGCCACATCCCCCAAGCCCAGCTCAAAAGCAGGCGCTACAATTGTCTTAAAGCCTCTATTGACAAAGCTATAGACGTTAACATCCTGTCTTTCGCTACAAACACGAACACACCGACCACATTTTATGCATTTTGACGGTTCACGGATCAGCGAAGGATTACTGGTATCTAACGGATATTCATTTTTTTCGCCACGAAACGGAATCTGGCGAATATTTAAATCAGCCGCAATTTTTTGCAGCTCGCACTTTTGATTTTTATAGCAAGATAAACAGTCGGACGGATGATTCGCTAGCAGCAACTCGACTACAGTCCGACGCGCTTCGCGAACATCGGCTGTGTTCGTATGAACAACAAGACCTTCACTGACTGGATAAACACAAGAAGCTACAAGAGTTCGCGCGCCTTCTACTTCTACCATACATACCCGGCAAGCCCCTGCCGGTCTAAGTTCCGGATGATGACACAAGCTAGGAACTTTTATGCCAAGCTGCTCGGCCGCCGCTAAAATAGTGCTGCCAGGCTCTACTACTATTTCCTTACCATCAATTGTCAGTCGAACTTTTTCCATACTCCTGTTTTCCCCCTTTCTTTATCCCTTCACAATTGCTTTAAAGGGACACTTTGTCATGCAAGCGCCACATTTAATACACTTACTGCCATCAATTTTATGAACGGATTTTAGTTCACCCGAAATCGCTTCTACCGGACAAACCTTTTTACAGAGACCACAGCCTTTACAGATTTCTTGAATCACGTAGCCCGAAAGTCGGCTGCATACTCCAGCGGTACAGCGTTTTTGCTGAATATGCGCTTCATATTCACTGCGAAAATGCTTGAGTGTACTGAGAACAGGGTTCGGGGCCGTTTGACCGAGCCCGCATAAAGCCGTTGCTTTAATATTTTTCGCCAAGGATTCTAAAAGTTCAATATCCCCTTCGACGCCTTTCCCTTCCGTGAGCCGGGTGAGAATTTCAAGCATCCGCTTGGTGCCTTCCCGGCAGGGCGTACACTTGCCGCAGGACTCACTTTGCGTAAAATGAACGAAGAATTTTGCTACATCAACCATGCAGGTATCTTCGTCCATAACGACAAGACCGCCTGACCCCATCATCGCGCCAACTTTTATTAAAGAATCGTAATCTACAGGTAAATCCAAAAGTTCCTCTGGCAAACAGCCGCCGGAGGGACCACCGATTTGCACCGCTTTAAATTTCTTCCCGTTTAGAATACCGCCGCCAATATCAAAAATGATCTCACGCATGGTAATTCCCATGGGAACTTCCGCCAGACCGGTATTATTAATTTTCCCAGTCAGAGCAAACACCTTGGTTCCCTTGCTCTTCTCGGTACCAATAGCAGCATACCACTGACTACCGCGAACAATAATCTGCGGCACATTAGCAAAAGTCTCCACATTATTAATATTGGTTGGTTTACCCCACAAGCCGGAAATTGCTGGAAAAGGCGGCCGTGACCGCGGCATCCCCCGCTCACCTTCAATCGAAGCAAGTAAGGCCGTTTCTTCCCCGCAGACAAAAGCGCCAGCGCCCTCTTTAATCTTAATTTTAAAGGAAAAGCCAGAGTCAAAAATATTATCACCTAATAAGCCCATGGCCTGAGCTTGCTCTATGGCAACTTTTAATCGTTTAATCGCGAGCGGATATTCTGCCCGTACGTATATATAGCCTTCTTGCGCGCCAATAGCATAGCCACAGATAACCATTCCTTCAATCACTCGATGCGGATCGCCTTCGAGCACACTGCGATCCATAAAAGCGCCCGGATCGCCTTCGTCGGCGTTACAAACTACATATTTTTCTTTACCTGGTGCATTTTTGGCAAATTCCCATTTGACACCGGTAGGAAATCCGCCGCCGCCGCGCCCTCTGAGTCCCGCTTGTTTCATTTCGCTAACCACAGCCTCGGGCGTCATTAAAGTAAGCGCTTTTCCTAACGCTTCATAGCCGCCTGCAGCAATATAATCTTCAATACATTCTGGATTAATATGGCCACAGTTTGCCAAAACCAGACGCATTTGTTTCTTATAAAAAACAATATCCTGATAATTAGGAATTTTCTCATGAGATAGCGGTTCACGATACAAAAGTCGTTCAACAATGCGACCTTTATAAAGATGCGAGTCTACAATTTCCGCCACATCTTCTTCTTGCACGCGGCAGTAGAAGACTCCTTCGGGATAAACAATGACAAGAGGTCCCATTTCACAAAAGCCATGACAGCCTGTTTCGACAACTTTAACTTCCTTATTCAGGCCGCGGCGCTCTAACTCCCGCACAAAGGCAGCCTGTACTTTTTTCGAGCCGGAAGACACACAGCCGGTACCGGCACAAAGTAAGACGTGGGCTCTGATATGTTCCATAACTTCTCCTCCCGTTAGCCTTTTATTGTTCTATTTTAGCCACAACAAGTTCTTCCACAATTCGGCCGTTCACTACGTGTTCCGCCACAATTTTGGCCACATCTTCTGGTTTTACATTGCCATAGGTAATCCGCGGTTCTCCTGCTCGCACAACATCTACAAGCACTTCCTTCTCACACATGCCGATACAACCAGTTTGGCGTACCGATACATCATCAAGACGGCGCTTTGCCATTTCTTCTAATAAAGCTTTCATTACTTCTCTAGCGCCAGCGGCAATCCCGCATGTCCCCATGCCGATAATGACCTGCGTTTCACCTAGTTGGCGCACTTTGCGTTCACACTGCAGCTTCTCTCGTAGTTTTCTCAGGTCTTCAAGCGTCTTCATGGCCTACACCTCCGTATAGTCGTTCATACTGTTCTTCTAAATATCGCGTCAGCCACTGTAATACATCAGGCTGCGTCAGGGATATACCGCCAAGAATTTCGTAAATCTCCTGTGAGGAAAGCGAAAAAGAACGTTCTTTCACACGATGCTGATAATAAAATCGCAAAGAAGGATTCGCAACAAGAATATTTAAAATAGTGTCTTTGATTTTTCCTAGCGGCGGACGATCTAAATGGTAATACTGATAGATTGCTGTTACAGTTGTCCCCGCACCAGGCTTTGACTCTATCTCAAGCGCTCCGCCCGCTCGGCTTGTAGACATTTCAATCAAGGACAGTCCCAGACCGATTTTTCGCGTATAGCGGCTTGTTACAAACGGGTTTCTAACGCACTCCAACTCCTGTCGACTCATGCCGCGACCATCGTCGGAAACAGACAGAAAAAATAAATCATTTGAGGGATCCTCTTGAATTGTAAGACTGATCTCTCCAGCACCAGCTTCCAAAGAATTTTGCACAAGGTCTAAAATATGCAGCGACAACTCACGCATAGTTACATATAACGACCTAAAATTTCCGGAATCATTGCTGGCGTGAGTCGGCCATGGGTATCCTCATCAACCATCATAACTGGAGCTAACCCACAGGCGCCGATGCAGGCCACTGTTTCCAAAGTAAAGCGAAGATCATTCGTTGTTTGTCCTGCGTCAACCCGCAAATAATCCTCCAGTGCTTTTAATATCGCTTTGGCCCCGCGCACATGGCAGGCTGTTCCTTGACAGACGCGAATTACGTGGCGTCCCCGCGGATTTAAATGAAACTGTGAATAAAAGGTCACTACACCGTAAATCTGACTGATAGGAATTTGCATTTTCTCACTGATCCGAAGCAAAATATCTTTCGAAAGATAACCGTAGACTTGCTGAATCTCCTGCAAAACAGGAATCAATGCACCCTTAACCGACTGATAACGTGCTAAAATTTCATCACACCGCGAAAAATCAATTTTTTGACCGCTACCGCCGCAACAGTTACTATGAGTAGATTCCATATACAAACCTCCCTTATAAATTAACTTTTCTAACTGTCTTATTTAAAATAGAGCGCTCCGACCACAGCTTCCCGCTAGAGCAAGCTTGATCTCCGCAATAGAAACCTTTTCTAAATACAAAGTTGTCCGAGGTCCCTGACAAAAATCTTCGAGTGAATGAGCATCGCTTGCCGTAACTAAAGGCCAATTTTGTAGATTAGAAAAAGCTTTTCTGGCCTCGTTAGCGCCAAAACGACGAGAAATTTCTAGCGCACTAAGCTGGAGTCCTTCTGGAATAAACCCTAATTGAGTTAACAAGCTGTACATAGGACGATCCACATGCGCCGCAATCGTGATTCCGCCAAGTTTTTCTACGGTTTCTGCAACTTCCGCTACAGTAAGATTTAAAGCATCAAGCAGCATTTCTTCTTTTACAGCAACAAATTCATCATACTGATCCACTATAAACTGCGCTCCGAGCTTTTCCTCATCATTGCGGCGGCCACTCCGATGGCTTGCTACGATCTGCTCCCAAGCGAGCAGCGGCGCAAGCGCATCAAACAAAACGAGAATATGGGCTTCTTCTTTTGTTTCTACTTCCATCCCCGGCAAGATCGTGACAGGTTTACCAGAAGCAGCCAATAATGCAGCTTTTACATTATCACAAGAATTGTGATCTGTAATTGCTAGAATATCGACTCCCATCGCTTCTGCTTGCAATACTAGATGATGTGGTGTCATTTCTACGGAAGCGCAAGGTGATAGCAACGTATGCACATGCAAATCAGCGGTAAAAGCCCTAAGCATTTGACTTTATCCCCAATTGATACAGGCGCCCCGCTACTTCATAGGCAGTAAGAGCTGTAGTAAACAACAGAACTTTTTCCTGCTCCGCTTTCTGTCTTGTTCCCTGTTCTACCGTAGCGCCGCCGGCTACAATCACTGCTGCCAAGTCGGCCAAAGAAGCGACAGCAACAATATTTTGATGAGATTGCATCGTAATCCATACAGCGCCGGCTTTCGCCTGACCCATTACATTACTTAAAAGATCGGATACAATCCCGCCAGTAATTTCTTGCAAAAAAAGTCCATCTTCCGCTACAGTAAGACAGTCCAGAGACAACTGTTCACACATTTCCCGAACAATCACTAGCGATCCCTTCTCTACTCCAAATTTTTTTTACCAAGCGAAGAAGGCATTTTTTCAGCTAGACCGATCATTTCCTGAGCTAGCTCCTTGACACGCTTGCGCAGTTTAAAAACACAATCGGCTTCGCTGGCGCTTCCCTGGGCAATATCTTCAGCAAGAGCCCGGCAGGTAGGGGAACCGCAGGACCCGCAATCAAGGCCTGGCAAACGACTCGAAATTTGATCAATCATTTCCACCTTATGCATCGCTTTAAAAATATCTTCATCAAGTTTCATCACATCAAGCGGTAAAATCGGCTTGCGACTTTTTACGTCAATTTCGTCTTGATCGTAAGTAGACCGTCCCTTTTTTCCTGCTTTTTGGTCTTCCTCACAACAAAGTTTCAATCGCTGTTTCAAACGATGTTTCGCCACGTAACGATTTTCCACCGTAAGCGGACCGCCAAGACAACCGCCGACACAAGCCAAACACTCTAAATAAGCTACATCATTGAGCTTGCCGATAGCAACTTGATCTAAAACATTAATCACACTGTGAATATCATGGACCAACAGCGAATCAACCTTACCAGCAATCCCTTCACCACCGGCGCTCTCATAGCCAACGCCAATCCACGAACTAATTTGACTAAATTCCTGCTGTGAATAAGCGGGAAGTATTTTTAAGAGTTCCCCATAGATCTTCAAAATGGAAATCGTACCGGAAAGCTCTGATTTATCGCGTCCCAAGGGGTTACTTACTGCCGTCATTTTAGCCGGACAGGGCGTAATAAACCAGATGCCGACCCGTCCTTTGTCGCTTCTTTCGTGCCGCAGCTTCCTGGCTAAGATCTCTTCTGGCGCATCAATTGGTACAATATGAGATACTAGTTCTGGGTACTTCACTTGAATCAACCGAATCACAGCCGGACAAACCGATGAAATAGCCGGTTGTTTTTTTCCCTGCTGCTGTAAGTAGTCGGCTATGGCTAATGCAGCAATTTCTACCCCTTCAGCCACTTCAACGACTTCCTGGAACCCGAGCTGTTTCAGGCCCCACAGAATTGCCTCATGGCTAAATTCCATACCAAATTGACCATACAAAGCTGGTGACGGCAATGCAATATTATAGTCATAGTCCGCCAAAGCATTTAACCCATCGGTTATCGCTGTTTTAGCATGGGTCGGACAATGGCGTATACATTCACCGCAATCAATGCACCGTGAATGAATAATTCGCGCCTTGCCAAAGCGAATGCGTATCGCTTCAGTCGGGCAGCGCTTGGTACAACTAACACAACCTTTGCAACGGTTTGCTAAAAGCCTGACGGAATGTATTGCTGGCGTCCCGGTTATTTCATTCACTGCACACTCACCATCCTTTCCCATAGGAATCTATGCTTCTCGAATCTTATGATCAATAACAATATAAATTTTTGTCCCAACGCCGATTTCTGAAGAAATATCAAATTGATCAACGCAGCGGGAAATATTAGGAAGTCCCATACCCGCGCCAAAGCCCATTGCGCGAATATGGTCAGGCGCTGTTGAGTAACCTTCCTGCATGGCCAGTTCAATATCAGCAATCCCAGGTCCCTCATCTTCCAGCGCTATCTCCGTTTTTTCCGGCGAAATAGACGCTTTCATCCAGCCGCGAAAAGCATGAATAATCACATTCATTTCCGCCTCATAGGCGCTAATGGCAATGCGGCGAATCACTTCGGAAGGCACTCCAATCTGCTGTAAAACCTGTTTGATTTTACTAGATGCCTCACCGGCGCTTTCAAATTTTGATCCACAAAGGGAAAACTCTAAACAAATTGCTTGTCCGTCAGACATCTTCTCTGCCCTCCTTTTTGGCCGCGTCCTTGTCCACAGCCAGCTTGATAAAGACGGCCGCAGGCTTCATAAAGCGGTAGCTCTGTTGCTAAGAGCGGTAGTTGATTCAGGTAGGCTAGTTTAAGAACTTCTCCGCCAGGACGTTTTCCTCGCACAAAAACAATACCAATTAAGTCACTCATCTCGGCAGTACGAATCACTTGAATATTAGTAAGTCCCGTAAGCAAAAGAGTATTTTCGT
>URQW01000079.1 GCA_900550105.1 uncultured Pelosinus sp.
GATTGCTCCATGATGTAGGTAAATCGCAGATTCCTCTGGCTGTGTTGAATAAACCGGAGCGGTTGCTTGACGAAGAAATGGCTGTCATGAAAATGCATACTCTCTATGGCTATGACTTGCTAAAAAACGTACCGGGAATTTCTAAGCAGGTATTAGCTGGCGTTGTGCAGCACCATGAACGGCTTGATGGAACTGGCTATCCTTTTGGTCTCGCGGCGGAAAAGATTGAGCCCTTTGGCAGAATTATTGCGGTAGCTGACATTTATGATGCGTTAACAAGTGATCGAGTTTATCATAAAAAGACCACGCCCTTTGCCGTAGTGGAACTTCTAATTGAAGAGATGTTTGGTGCGCTTGATCCGACAGTTTGTACGGTTTTTTTAAATAATGTACGCGATTATTTTTTGGGGAATCGGGTACTCTTGAATACAGGTGAACAGGCGGAAGTCGTTTATCTTGGCCAATTCCTTGGTTCGCGGCCCATCGTAAAAACCGAAGATGGGGATTTTGTTGATTTAGAACGGCGTAAGGAAGTGACTATTGTAAAACTTGTTAGGGCTTAATTTCAGGAGGTTGCGCTATGGCAGGAACGAAAAGGCTCACTATTGATAAAGTTGAACCAGGGATGAGATTAGCTGATGTAGTATTGAATGAAATGGGCAAGGTGTTGTTGGAAAAAGGAACTGTTCTTACAGAAGCCTTACTGCAGAGAATGCAGGAATGGAATGTTATGAGTGTTGTAGTTGCAGAGGCAGAAACAGCACCTACCGTTTCTACCCAGGCGGATCCTGTTGCAACGGAATGGCAAAATAGTATGCAGACGCCTAAGGAATTTTCCGATCCTTACCATGATACAGTAGAAAGAGTCCGTGTCATTTTTCAGCAACTGCGCCAGAAGGAACCGCTTCCTTTACAAGAAATTTTTTCTTTGGTCAAAGGGCCAATTTCTTATATGATAAATGCTGTTGGTGTTATTAATCATTTGCAGCAAGAATATCATCTCTCAGATTATACTTATCATCATTCGGTGAATGTGGCTATTATTACGGGGTTATTAGGGAAATGGTTAGAACTTTCGAAAACAGAGTTATTCGATCTAATTGTATCTGGTTTGCTTCATGATGTGGGGAAAAGCCAGATTCCGTCAGAGATTCTTGATAAACCAAGTCAGCTTACTCCAGAAGAAATGGCTCTTGTGCAACAGCATGCTTATTTCGGTTATCAGATTGTAAGACAAGAAAAAGCCTTGTCAGCTAATGCTGTTTGTGGTATATTACAGCATCATGAACGAATGGATGGTAGCGGCTATCCGCTTCATGCGAAGAAAGATGCGATACATCTTTTTGGACGTATTGTAGCAATTGCTGATATTTATGATGCTATGACCTCGAATCGTTCTTATCGGGAAAAAGTAGCGCCTTTTACTGTGATTGAGGCCCTTATTAATGATATGTATCAGAAGTTAGATGTGGAAATTTGTACGGTCTTTCTAAATAATGTACGCGATTGCTTTTTAGGTAACATTGTGGTGTTAAACAATGGCCAGCAAGCCGAGGTTATTTATTTAGGTCAGTTTATGGCAGCCCGACCTGTTGTCCGTACTGATAAGGGCGAGTTTATTGATCTGGAAAGACGTAAAGATTTGAGTATTGTTAAATTAATGCATAAATAGGGAGTGTAAAGATTGAAAGCAGTTGTCTTATTATCAGGCGGCCTTGATTCTACTGTCTGCATGTCAGTAGCTGCCGCTGCTGGTTATGAAATATATCCGCTTAGTTTTCGTTATGGTCAAAGACATAGCAGAGAGCTAGATTGTGCGCAGCAAGTCAGTGCGTTTTATCAAGTAAAAAAACATCTTATTGTTGATACGAATATGCAAGATATTGGTGGCAGTGCTTTGACAGATCCGTCAATTGCTGTACCGAAGGGTGATGTAACGAGAGACGATATTCCGGTCACGTATGTTCCGGCCCGTAATCTTATTTTTTTGAGCTATGCTGTCGGTTATGCCGAAGTTTTGGACGCCGAAGCTGTCTATATTGGCGTCAATGCCATGGATTATTCCGGTTATCCTGATTGTCGGCCCGAGTTTATTGCTAAATTTCAAGAGTTGGCTAACTTTGCTACCAAGGCGACAACCACAGGGAAAAAGATCCAAGTGCTTACGCCGTTGCAGTTTCTAAGCAAAAAAGAAATTGTAGTATTAGGAACAAAAAATAAGGCCCCACTTGCCTTGACTACAAGCTGTTATAATGGTGAAGCAGAAGCTTGTGGGGAATGTGATAGCTGTCTCTTACGGTTAAAAGGTTTTGCCGAAGCCGGGATGAATGATCCGATACCTTATAAAAAGAGGGGTGCCCATTTTTGAAAGATGTACAAAATCTGACAGATACAAGAGGAATTGCAATTCAGCGCGTCGGCGTGAGTTCGGTTCATCTGCCGTTTTTAATTCAGGCCAAAGATGGTTCATTTCAAAGTGTTCTGGCGCAAATTACTCTTACCGTAAGTTTGCCAGAGCAGTTTAAGGGGACTCATATGAGTCGCTTTATTGAAATTTTAAGCGAATGGAGTCAAAAGCCCATCTCCAAGCGTGAAATGAATGATATCTTATTGGATACTTTGGAAAAATTGCAAGCCAAAAGTGCGGAACTTTTAATCCGATTCAAATATTTCGTAAAAAAGAAGGCGCCGGTAAGCGCTCTTGAAAGTTTGCTTGATTATGACTGCACTTTTTGTGGACGACTTGAACATGGCCAAGAGATGGCTTTTACCATGGAGCTTTCTGTTCCGTTTACCTCCTTATGTCCTTGTAGCAAGGAGATTTCTCGCTATGGCGCTCATAATCAACGCGGACTGATGCAAGTAAAGATTCGTCAACGGCAGGGATATTTTACGTGGATCGAAGACTTGGCTGCTTTGATGGAAGCGCAGGGGAGCAGTCAAGTTTATCCCCTCTTAAAGAGGGAAGATGAAAAGTTTGTCACGGAAAAGGCCTATGAAAATCCAAAGTTTGTTGAGGATGTTTTGCGTGACTTAGTTCTTGCACTACGCACGCTGCCAGAAATCGAATGGTTTGAAGTAGAGTGCGAAAACTATGAGTCAATTCATAATCATAGCGCCTATGCCGCACATGTTGAGGAAGTAACACAAATAGAGGTGGAAAAAGAGGGAGAGCATTAAGCTCTCTTTCCTTATGTAGTCATAGACTATAAAAAATTGCCAAGCGGCTACTGACATGATAACATAGATACATGATAAAGTTGGAGCGTATAATAACCATGAGAAAAGAGCAAAAACGGCTGATTGTCAATGCCGATGATTTTGGTTTGCATCCCCTTGTCAATGCAGGGATTGTAGAGGGCCACAAAGCGGGGTGTATTACGAGTACTTCCTTGATGCCGGGCGGCGCGGCTTTTACAGAAGCCGTCGCTTTGGCCAAAGAAATTCCTGATTTAGGGATCGGTATTCATTTAACTCTTGTTGGTGGTGAAAAGCCACTGTGTCAGCCTGAAGAAATTCCTTCATTAGTAGCCGAAAACAATTGTTTTGCAGCAGATTATGGTTCTTTTTTACAGAAATATTTCACTGGTAAAATACGACGCAAAGAAATTGAAATAGAATTACGAGCGCAGGTAGAAAAAGCAATGGCCTCCGGACTATCTATTACTCATATTGATAGTCATCAACATATGCATGTTGTGCCTGGTATTGTTGACATTGTGATTCGTTTAGCGCAAGAATATGAAATTAAGGCAGTGAGAATTCCGTCAGAATCGTATTTCTTTTTTGGTAAATATCCTTGTTCTTTAGGTCGTTTTTTAGGTCGCGGTGCCTTATCACTGCTAGCAAAGCAGTCTCGTTATGCCTATGCAAAAGCGGGTCTTAGTCAACCTGATCATTTTTTTGGCATGCTGGCCGGTGGCAGTTTGTTGCCAGAATATTTTTTGGAAATTTTGAAATCCTTGCCGGAAGGAACTTCAGAAATTATGATTCATCCCGGCAAAGAGAATCAGAAGTTAAGTAACAACTATCCTTGGCGTTACCATTGGCAGGATGAATTGGCTGCGGTGTTGCAGGAAGAGAATCGCCTTCTTTTGGCTAAAAATAATATTGAATTGATTTCGTTTAAGGAGTTGTTGTATGAATAAGTTGTACCAACGGCTTATTTTATTGATTTTACTTGTTGCCGGCATATCGGGAACCGTCATTTATTTTACTGTTGATATTCACACTTTAAAGCATTTTGACGTATTTAAGCCTTGGACAATTCTACTTGTCTTATTTGTCTGGTCAGTGGGGATGTTTTTTGATGGTACGAGGCTTATGCATCTTGTGCGCATTTCCGGCGAATCTATTTCACTGATACAGGCGGTTCAGGTGATTTTCAGCAATTACTTTTTAGCGCTACTCACACCAGGCGCTGCTGGGGGCGCTTTTGCTCAAGTGATGTTTTTGCGTAAAGCAGGAGTGCCGATTGGCAAAGCGACGGTTTTAGTGATTGTCCGAACCTTACTGTCGATTTTTTTTATGCTTGTTTGTATGCCCTTTATTTTTTTAATTGAAAGCGATAAATTACCTTGGTTATCACCAAATTTACTGTTGGGGATTTCTATTGGGTTATTACTTTGTATGGGTCTTGGTATTTGGTTGATTCGAACTAACCTGTTGGTTTACCTAATGCGCCCATTGTTTAAGAATGCGCGCCACCATCTTCGCCGTAATGCCTTTAATTTATATAAAGATGTGCGAGGCGGTGTTTTGTTGTTGGCAGCGGCGCCGTTGTCCATGATTCGAGTTTTTGTAGAATCCGCCTTTAGCCTGTTAGCTCTTTATAGTATGGTGCCTGCCTTGTTTTGGGGAATGGGAATTTCTGTCGACCTCGTTCATGTATTAGGAAAAATGATTTTTTTAAATCTTTTATTATATTTTGCGCCTACACCAGGTGGCTCTGGCATTGCGGAAGGAACGTTTGTGTTGCTTTTTGCCAGTGATTTGCCTGCCGGAACTGTGGGCATACTTGCTGTTGTATGGCGGATTTTTTCAGAATATCTGCCGTTTTCGATTGGTATGTATTTTACCATACGCGTGTTTGGCCAGAACTTTTTAACACGCGAAATCAAATAAAAGTTCAGAGATTCGAATAAAGGAAGGGGTTCAATTTATGAAAGTCTTAGTTACAGGTGGGGCCGGATTTATAGGCTCGCATCTTTCGCGAAAACTGCTTGCTGATGGTCATACTGTAGTAATTTATGATAATTTAAGTACGGGACGAAAGGAACATGTGCCAGCAAAAGTGAAGCTTGTTGTCGGCGATATTCGTCACGAAATGATGTCTACGGTGTTGGCAACGGAAAAATTTGATGCAGTAGTTCATTTAGCAGCGCAGACAGGCGTGCCGGCATCCATTGAATCGCCTTTATTTGATGCCGATGTAAATATTCAAGGATCTGTTCGTTTGCTAGAAGCTTGTCGTACTTATGGTGTAAAGCGCGTCGTGTTTGCCTCGACTGCTGCTGTCTACGGTGATGTGGCGGAGGTACCAGTGAAAGAAGCTGCGCCGACAGTTCCGACTTCCTTTTATGGACTGAGTAAATTAACGATTGAAAAATATTTAGCGTTGTATCAGGCGCAGTTCGGCCTTTCTTATGTGGTGCTGCGTTTTGCCAATGTGTATGGCGAACGCCAGGGCGATGGCGGTGAAGGCGGCGTTGTCAGTATTTTTTCGCGTAAGTGCTTCCAAGATGAACCTGTTACGATTTTTGGCACTGGGGAACAAACTCGCGATTTTGTTTATGCCGGTGATGTGGCTGAAGCAATTTTGCTTGCTTTGCAGACTGATAAAGACAATCAGGTTTATAACGTGAGCACAAAAACCGAAATAACGGTCAATGAATTGCTCCATTGTATTGAGACTGTTAGTGCTAAAAAAATGAGTACCACTTATGAACCACCGCGTGAAGGCGATATCTTTCGTTCCTTTCTAGAAAATCAAGCGATCACAAGTAATTTAGGCTGGAAAGCGAAAACAACTTTACCGGAAGGATTAGCTAGGACGTATAAATTCCTGTGTGGGAAAGGAAGCTAACAAGAAATGAAATTTAACCGAATTACGCCTGCCTTATGGTTTATTATTGCGATTAGTTTGTTTACTGCGTTCTTTCAGTTAGGTCAACTGCCTCTATTGGATCCCGATGAGCCTGTTTATGGTGAAACGCCGCGGGAAATGTTGCTGTTTAATGATTGGCTATCACCTAGGATTTACGGCGATTTTTGGTATGATAAACCGCCGCTGTTCTATTGGCTGGTAGCTTTTAGCTTCAAATTGTTCGGAATCAATGAATTCGCTGCGCGTTTTCCGTCGGCTCTGTTAGCTGTTGCAACAGTGATTTTGATCTATCAGGCAGGCAGGAAGCTATTTGATGAACGAACTGGTTTATTGAGCGCGTTAGTGTTGACGACAATGGTTGAATTTTTTTACTTATCAAAAGCGGCTGTAACTGATATGACGCTATTGTTTTGTCTTACGGCGTCATTGTTAGGCTTTTTGCTGAAACGCTACTGGCTGCTTTATCTTTTTGCCGGCCTAGCTACTTTGGCGAAAGGTCCGATTGGTCTTGTCTTTCCCGGAACGATAATCTTTCTTTATTTATTAGCCGGACGGCGCTGGGCTATTTTAAAACAAATGCAAATTTTACGGGGCTGTTTAATCTATTTGCTTGTTGCGGCGCCGTGGTATGGGTTCATGGCTTATACGCATGGGTCTCCGTTCATTGATACTTTTTTTGGATATCATAATGTGACGCGCTTTACGTCGCCAGAACATCCTGAGGGAGTGCTTTGGTATTATTATATTCCCGTTATGCTGATCGGTTTTTTACCTTGGACGTCAGTGCTTGTTCAGGCTGTGAAAAATTCTTTGACAAGTTATGGGCAAACCTTTAGTTACTTACAGTTCTTAAATATTTGGGGCTTTTTCATTCTCCTCTTTTTTTCCATATCTCAGACAAAACTTGTTTCCTATATTCTTCCCATGTATCCACCGCTTGCGTTAGTGATCGGTTGGTATCTAAATCGACTTTATGAGCGGCGGCAGAAGCTATCTTTTATTAGTTGGCCTATCGTAGCAACTGTATTGCTGGGACTTCTTGGTGTTGGTTTGGTTTTTGCAATGCAAAGACAAAATGAACTGCAGACTGGGACAATCGTCAGCATCGTGTTATTTGTTTTCGCTGTAGGCGGATTGTGGGCAGCTTACCTGAAACGTAGTGTGTTAATGATGATTTTTAGTCAGGCTATTCCCTTTGCATTATTTAGCGCGGTTCTTGTTGTCTTTTTAGTTGGACCAGTTGCTAGTAGTTTAAGTATGAAATCGGCGGCAGAAAATTTTAAAAATATCTACGATGGGCAGGCGCCTATCTATGTAGCTAAATTTTTACGTCCAGGTTTTGCCTATTATACTCATTTATACGGACAGGAACTAGATGATAAACGGAAGTCGGTCAGTAGTACGGTAATTGACGAAGCTGTTCGAGGAACTTATTTTGTAGTTCGCTATCAAGACTATACTGTCTTAAACGAGAAGACAAAACAGAGTTTGCAGCTGTTGTGGCAAGAACAAGATAAAATGATTTTGATTAAACAATAGTAGGAGAGATGCCTTTTGCGGGCCCGTTATATGAGTTACAGCCTATTTTTTCTTGCTTTTTTCTTTTATCTTGCATTCAATCAAATTATACCAGTTACAGATCCTGTCGAGTCCAATTATGCGCTTACCGCCAAAGAAATGGTTTTATCAGGAAACTGGCTATCGCCGCAAATTTACGGTCAATTTTGGTATGATAAGCCTATTTTGATTTATTGGCTCATTGCCGGTTCTTTTTCTTTATTTGGTATCAACGATTTTGCGGCGAGACTGCCTGCCGCATTATTTGGTGCTGCTAGTGTAGTTCTTTTATTTCGATTTATCACTCTGCTTTACGGTAGCACAAGACAAGCTCTCTGGGGTAGTCTTGTGCTGGCTACTTCGTTGGAATTTTGGATGATTAGTAAATTGATTTTGACTGATGGGGTCATGTTTTTCTTTACAAGCCTCTCATTAGGCTGGCTCTATCTGGCATTTCAGGGCCGAGGACGCAGTTGTTACGTATTGGCTTATGGTGCAGCTGCCTTTGCAGTTTTGACAAAGGGACCTGTGGGCATTGTTTTGCCTGGCTTGATTGCTCTTTTATTTATAGCTTTACTGCGAAACATCAATTATTTAAAAAAACTATATTTATTACACGGTTTTTGTCTAATGGCACTGATAGCTGGTCCGTGGTATTACGCGATGTATACAGTTCACGGTCCGGAATTTGTTGATACCTTTTTAGGGCTTCATAATTATATGCGCGCTACTGTTTCTGAACATCCTAAGGATAATGTTTTTTATTACTATCTAATTCTAGTACCGTTGAGTCTTCTGCCTTGGAGCGGTTTGTTATTTCCTGCTTTATGGCGAGCAATAAAGCAAGCTGGAGAACGGGAATTGTTTTTGCTTGTATGGTTTTTTGGTTTTATTGTATTTTACTCATTTATGGCTACAAAGTATCTCACTTACGTATTTCCGGCAATTTTTCCAGCGGCTGTGCTTATTTCAGTTTATCTGGAAAAACTCTATACAGCGTCAGTGGCAGCAGCAAATTGGTTGTGGCTAAGCGGGCCAGCTTGTTTCATGCTAGCTATTTTTGGTGCGAGCGCCTATTTTATTCCGATTGCTCTTCATAAAATCGTAACAGCAACCGCTTGTACACTAATGGTACTGATTCTTGTTTTTATGCAGATGCAAAAAAAACAGACTATGCTCATTGTCACAGTCTGTCTTACGACGATTGTTTCCATATTATTTCTTATTCCGAATAATTTAATTCCTCTAGCAAATCATCGCTCCGCCAAAAGCATTGTTTCCGATCTTCCTGGTGATGCTACTGGGGCAATTTATGGTGAGTATCAAACCTCAGCAGTATATTATGGTAATGTTCTTTTACCACGACTTATCTTAAAAGAGGAACCTGTTAATGGTAAAAATGTTTGGGCTGGAAAGTATACGATGCCGACGGAAATGCTGCAAACCTTTTTACAGCGTTCTGAAGAAAAGGGTAAGTATATTCTTATGAAAGAAAAAGAAGAAGCCGGGTTTACCTCTTTACCAGAGGCGACCGACTTCCAGAAAATACAAAAACATGATGGAAACATTCTTTTTTACCGGCAATAATGGAAAGTGTTCTTGTTAGGAACTTGCATCATTTTTAGTTACCATTTTTTCCGTCATCCAACGGAAGAAGACAGCTCCGCAGCGGTCACAACAAAACTGATTCCAGCCTTGCTGCATTTTATTGCCGACAAGATGAGCATTGCCGCCGCATTCATGTCTTACCGCATTATACATAATAATCACTCCTTGTCGTAATTTGCGGAACCAATTAAGTTGAAAGGCAAGGATTGTTTTCTCTTTCCCTTTACTGAGGTAAGGCTGATTCTTCTGCCAACATATGAGGCGGGCTGGGATAGAAGAATTGGCAATTTTCTGGTTTGAATTTTACTTTTACTAATTCTTGCTGCAATTCATCAGCAAGAGCAGCTTCAAATTCTACTAAATGTTCATCTGTTACTAAAGCGTCTTCCACTAAGACGACGATAGAGGATTTTACTTCCGGCGCATTTTCCGGGATTTCATTGCGGTCAAGTGGAATCGTTGGAATTAGACGAAGAGCGGCCAAATATTCACCTTCCGGCGTAGTAACTTGGGCGCGGTACGTGTTAAACCAGAGAGTTTTTGCTAGACGGACTTTTAAAGGATTTTCAGGAGAATACACAGCATCAAACGACCTTTCTCTTTATAAAATAAGCAAATATCTATTCATTCTATATTATACCATGAAAAACAAGAAAAAAATGAAATTTTATGATAATAAGGGAATTTTAGTGCTTTTGTCATACTCTAAAAACTGAATATTCTTTTTACATGTTTTAAAGCAGGAATTTTGCTAAAATAATGGAATATACAAAATATAAATTGATAATCAAGGGAATAGGTGCTTTTGCTTAATTGGGAAGACCGGTGAAAAGCCGGCGCGGTCCCGCCACTGTAATGGTGAGCGCTCTTATCAATGCCACTGGAGAAATTCGGGAAGGCTAAGTAGCGCGATGAGCCAGAGTCAGGAGACCTGCCTGTTCTGACACACGCCGTTATGACCTACGAGAGATGGGGAGGTGGGTAATTGCGAACAGCTCTGTCTCTTTTACCCCCCTTTGCCAAAATCAAAGGGGGGGTTTCCTTTTGTTAGCAAATCAAAAAATGAAAGAAGGGTATACGACAGGTTCTTGCGCTGCTGCTGCGACGAAGGCTGCAGTTTTAGCCGCAAGGGATCAATTTGTTACTAAAGTAGAGGTTTTATCGCCGCAGAAATATCCAATTACTGTGCCGATTGCTAAAGCTGAGAAGCTAGAGAACGGTGGCAGGGCTTATGTAATCAAAGATGGTGGCGATGATCCTGATATTACTCACGGAACGGAAATTGAAGTCACGGTAGAACTCACTAACCAGCCAGGAATTACGATACGAGCTGGTAAGGGAGTTGGCACTGTTACTAAACCGGGCTTGTCTGTGTCAGTAGGGGAACCTGCCGTGAACCCAGGTCCGCGCAAAATGATTGAGTTAGCTCTAGCGGAGCTTCTGCCGCCTAAAATAGGTGCTATTGTTACCATTTCAGTTCCACAAGGTGAAGTTCTTGCAAAAAAAACGTTAAATCCTATGCTGGGCATTGAAGGTGGTATTTCGATAATTGGTACAAGCGGTATTGTAAAGCCGATGAGTGAAGAAGCCTTTAAAAATTCCTTGACGCCTCAGATTAGTGTTGTAAAAGCTTTAGGCCATGAAGCTGTTGTGTTTGTTCCTGGGCGAATTGGCCAGGATGCAGCAGTAGAAAAATTGCATATTCCGCTTGAATTCATTGTTCAAACAAGCAACTTTATTGGACATATGCTGGAAAATGCGGTGCAAAATGGTCTTAAAGAAGTACTGTTAGTAGGACATTTAGGCAAATTAGCTAAAGTTGCTGCTGGAATTTTTCATACACATAACCGGATGGCCGATGGACGGCTGGAAACGATTGCAGCTTATTCCGCTGCATTAGGTGCGCCGCAAGCGGCTATTACTGCAATTTTAGATTGCACAACGGCAGAGGCGGCGATGTCGGTTTTAGAAAATTATCAATTAGAAAAGGTCTATGAAGTCATTGCCGCAAGAGCGAGTTAGCGGGCAGAACGGTATGTCTTTAATGAACTAAAAGTTGGAACCGTTCTTATTACTTTAAAAGGTG
The DNA here is from genome assembly GCA_900550105.1 of uncultured Pelosinus sp. Lineage (GTDB taxonomy): Bacteria > Bacillota > Negativicutes > UMGS1260 > UMGS1260 > UMGS1260. Next base: position 11,358 of record URQW01000079.1, read on the forward strand.
AATTTTTAGCAGCAGATGCTGGTGCGAAATGTATCGGGGGAAAAATGGGATGGATCATAAAATAGTTATAGTTGGGATCGGGCCAGGCTCACCTGATTATATATTGCCAATTGCCCAAAAAAAGATAAAAGCTGCAAAAATATTAGCAGGAAGCCGTCGGGCCCTTGCTGCACTTAGTGAACCAGGGCAAATCACTTTACCGATTGATAAAGAAATTCCTGCATTGATGACTTTAATTGAACAATATTTACAACAAGATGATGTTGTTATTTTAGTGTCGGGAGATCCCGGCTGTTATAGTCTTTTGCCTGCAGTACAACGGTTTTTGCCTCAGGCGAAGCTAGAAGTGATCCCAGGTATTAGTTCTTTTCAAATGGCTTTTTCTCGTAT
>URQW01000080.1 GCA_900550105.1 uncultured Pelosinus sp.
TATTTTTCATAGTTTTTACACTTACTTATATTTGATTTTTCTGCCTTTCTACCTTGCTTAAATTTTGCCGAGGCACCGCACATAATTGCTGCCTTAAAAAACAAAAAAGCAAAAAGCATTTAAGCTTTTTGCTAGAATAGGATTTTTTTGTTCTATTATTCTCTTTCTTTTACCCGCCCCTCTTATATGGCTAAATTCTGCTTTGACGTACTTGCTAAAAAATCAGAAATACGAGCTACATTTTGCATCGCATAAAGCATCGTTTTCAAAATTGACACCATTAATACAGCACCGGTACCTTCGCCTAAGGCCATATCGGCTTTTAAAATCACATCCTCGGCCATAATATTGCCAAGTAGCAAACAGTACGCCATGCCTGGTTCTTTCGACATATGCGACGGAATTGCATAGCAATCAATTTTGCTATTTACTCTAACCGCACAAGCATAGGCCACGGCCGTAATAAAGCCATCAAGTACAAAGGGAACTTTTAGCTTGGCACATTCCAGCATACTAGAGCACATAGCTACAATGTCAAATCCACCGACACACCGTAAAATATCTTCAACGGCATGAAGTTTTACCTTATGCTTCTCTACGCCTTTCTCGACGATTTGGCGTTTACGCCGCAACGCCTCTGGCGTCTTTAGCCCAGCGCCATGACCAACCACGAACTCGGGCGGCATTCCCGTCAAGGCATGAAGCACCGCTGAAGATGTTGTCGTATTGCCTATCCCCATTTCGCCAAACGATAGTAGATTGGCTCCTTTTTCCCGAACCGCTTTTTGAACTCTTTCTCTACCAATATCCCAGGCTTTTTGAAATTCGTCCTGGCTCATGGCTTCTTCTTTCATGAAGTTTTTGGTGCCAAAAGCGACTTTCCGACAAACGCCAGCTTCTCTCGTATCACGAATGCCAATATCAATTACTTCATAAGGAATTTGATGCATTTGACAAAAACAGCTGATGGTAGCCAAGCCTGCCGCCATATTTCTGGCCTGCAAATACGTAAACTCCACCGGATCAGGCGCAATACTTTCTTCTACTACCCCATTATCAGCAGCATAAATAATGTGGTAAGGACGAATCTCCGTATGAATTTTTTCCCATGCCATCAGCACTTTCTTTAAATGTTTTTCCAGAAGCCCCAGACTGTGCAGCGGTTTTGCCGCGCCATCAATCAATTCATCCACTGTCTTTTCAAAATCCATAATCAATCCCTCCTTCAATAAAAATACCTGTCACAAGACAAACAGCACCTGCCAAAAAGGCAGGCGCTGCTTTGATTAGCTCCTATCCTTCTGGCATTCTCTCTTACGCGAAGACAAATGACAGCCATAACAGGCAGGTCTCCTGGCTAACGGCTCATCAATGTTTTGACGCCTTCCCGGTTTTCCGGTGGCATCAGCCAAAACATCTCCCCGATTACAGTGGCGCGACCGCGTCGTTTCAGAATTGCTTCTGTCCGATCTTCCCTATTCTCCTCTTTTAACAAAGAGGCACCTGTTTGGTGGCATATTATGAAATTATATCAATCTATTTCCTACTTCGGCAGAAAACTTGCGTTTCCTTGCTAAGTTGACGACTAAGCAAGAAAGTCGATAAGGCCGTAAAAAAAATCCTACTTTATTTTAATAAAAACATTAATAGAAACAAAGGAAACAAAATAACACCGCCAGTTCCGTCACCACGCTTACAGCGCCATAAACATCACCAGTCACACCGCCCAGACAAAGATTCACATACGCAGCAAATAATAAGCCGATTGCTAAGCCGCCCAGCGCAGTAAGCAGACATTTCACCCCCAAAAAGGCAAAAACAAGGGCGAAAAAAACTAATGCAATATAGAGATTGCGGTTTTGCCTATGTGAAGGAAAAACTTGTCCTAACCCACTCGGTCGAGCATAAGGAAAAAAAGTAATCGTAAAAACAATTCCCAATCTTCCTGTTGTCGGCATAGCAATTAAGGCCAAAGGTAAAACAAACGGATCAAGATCGTATAAAAAGGAGAAACGAGCTAACAGGGCTAGTGCCAGCGCTAAAGCGCCAAAAGCTCCTACCCGGCTATCTTTCATGATTTCAAGCATACGCTCGCGTTCCCGCCCCGAAAACACGCCATCAAAAGTATCCATAAAGCCATCCCAGTGCAGCGCCCCAGTAATAACGACTTCACCAATAATAAGACAAGCAATCAAAGACAACTGGGGACCGAAACCGCCAAAGCCCCAACGAGCTGCCACGAGCAAAAAGGCCAGTAAAACACCGATAAATGCGCCAATAAGCGGAAAATAACGAACACTGCGCCCAAAACTTTCTAGCGAGCTGTCATGATGGCTGAGTAGTTGAATTCTTGTTAAAAATTGAAAGCCTGTAATAAAATCACTAAACCATTGTTTCACCATGGAAAAGCCTCCACTATTGAAGCGCTATTTTTAAGATAGAAGAAAGCCCTGCACAAAAGTACAAGGCTTTGCCTATTGTTTTTTCTTATTTCAAGCTTGATCCGAGCGCATTTGCTCCTAAAATTGCGGCACGAACCGATTCTACCGTAACAGGGAAAGGTTCGTTGAATATGGTTTCGCCTGCGGCACAGCTAGCCTCTGCAACCTTCTGAATTTTTTCTTCGGTAATCTCCGTAACGCCAATATCAGCCAAAGTTACAGGCAGTCCGACTTCACGGCAGAAACGAATCACTTCTAACAATTCTTCGCGAGAGCGGTTTTCCAGCACTAGCTGCACCAACGTACCGAATGCAACTTTTTCACCATGATAATATGCATGCGTTTCTTCTAAAGCAGTTAATCCATTATGAACGGCATGGGCCGCAGCCAGACCAGAACTTTCAAAACCAAGACCGCTTAATAGCGTATTGGCTTCTACCACTTTTTCTAAAGCTTCCGTAGGCACTTTGCTTTCCGCTGCCAGTTTTGCTTGCAGACCATACTGCAGTAGCAAATCATAACAAAGTCTGGCCAATTGAAGCGCCGCCGAAGTAGAATAACCGCCAGGAAGATTTTTGCCAAAAGCTTTCGCACAAGCATCGGCTTCAAACCATGTAGCAAGTGCATCGCCCATGCCGGAAACAAGCAACCGTACTGGCGCTTTCGCAATAATTTCTGTATCAAGCAACACAAGATCAGGATTTTTCGGCAATACCAGATAGGATTCAAATACGCCTTCCGCTGAATAAATAACAGCTAAGGCGCTGCAGGGAGCATCAGTAGCAGCGATTGTTGGAATAATGACGACAGGCAATTTGGCATAATAAGCTGCTGCTTTAGCCGTATCAGCGGACTTACCGCCACCTACACCTAAAATGACTTCAACGCCTTTTTCCTTGATACTTTCTACGAGTCTGTCAATTTCTTGTTTGCAGCATTCACCGCTAAACTCTTCAAATAAAGCACTAATCCCTGCCTTAGCAAAGCTTGCCTCCATAGCAGCTTTTACTGTTTTTAAACCGTTTTTTCCGCCAAGTACAAGTGCTTTACTGCCGAGCAAACTCACTTGTTCACTGATGGAATGAATAGCTCCCGGACCTTGTACATAACGGCTTGGTGAAATCATAATCTTATTCATCTACAGTTCCCCCATTCGATATCCTTCCTCAGCCTCGAGAAAAATTGTTCAATTCTTATTCTTATTATAATACGGAATGGGAAAGAGATCGAAGCTACATATTTGCGGCATTATAAAAAATATTTGCGCATCTCCCAACTACAGAAAATTGCATTCAGCAATTATTTTTCACATTATAGGCTTATCTTGCCAACTTCCGCAAATCGGCCTGTCCTTCTCTTGTTTCCCCTCTTTTGAAATGATAGGATGAAGGAGATGAATGGAAAACAGGGAGCTGATTGAAATGGAAAACCAAGTACATGAGTATTTTATGGCGCCGATCAGCTTGATCGGAAGAGGTTGTCTAGAAAAACTAGCCGACTATCTAAAACCGATGAAGCTAAGAAAAGCGCTTATTGTAAGTGACAAATTTCTGGTTCAAAGCGGCTTGATTCGCCGTCTCACTGATACGTTAGAAAGTGTTGGACTTTTCTATGTAATCTATGACGGCGTAAATCCTAATCCTACTGTTAACAACGCGAATTACGGACTGAAACTTTTTAAAGACAACGGCTGTGATTTTCTGATTTCTTTTGGCGGCGGTTCACCGCACGATTGTGCGAAGGCCGTAGCCTTCCTAGCTACAAACGGCGGGCAAATTAACGATTATGAAGGATTAAATAAACTAAAGCAACCATCAGCACTAATGATTAGTGTGAATACTACCGCTGGAACAGGCAGTGAATTGACCCGTTTCTGTGTTATTACCGATGAAGAACGTCATGTAAAAATGACAATTTCCGATTGGCGTATTACGCCCCGCATTGCCATCAATGATGCTACACTCATGGTTGACATGCCCCCCTCTTTAACAGCAGCTACCGGCATGGATGCCTTGACTCACGCCATTGAAGCCTACGTATCAACAAATGCTACGCCTGTTACGGACTGCAAAGCCCTAAAAGCCATCGAGCTCATTGCCAATCACCTACCAACAGCTGTCCATGATGGAAAAAACCTGCATGCTCGGGAAATGATGATTAATGCAGCTTACCTTGCTGGGATTGCCTTCAATAATGCCAGTGTCGGTTATGTTCATTCAGCGGCCCATCAATTAGGCGGCTTCTATAATCTGCCCCATGGTTTATGCAATGCCATTATGCTGCCAGTTGTTGCCGAATTCAATGCAAAAGAAACCCAGGAAAAGTTCCGCGATATCAGCGAAGCATTTGGCATCAAAACGATGAATATGACGCTGGAACAAAGTGCCCAAGCCGCAATTATTGCGATCCGCACACTGTCTAAGGAAGTAGGAATACCAGTTGGGCTTAGAGAAGTACGCGGCTTTAATGAGAAAGATATTCCACTTCTCGCTGCGAATGCTCTCAAAGACATGTGCAGCTTAACGAATCCACGCCAAGCTACCCAGGAACAAATGGAGGAACTCTTTCGAGCTGCCATATAACTAAGTGCATAATCCAAAAACAGATTTTATAAAAAAGACGGTCAGCTTCTAAACAAGCTACCGTCTTTTTGTCGACTCTATACTAAGATAAAACCGCTTTGCTTATTTTTCTTTAGCCAAAGTGTAGATATCTCCCGCCATCGTAGTGACTTCATTCATATTTTCGGTAACCTTTTCAATTGCGACAGTTTGCTCTTCAACTGTTTTTAACGTATCATTTCCCATAATTACCGTTTTTTGTACCGATCCCTGAATAATATCGGTAAATTCCCGAATTCTCCCGATAGTTTGTTTTGAATTATCCGATAATTTCTGTATTTCCCTAGCCACTACGCCAAAGCCTAGCCCGGCTTCACCGGCCCGAGCTGCTTCAATCGCCGCATTTAAGCCGAGAAGTCTTGTCTCGTCAGCAATGTCTTTAATAAATCCCATAACCTCATTAATTTGCCGCGATACAGTATCAACCTGATTTATTTCAGCATTCAGACTGGTTTGATTCTGCCTGACATCAGATGCCGAAGCGGCAAGTTCTTGCGTCATCGCTGAAATCTGCAAAATACTCGTATTAATGGAGCTAGCCATTTGTTGCAATTTATATTGCTGGTGTCCTAACTTAGATAAAGTATTAGCAACTAAAAATAAAACATTTGCCGCCGCCTCTACATTTTTTCTTGGCGCCACCTTCACTTTCTCTAAGGCAGCAACATAAGCATTGGAATCAACGCCAATTTCCTGAGCGATTTTACGATAGCGTTCTTCTTCTGGCTGATCCGTCAAAATTTGTCCGCCTACAATCGTCCCAATTTGCCTTCCCTCTAGCAGAATCGGCGCGGCAAAATCAACTAGCCCAGCATGACAATCGTAAATCGCGGGCTTACCAGTCTGCGCCGACTGCTCCCCGCCGATTTTATCACATTCTTTACATCGCTTTAATCCCAAATCAGAACCGCGCGTATACTTCATGCAAAAATCCGTAAAATTACTCGGCTGCGTCACAGGCTCTCCAGTCGTATCAACAGTAATACTTGCTACACCAACGGCTTCAGCAAAATTATCTTGAAACTCCTGCAAAAACTTTAAGTCCACAATATCCGATAAAACGATTTTTTCGTCTTCTGACTCTTTCATCTGCGATGACCTCACTTTCCAAGTGTGATATTAGCCAAACATAGCAATTCCGAGCGGCGTAACAAGCAAAGGATGAGGCGGCACATGAACTGGCCTGCCAAAGGCCTTCCCGAATTCTTCACCAAAGTTTGTTAAATAAGCGGTTCCGCCAACTACATAGACAGGATAATCGTTATACTCCTCATATCCTGTTAGCATTTGCTGCACAACGGTCGCCATTTTTTCAATCACAGGTAGAATCACTGGCAAGATCTGACGATGACGACTTACATCCTTTTTCAAAGCTTCCGCTTCCTCTGTACTAATTTTAAAAGCGCCAGCAAGGACCAGCGTAACATGGGTACCGCCTGTAGCTTCATCTTTTGATAAGACAATTTCACCATCCTTTAGTACAGCCACCCCAGTCGTACCACCGCCAATATCCACAACAATGCCATGAGTAATTCCCAAGGCTTTCGCAGCAGCGACCGGTTCATCAATTTGACAGATTGGATCAAGTCCGGCTCCAGCAATAACGTGACCGCAAGCGGCGGCATTACGCCCTACCGTTCCCGGGGGAATAGCCGTTGCCCCTTTGTCTAAAGTAAAACCAAGAATCCCCTCGACTTCCGCTTTTAGCTTCTCCACAATCATCGTAGCCCCGCGAAAATCAACGACTAAACCGTCTTTGACGACAGAAGCCCACTCCATACTACCAGCTACAGGATTTCCCGCTTCATCGGTTACGACAAGAACTACGTCTGCTGTCCCCAAATCCACGCCAACCTTATATGGGCCTGGTAGCTTTGCTGCTGTTTTGGTTGCAATTAAATGTTGTAATTGCTCAATTTTCTCATAGGCCTCCATACTACAAAACTCCTTTCTTTGCTTGCGCTTTTCCTTAAACAGGAAAAAGAGTCATTAGAAACTGTACACATAAACCGCCAAGCATGCCAATAAAGGGATCGGTAATCGCTGTCATAGCCATAGTAACACCGCCTACGATAGCGCTAGATGAACCAATACCGCCAGCTAAAGCAAAACCGGCATTCGTTGGAACCGTTACAATAACACCTAATACAAGTAGAAATCCACTAATTGATTCACCGGAAACATAACGCCCTAGTTTTGGCAGCATGCCGCTTACTAAGATAATAGCCATAAGGCTCATCATCAGGACCCCTGAAGCAACAGGATGCGGTGCCGCCCCGGTGGCCGAAATAATAGCTTGTACAGGACCGCCGCCAAAGAGCGACGAACCCATATCAGCTAAACTACTAACAATTGTTAGGTGATCTAGATTAATATCACTTTGTGCCAAAGTTTTAGCAGTAATACTGCCAAAAGCGATATTAGCGCCAATATTTAAAGCACAAATTGCCAAAGCACCGCGAATCACGCGCCGATTAAAAATAAATTTTTGTAAAACAAAGCTTTCTTTATTTTTGTCACTAAGCGTAGGCTGACTTCCTGTAAAAAAACATCCTGCCAAAGAAGCGGCCAGAACAGAAATAACAATCGTATAAACAAGCTTGTCCGCAGGATTCGGCGTCATATAATAAGCTGCCAGAGCGGTTGCAACCGACACAAAACCAACGACTGGTCGCCTTATCACCATATCTACGGCAACACGAGCTAAGATAATGCCAACACCGGCCATCATTCCGCTAGTAATAACCGGTCCAATAAAGGTTACAAGTGCTTGAAAAAATCCTAGTAAACCAATGATAAGTAAAATGAAACCTTCTAAAAAAATAATAGAAAAGCGCTCTTGCGGCGTATTTCCTAATGTCCCAGCTAAGGTGATCGTTTCCGCCTGAAAGGAAATCGGTGAAACCAGTCCCAACAAACCGCAACCGATAGCCCCAATAGCAAAACCAATCGCAGTCGGAACAGCAGCAAACCCAAAAGTTAAGGCATACAATCCAGCAGGCAGACCATTTAAAATTACGCTAAACGCCGCTAAAATATCTTGTAACGTCACCTAAAATCCCCCATTATGTTAAAAGTCTGTTAATTTAATTCGCCTGCTCCCTATCGCCCTCCTACTAGCTCGGCTTGTTTTGACAGAAAACTATCGAAACTTGTAAAAAAAGTTCTATATTCCCTAAAAAGGATATCTACGGAAAAAAAGAAGCTGCCGTAGCAGCTCTTTATAGAAAAATATTGCTTTAGCTATTTTCACTGTTTTTTTCGGACTGACGTGAGCGTACCGCATGTCGATACTGATTTGGCGTCATTTCTACAGCCTGGCGAAAGACACGACTGAAATAGCTGGCATCTTTATAGCCAACCTCAGTTGCAATCCGAACTGCTGTGTAATCGGAATTTTGCAACATTTTTTTTGCCTTATCAATACGAACCTTTGTGAGAAAATCCACAAAATTATAGCCTCTTTCTTGTTTAAACAGGCGACTGAAATAAAATGGGCTGAGATGAACCGTTTGCGCGACTTCCTCTAGCGAAATATTTTTGTGGTAATTTCTTACAATATATTCACAAGCCTTATGAATCACTCGAACATTCATACTAGCTCGATTATCGAGCATGTTATCAACAAGTTTATCTAAGAGATCATGCAGCCATTCCTCAACCTGCTGTTTATTCGTACATTCCTGCAATTGATCCAAATAATTAAAATTCAGCAACGTAAGTTTCTCAAGGCTAGCTCCGCCCTCAACAGCCGCTCGCGAAGTCACAATAATTAGTTCTAAAACACAAGCCTTAACAATTTCTATACTTGCATGTTTGGAAAAGATTTCATTAAGCAACAGGCCCAAGGCCTCTTGCGCCTTAGTTCGATCACCGCAACGAATCTGTTCAAGCAAAACTCGTTCATATTGAAAAGGATATTGCAACGGTCCTTCTGTTAAGTGAGGAATATCCTTAATATGAATAATTTGATTATCGCCGAAATAAAAACGCTGGCGCTTTGCTGCCACAGCTTCCACATAGGATTTGTGGATCTCGCAAATTTCTTTATAATAATTTCCAATCCCAATCGTTACACTGAGATTTAAATCGGTTGCAATAGAATCACGGATCAGCGCCGCTTTTTCGCGCGCCAATTTTTCAATCATGGTCTCATTAGATTCTACAAAGCTAAGTAATATAATAAAATTATCACTGCCAAGAGGCGTTACTAAAACATCACTGCCAAGCAGTTGTTTTATATAATGATGTACTTTCTGCTTAATCACTTGCCGTTCTAGTTCCGTTCCCTGACGTGTAATCTGGCGAAAGTTATCAATATCCGCTACTAGGGCCACGCTGGGATCCACCGGTACCCCCAGGAAACGATAGCGTTCTCGCAAAGTTTCTTTATCACAAATTGAGCCGGAAATCAGATCATACACAAACGACATTTGGATAAAAGGAAGTGCCGCTGTTACACTAGCCCGAAGTTGCTCTTCTTCTATTTTCTTTGCCCTCACTGCACTAATTTTCCGACTTACCGTGCCTAAAGTTGCAATAATATCATCAGGCCGCACCGGTTTTAACAAATATTCGACGGCACCGATCTTTAGCGCCGCCTTAGCATAAGAAAATTCATCGAAGGCAGTTAAAATTACGATACAAGTATCAGGTAATTGCTCATGAATCTGCTTAGCTGCATCAAGACCATTCATTCCTGGCATGCGAATATCCATAAGGACAATGTCCGGTTTGTGAAGCGCCGCTAATTCGCAGGCGCTAGCGCCATCGCCTGCCTCTGCAATAATTTGTATATTAGGGCAGTGTTTTTCAATAATAAATGTAAGAGCTTTTCTTTCTAGTTTTTCATCATCTACAATCAACAGCTTATCCATAGCATTCTCTCCCAAATCAATGATTTATGCACAATGGTAAGGTAAGTGAATTTCCACCGTTGTTCCTTCCCCCAAAACACTATCAATTTTCACACCGTATTCACTGCCAAAGTAGTGTTGAATCCGTTTATGAACATTTAAAATTCCTAGTCCAGTTGTCTGACCATGAGTTTCTTTCCGTTTTTCCGCCTGAAAGATTGTATTAATTTTTTCTTGTGGTAAACCAACTCCTGTATCAACGACAGAAATCATAACATGATCGCCATAGCGTTTTGCTGAAATCTTCACTTTACCGCCTTCTACTTTTCTTTCCAAACCATGAATAATCGCATTTTCAATCAAAGGTTGCAAAGTAAGTGCCGGCACTTTGATATCGGCAATTTGAGGATCCACATCAATAACAGCGCGAATTCGTTCCCCAAAACGCACTTTTTGAATCGTCAAATAGTCAGTAATCGATTTAATTTCTTGCTCCAACGTACGTAAATCATCCATATCTCTAAGATTATTGCGCAATAAATCCGCTAACGCATAAACAACTTCCTGTGTTTGCGTCGCGCCTTCCAATAATGCCAAACGAGCGATTGTATTTAAAGTATTAAAAAGAAAATGCGGATTCACTTGCGACTGCAACGCCTTAAGCTCTGTAGCACGAAGCATTGCTTCCAAATCAGCTTTTGCTTTCATTTCCTCCATAAGCAAATTGCCTGAAATATTAGCAGCTCCAATCTCGACAATATAGTTAGCCATAATATACATGAGATCAGCCGCCGCTTGAATCCGTTTTTTAGCAATTACTTTTACTTCATTAAAAGCTTCGCCTAATTGGTCGTTGTCAATCGCCAAGTCTGCTGTAAAATCAAACATTTCATCTTTAGCCTTGCTCTCTTTCGGCGCTACTAAAACCTGTCCGCCCAAAAAAGCGCCAATATATTGGTCTTGTACAATAATCGGCGCCGCAAGATCAGTAAGTCCCGCATGGCAACGGTATACTGATGGTTTTTGATGACGGCGACCACCCTGATCATCACAGTTGATGCACCGTTCTAACCCTTTTGCCGTTGATCTGACAATTTTACAAAAACGAGTGAAATTGCTAGGACGTGTAATCGGATTGCCCTCAGCATCAACAATAACAGCAGCGAGACCTGTCGCATCAGAAAATTTATCTTGTATTTCCTGTAAAATTTGAACATTGACCGTCTCTCCTAAGGTCAATTGATTCGTACGGTTCATCTTTTTCCCTCCTTACTGAACTTCTTATCCATACCTTGCAAAGTAAAGTAAAAGGATTCAAAAAATAATCCTTTAGTTATAGTAAAAAGAGAAGCAAAAATTATCAATTTAATAGCAAATTATTGAATCATCATACTATTTCGCCAAACTCTTCCAATTTCCTATAAATCGCCAAACAATAGCAATATAGTTATATCCAATGTAAAAATAATACCGTAAATTCTTTTTAGTTCTTTTGCTTCTTGCATTTTCATAAAACAAAAATAAAATTCACTTAATAAAAATCTCAGAATATAACAACTTTTAATGAAACTATATAAAAGCATCGCAAAAAATGGTACACTTTATTATATTAAATGATTACATTACTCACTTAGGAGGTTACAAATCATGATACTTTTTAAATGGAATAGCCAACTCAGCGTACACATCGATAGTATCGACGAAGAACATAAAGATATTTTATCCATGCTGAATGCGCTCCATGATGCGCCTAAAGATAAAGATCAA
>URQW01000081.1 GCA_900550105.1 uncultured Pelosinus sp.
TGCCTGCCAGTTCAAAAGATGTACGCGTTCTTGTGCTTGGCTCAAAGAACAAATTAATAATCGATTTTCCTCTTAGTGTCGGCACTTTTTTGATATCGCGCTTAATGATATTTTTCATTTCTTTGGCTGTATTTAAAATAAGCTCTATTTCATCAGTTGTTAAACTTTCCAGATCAAGAATACTTTTTTGTCGTAGCGAAACTTGATTTTTTTTCATGGTCTGCCTCCTTATTTACTATAGCAATTCTATAAAAACTCTTACTGACTGCCTGATCAATCGCAAGAAAATAGTTAAAATTTCTACATCCTTCATGAGTAAGTTTGCTAATAATTATTCATATTTTATTCATATATATACTAGCAGGTTTCTTCATGTCTGGCAAGAGCATACAAAAAAAGCCTTTTCATCTCTCAACACGTCATATCGGCTGAATGATAAAAAGGCTTATAATTCTTCATAGTTCCACGCTCCTTCCTAGCCTCACAGGACTAGTTTTAAAGGTTAATTTTTAACTATTATATAGCAAACTCGTTCATCTGTCAATGAAAGATCTTCGCTCTTTTAGGCTTTGTTTCTGTCGCGGTTTTTATTACGCTGTAAGTGCTGTTTCGCTAATTTAGCTTGGTTTGTCGGCTCAATTTTGCTGCCGAATTTCGCTTGCAGCATCTTTTCCACTTCTTCAGGAGGCAATACATAAGTGTTGACGCCTTTATTGTCGGTCATGTAGCCATCTCCTTTCATCGCCTGGGAAAATCAGGCAATTGATCTCGGGAAAATAACAAGAAGACTTCTTGTTGATTCAAGAAGTCTTAGTTTACTTTTTTTGGTGCGGTAGAGTGGATTTGAACCACCACGAGGTTGCCCCCGCCAGCCCCTCAAGCTGGTGCGTCTGCCGTTCCGCCACTACCGCATATTAAACTGATCTTGTATGTGGTGCGGTCGAGTGGATTTGAACCACCACGAGATTGCTCCCACTAGCTCCTGAGGCTAGCGCGTCTGCCGTTCCGCCACGACCGCCCATTTTTTTATCCTGTCAGTCGACCACTCACTGTTGGTCCGCTTGCTACCGACAAATAATATTATATCCATTGCATAACAAAATGTCAACAAGAATTTTTCACTTTTTTATTTTTCCGGAAAAATTCTTGCTAGGGTTTGAAGCGCGGCTTGAGCCATAGCTTGGTAACCACTCTTATTCGGATGTATTCCGTCATAATCAAGCGCCCTTGGAATCTGCCCGGTCTGGTCAACCACACAACTGTAAAAATCAATAAGCGGCAAGCTTGCTGCAGCGGCAAAATTCCTTAACAACATTCGATATTCTATCAGCCGCCGTTCTTCGCCTTCATCATTGCAAGGAATAGGAAGGCCCAGTATGGGCCGAATATTTGCCTGGAGCGCTGCTTGCGTCATTTCTTCCATATTACCCATGATTTCAGCAAGATCAACGCCTTCATAAATATCATTGGTGCCTCCCATCAAGATAACATAATCCGGATTTACCCGCAGTACGTCACGACGAAATCGGGCTGCCATACCATTTGTAGTATCACCATTGATTCCCTGATTTAAGTAAGAAAAAGAAAGTCTTAGCGCAGCGAGCTGAAGCCAAGAGTCTGATGGCGTATAAGGAAATCCATAGGTTAACGAATCGCCAATCGCCACAAGCTCCACGCTGTTATTCATTTTTTCCGCCACAAAACCACGCCCCTTCGCTTGCCCAGCACCTGCCTATTTTCTGCCTTCATAAAGCAGCCGATACGTTTCACGATCACGCAGGACTTTTTTGACATATTCCCGCGTTTCCTTAAAAGGTATTTCGTCAATTTCATGAAACTCATTGGACCAGCCGTATTTCTTCATCCAACTCTTTACATTGCCGCGTCCGCCATTGTAGGCAGCAAGCATGAGAACTTCATTCCCGCCAAACTCCTTTTCGACTGAGGCTAGGTACCAGGTACCAAAACGAATACTCACGACCGGATTATTGAGCTCATCGACTGTAAAATTCGGATATTTTATTTCCTGAGCCACCCATTCGGCCGTATCAGGCATCATTTGCATGAGTCCCATCGCGCCTTTAGGCGAGCGGGCTAAATGGGAAAACTTACTTTCCGTACGAATCACAGCTGCTACTAAATAAGGATCAAGATCATGCCTTTCAGCATAGCGAAAAATTTCATTTTGGTATAACAAAGGATACACATATTTCTTCTGGAACCATTCACTTTCATAAACCACATAGCTAGCAATCATAAAGATGCAGGCTAAGGTAATAATGCGTCTGGTCCATGACCATTTCCTCAAACCAATCACTCCGTTATAAACATTCCCCAAAATAGGCCTCATCATAACTTCAATTTATCTTTTGCCAATAAGACAGTCTGCTTTAACAAGGCCCTTTCCTGCGCCTGCTCCCAAAGAGCCTCCACTTGTCGGTTTAATGACGCCAGATCACCGCTATTATCAATAACCTGATCCGCTAAACGAACTTTCTCTGACTGGGACCATTGCGCCGCCATCCGCGCCCTAGCGTCTTCTTTGGAAAAGCCATTTCTATCCATCAGACGCTGCAGTTGGACCGACGGATCTTGAATCGTCACCACCCAAACTTCATCCATCTTTTTATGCCAGCCACTTTCAAACAAAAGTGGCACATCTAGAATAACAAGCGAAATTCCCATTGTGGCAGCCGCTTGGATCTTGCGTTGAATTTCCGCCAAAATAGGCGGATGAGTAATCGCATCTAACTGTTTACGCTTATCTTCACTGGCGAAAATTTCTCGGGCAAGCTGCTGCCTGTCTATCGCCCCGTCGGCGCCAAGCACAGCCGAACCGAAAAAATGCAAAATTCCATGAAAAGCCGGGGTATTCGGCTCTACCACTTGTCTGGCAATTTTATCAGCATCAATCAAACAAGCGCCTTTTGCCGCGAGTAGAGCCGCTACTGTACTTTTTCCGCAGGCAATGCCGCCAGTCAACCCAATCAAATGCATAATAACGCCTCGCTTCTATTTTTGGCAGTGGGGACAGAAATGTGTTCCGCGACCAGCAACGACAATTTTTTCAATAAGCTGACCGCAGCGTTGGCAAGGCCGACCAGTTTGGCCATAAACCCATAAATGGTTCTGGTGTTGCCCAATCTTCCCTTCACTGTTGCGATAATCACGAAAGGTCGTACCACCATCGACAATTCCATCGTGAATCACTTGATTCACGGCGGCATATAATCTTGCTACTTCCGCCTGCGACAATTCGCAAGCGCGCCGTTCGGGATGAATCTGAGCCACAGCCAAACTTTCATCCACATAAATATTGCCAAGTCCCCCTACAATCTGCTGATTGAGCAGTAAAGATTTAATCTTTCCCTGCCTATTTTGTAGTTGACTGGCAAAATATTCAAGAGTAAAGTCCGCTGCTAAAGGTTCCGGACCTAAAGTAGCCAAACCTGATATGCGGGATATTTCCCCTTCGCTAACTACATATAAGGTGCCAAGGGTACGCGTATCTGCGTAAATCAAAACATTCCCTTGCGATAATTGAAAAACAATTCGCGTGTACGCATCGCGCCGGGCAATGGCGTCCTGATAATAAAGACGACCAGTCATTCGCAAATGAATAACGAGAATTCGTCCGTTCGAAAGCCGGAAAAGAAGGTATTTGCCTCGTCTTTCTAATGCAGTAATGGTCTGATGCAGCAAATAGGCTTTGGCATCGCTAGCTTCCGGCCACTTAAACAACCGAGGCAATGAAATCTCTACATCTTCAATTTTTTGTCCGATCACATGTTTTTCTAACTGCAAACGAATCGTTTCTACTTCCGGCATTTCTGGCACAAAAAAATCCTCCTCATTTTGCTAGAGCCCAATTCTTTCCGAACTTCACATCAACTTCTAACGGCACCTTTAATGATACAACCTGTTCCATCGTCGTTTTTACAAGCTCGCTTACAGCTAAAACTTCCGATTCCCGAACTTCAAGCACAAGTTCATCGTGCACTTGCAGTAGCATGCGGCTCTCCAGCCCGGCATCCTGCAGACGCTCATACACAGCGATCATAGCCTTTTTAATAATATCAGCTGCTGTTCCTTGAATGGGCGTATTCATAGCTGTCCGTTCGGCAAAGGAACGCAAGTTGAAATTTCGACTGTTAATATCAGGCAGATAACGTCTTCTGCCAAATAAAGTCGTGACGAAACCAGTTTCATGCGCTTCGGCAATCAATCGATCCATCAGTTCCTTTACGCCGCCATATAAGGAAAAATAACTATCGATATAACTAGCTGCTTCTTTTCGCGTCACATGAATATCTCGAGCCAAACCATACTCACTAATTCCATAAACAATCCCGAAATTGACGGCTTTCGCTCTGGAGCGCATTTCGCTTGTTACTTCGCTTTCAGCTACACCAAAAACTTTTGCCGCCGTTTGAGCATGAATATCCTGCTTTTCTTCAAAAGCGCTGATTAAATGAGCGTCACCTGACATATGCGCTAAGACGCGTAGCTCAATCTGCGAATAATCAGCGGAAAGCAAATAATCCCAAGGTTTCTGCGGCACAAAGAGACTGCGAATTTTCCGTCCTTCCTCCGTCCGCACAGGAATGTTTTGCAGATTAGGATCAGAGCTACTAAGTCGACCTGTTGTTGTCACAAGTTGGTTAAAGCTCGTATGAATCCGCCCTGTAGTAGGATGAATCAATGGCTTTAAGCCATCAAGATATGTCGATTTCAATTTCATGAGAGTTCGATACTCTAACAGATTAGAGATTAAAGGATGTGGATACTCTGCCGCTAAAGTTTCTAATACTTCAGCATCGGTGGAGTAGCCCGTTTTAGTCTTTTTTATGACAGGAAGTTGCAATTTTTCAAATAAAATCAGTCCCAATTGTTTCGTCGAATTTACATTAAACTTCTCTCCAGCGGCTTCATAAATAGCTGCAAGCAGCAAAGTTACCTTCGCATCTATTGTTGCTGACAAGGCGTTTAAGTTCACCTCGTCAACAAAGATTCCGGTAACCTCCAAGTCAGCTAATACTTTCAGCAACGGCAATTCGATTGATTCGTAAAGTGACAGCAAAGAAGCGTCCGCTAGCTTTGTTTGCAGCAATGGATGCAGCTTAGCTAAAGCTGCGGCACTGCGGACTGTTTTTGCGAGTTCTTCTTCTGCCGGGAGAAAAGCCTCCCCTAAATATTTTTGACTCAAAGTTGCCATATCATAGGAGGCCGCTGCTGGATCAACAAGATAAGCCGCTAAAGCAGCATCAAAAGCAATATTGCGCAATGAAAACTGATACAGTTTTCCGTATTGATAAAGATACTTTGCCTCAGAAGTAATTTTTGTAATCTGGCTATCAGACCATAACTTAAACAAAAAGGTACAATGCGTCTTTTCAACCAAATATAGAGCGTCTGCTGTAGCCACCGCAACGGCTTCTAAGGAAAGATCTGGACCTTTCCCCTGCCATAACGGAAAAAAAACAAGCTTTTCCGCTTGCCGAATCAACCTCTCTAGATGAGTACAGACTTGCTCTGAATTCACTTTTTCGTAAGTGCAGGCTATCGCATTGCTACAAACTGCCTGGTCTTTGGGCAGCTCATTGTTGCTGACAAAACGTTTAAATAAGGTTTTAAACTCCAATTCGTCAAAAAGCGTCTGGAGTCTTTCATAATCCGGCTTTATCTCACAAGCTAAATCAGCTTCGCTTAACGGTACCTGACAGTCAATTGTCGCTAACCGTTTTGATAGTCGCGCTAAATCAGCATGTTCTGCTAACCGTTCTTTCAACTTGGCCCCAGAAACGTCAGGAATATGATTTAACAAGTTTTCTACTGTCTCAAACTCCTTGAGCAATTTGACAGCCGTTTTCTCCCCAATACCAGGAACACCAGGAATATTATCTGATGCATCCCCCATCAAGCCCTTCAAATCAATGACCTGCCGCGGCGTCAATGAATACTTCTCAAATACAGCCTGATTATCAAACCATTCTAGATCGGTAATGCCGCGTTTCGTCATAAGCACCTTGACCGAATCGCTCACAAGCTGCAACGCATCACGGTCACCTGTTACAATCAGAGCCTCTTTACCAGCGGCCTCGGCTTTAGCGGCTAAAGTTCCAATAATATCGTCAGCCTCATAGCCCGCCAATTCTAATACAGAAATGCCCAAGGTTTCCAGAACTTTTTGCATGAGCGGAAATTGCGGCGATAGCTCTGACGGAGTTGCCTGACGTTTTCCTTTGTATTCAGCATACCATTCATGGCGAAAAGTTATTTTTCCCTTGTCAAAAGCAACAACAGCCTTATCAGGCTGCAGTTCTGCTAGTAGCTTCGCCAACATAGAAGTAAAGCCATAAACGGCATTTGTATATTGTCCTGCTGCTGTAGTTAATAAAGGCAAAGCAAAAAAAGCACGATACATAAGGCTGCTACCGTCAATAATGAGTATTTTTTTCTTAGGCATCGGCCCACTCCTCACAAAATAAAAATCATTATCCTGTTTATATTGGCTACTTTCTGCTATAATCCTTTAAAAATTTGTTGCTTTTCACTGCAAACTTAAAATCTGCTGATACACCTTGGGGAGGGCACTTTCCCGCCGATCTACTACAGGAAGATAAATATTCACTTTCGTGCCACCGCTGCCTGCAGCATTTATATTAATAAAACCGCCATGTTCCGTAATAATTCGATGAGCTATAGGCAACCCCAATCCCATATGATCAAGTTTTGATGTATAAAAAGGTTCAAAAATCTTAGAAAGAATTTCCGGCGTAACACCAGGTCCCGTATCATTGATGGACACAACAATCATATTTAGATCGGCATGCAACCATGATTTCAATGTAATCACACCGTCTTCGGGCATAGCTTCCAATGCATTTTGAATAATATTTACAAAAGCCTGTTGCAATAAATTGGGATCAGCATGTAAAACTGGCAAGCTTTCCGCCAACCGCTTATCAATCTCGATATTTTCTCCGCCAAAATCACGAAAATTCAGCAGCAAAGCCTCTTCTAAAATCCGATTTATTGCTACCGCATTTTGCTTGGCTACTGGCGGTTTGGCAAATAAGACAAGATCTTTAATCACTTGATTAATATAAGTCGTCTCGCCTAATAAAACTTCTAACACTTCGCGTTTTACTACATATTGTTCATCCTGCAAGCGGTTCATCATGACCTGTAAATAGCCGCTAATCGTTGTCAAAGGCGTTCGAATATGATGAGCGACTCCTGCCGCCAGTTCACCTAATGACAACAGCATTTGCGTCGTCTGGATTTGCTTAAACGCCGCATGCACAGCCGTAACATCTTGAAGAATCACAATATAACCCATAAAAGCCCCTAGTGTACTATGAAGCCGCAGTGTATCAATGTGAACATAGCTACACCCTTCAGCAGTTTTCAGCTTAACACTGGCCGAATAGTCTTCATAACGACTCACGCGAAAAACTCTAGTAAATTTTTCACCTAAATGTTGAAAAGCCCGCTCCGCTTTTAAGCCAATCACCTGGGACCGTTTTACAAAACAAATCTGTTCTGCTTCTTGATTTATATCCATCACATATCGTTCCTGGTTTAGATATAAAATTCCCGATTTCGCAGCATTAAGGTATTCCCGTTCGTTATCCGCAATCAGCTCTGGCATGCCTTTGCCTAAAAAATCTGTCGCAATCACGGCTATCACCACCTATAGGATTCCTTTTTTCAGGTGATGATAACATTCTTGTAAAATATTGTATCTCCTGCTAAATGACTTGACAAAAAAAACAAACAAATCCGACAAAAGCAGTAAAAATAAAATGTCATCAGCAATAAGTCTGTCGAATCGCTTATAAACTCAACCGTTCTCTCTTATTTATTTATGCCTTTTCTGTCTTTTTTTATGACATCTAGTCGATAAAAAACTATGTAATAAATAAAAAAACAGGCAAGAGATCCGCATCTCTTGCCCTTCAAACTTATTTTGCAATTTCAAAACGATCCACGCTCTGCCCATCTGTTTTGCGAGCAGTCTGGCGACAAGTGAAAGCAGGATTCATAGCTTTAACAAAAGCATTCAGCCATACTTCATAAAATCCATCCATCACGTTTACTGCAATACCAGCGCGCTTCCAATTCACTTCAGCTAAGTTTTCAGCACTTTGCCAAATAACGCTTGCCGCACTTTCCTCAACAAGTTCATCGCTTTGATCGCAAGGCATTCCATTTAAACGGTAATCGCTAAGCGCTGTAAAAATGCCTTCGGCGGATGCCGTGTCATATTTCCCGGCAAGCTTCGCCGCATTGCCGCAAGCCTCGCCATGCTCGGCAAAACACGCTTGAATCCATTCTGAAGCATTATCACAGCTATCTAGGAGTTCCTTAATGAAAGCAGCTTCTCTTGACTGCGCTAAGTGAATCTGGCGTTGTAGCCAACCGTGAATATTGCTTGTATCAATCAAGTCTTCCAGCGGCGTATCGCCGGGAGGCGTTCCATAGGCTTGCCAAACAAGGCTGCGGAGTTCTTCAGCTGTGTCGCCACAAACCTCACTAGCTTGATGAAAGAGAAGTGTTTCCCTCTCATTTACCAATTGAATCTTACTGTAAAGCCAAAAATGAATATGACCTAAAAATGCGCTCATCTTACTCCTCCTTGCCAATCACTTTATTTAATTCTTTTACAAGCTCTGTTACATCAACGCCATGGATAGACGCCGCCTGAGAAATTGGTTCCGCTGTAGCAGAGGGACAACCAAGGCACCCCATGCCAAAACCTCGTAAAGTCGGTACAGTCTGAGGATAAACTCGGATAATATCACTAATCACACTATCTGGCGCAATGGGATCACCAATTACTAGCGTTCCCTCAGTCAACCCGCCAGGAACAGGCTGAAGCTTTTCTTCACTCATGTTTGGCTCTGCATCTTCCGCACTAACCCCTTGATAGAAAGCAGCCAAAACATCCGCCTTGAATTTCTTAAAACCGATTCGGTCAATAAACTGACCAATCCGTTCAATGTCAGCATGCTTTTCATAATAAGATAAAACAACTGATACAATTTGCAAAACTTCTTCGTGAGAAAGATCACTGATTAAGAGTTCGCCGATACGAGGATGGGCTCCCGCACTGCCGCCTACATAAACATTCCAGCCTGCATCAGTGCCGAGAACGCCAATATCCTTAATATAAATTTCCGAACAGGAATTCGGACAGCCAGCTACGCCCATTTTCAAGCGCGAAGGCATTTCTTTCTTATGATACAGTCGATCTAATTCCAGGCCTAGTTTCACACTGTCTTGTTTGCCTCGTTTACAAAAAGAAATGCCAGGGCAAACTTTAATGCTACGAACACAGTTGGCAAAACCAATGGCCGGCTCTACACCGAGCTCCTGCCAAGCTGACTCAATATCTTCCGCCTGTAGGCTTGTAATCATAATCCGCTGCGCTGAGGTGCATTTTAAAACACCATGATATTTTTCTGCTACATCAGCTAATTTACGAAGAAACTCCGGTTTGACAAAGCCACCGGGAATATGTGGCGTAATGGCGTAAGTCCGTTTTCCGTTACGAATCTTTTGCAAATTTGCGCCTTTCGGTAACATGAAAACTCCTCCTTTTATTTCAGCTTGAAACCGCTGCACTTACTAGCGGTTTTTATCATGCAAGTAGTATAAACTGTCTATGGGTACATTATAAGAGAAAACCAGTACAAAAAAACGGAAATAGGTCACATGCTACTGTGATATTTATCACAAGGAATTTTCCAGCTTGTCCATATCAAGGATAATAATTTTATGTTCGATAAGATCAATCGTCCGTTCTTTTTTCAAAGATCCTAAAGCGCGCGTAACGGTTTCCCGCGAAGTCCCCACTAAATTGGCTAAATCTTGCCGCGTCATGTCAAGGTCAATTTCCACCCCAGCTTTTGTAGGCTTCCCATACTGCCTAGCTAGCTTTGCTAAGTTTTGGCCAGTACGTACATAGGTATCGGAAAAAGCCAGAGTTTTTATCTTCATTTGCGCATTCAACAGTTTTTGCGTCAGCACCTTAATAATATGTAACGAAATCGTGGGATGACTCATAACCGCTTTCTCAAGTTCTTTATTTTGAATCATCCCAATTACAGAATCCTCTAAAGCCACAGCTGTAGCTGGATAGCCGCCCCGGCGAAATAATAGAGCTTCGGCAAAAACTTCGCCTGGCCCTAAAATATTAATAATATGCTCACGCCCGTCAGAAGAAGCCTGGACAATTTTTACTTTACCTGATTTTACGTAGTAAAAACCCTCACCTGGTTCCCCTTCCATAAAAATAATCATACTTTTTTTATAATTTCGCGTTACCGTAAGCTCAGCAATCAGGGCTAACTCTGTCTCACCGAGTTCCTCAAAGACAGGAATATTTTTCAAAAAATCCCATAAAGCCATATTCTTCTCCTCCGGGCTTTTATTATCTAATTATAAAAGCAGTGCAAAAAAAGGGATAGTACGAGTCCAACAAATCCGCCCACCAATGCACCGTTAATTCGCACCCACTGTAAATCAGCGCCTACCTTTTCTTCGATTAGTTGATTGAGCCTCGCGTCTGACAAATGAGTCAGCACTTCATAGACTAGCTCGCCGATCCATTGGTGATGGCTGCTAACAAGTTTCTGCAAGAATTCCTGAACGAGTAGCTCAGCCTGAGACTGGCGCGGCGAATCTTGCAAAAAGCGGGACCAAAACCTTTCTAGCTCTAATACAATCCAGGCCGTAACCGGTCGCGAGAGTAAATCAGCTTTCCCCTGTTTTGTCGCTCTATTTTGCGGTGATACATCTTCAATCAAGCTTGTCACCAATCGGTCAGTCAGATCACTAAAATTAATTTCGGCCACAAGCTCTCTCTGCCACGCTAAAAAAGAGCGTTGTTTCTCTTCTTGTTCAGAAAGATTCCGGAAAATTTCATAAACCTCACCCCTTAGCCATAAACGTACTGGATGCTCCGGGTTTTCCATCGCTTTTAGCATCACAATCAGTTCTTCCTGCAGCGCCCGCGCCGCATCAGCAAAATTAATCATATTAAAAGCTTTCGCTCCCTCATACAAGAGGGACTTCAGCCAGCCAAAAGCATCGTTAGATTGCGGTTTACTGGTCATTTCGCCATAAGCCGTTAAAAACTTCTCCATCTTTTTCCGTGTTTGCGGCAAAGCAATTTCTTTCTGAACCTGCTGCAAAAGGAAAAGTACCAGAGCTTGCTCTTGACCATTCTCAAGCACCTTAATACCGCTGTGACACAAAAAACCCAGGCCGTTCCAGTCTGCTAGATGCCGATCAAGCCAAACTTTTAACTGTTTTTCCACTTTTTCGCCGGCAATGCCTTGCAAAAGAGAAGCTATTTTTTGCTGCAACCACTGACGCAGC
>URQW01000082.1 GCA_900550105.1 uncultured Pelosinus sp.
CGTTGTGAATATTACTACTTCAACTAGCAGTGTGGTAAAAGGCGAAAGCCTGCGTGATACGCTCATGACGGTGGAAGCCATGGGAGTGGATGTGATCGTCATGCGTCATAGTGCGGAAGGGGCTGCTTTATTAGCGACCCAGTGCGTAAAACCTGTCATTATTAATGCTGGTGACGGCGCTCACGCTCATCCGACGCAAGGTCTGCTTGATCTTTTTACGATGCGGCAGAAATATGATTCTTTAGAAGGCAAAAAAGTGGTAATTGTCGGCGATATTACGCATAGCCGCGTTGCCCGTTCTAATATTGCGGGCCTTAAGAAGTTTGGCGCCGATATCCATGTAGCTGGGCCTAAAACACTTATGCCTAAAGACATCGAATCACTTGGTGTAACCGTTCACTACAACGTGGAAGAGGCATTAAAAGATGCCGACGTTGTAAACGTACTGCGTATTCAATTAGAGCGTCAGAAAAAAGGACTTTTTCCATCACCGCGTGAATATGCGCGAATCTTTGGTGTGAATGGGGACAGGCTGAAACTGGCTAGTCCTGAAGCGCTTATTATGCATCCAGGACCGATGAATCGCGGCTTGGAAATTGCTCCCGATGTGGCCTATTCGGATCAATCTATGATTGCGGAACAGGTTCAAAACGGGTTGGCTGTACGTATGGCTGTACTTTTCTTGGTAACGTTGGGAGGGAAAAACATTGAAGTATCTGCTTAAGGGCGGGCGTGTGATTAATCCCGCAAAACAATTTGATGGCATTCTTGACATTGTAGTAGAAGATGGAAAAATTGTCGCTTTAGGAGAAAACTTAACTGCTGAAGGCGCTGAAATAAAAGATCTCACAGGTCTTGTTGTGACTCCTGGTTTAATTGATATGCACGTGCATCTGCGTGATCCAGGTCTCGAAGCAAAGGAAGATATTGCTTCAGGGACGAGAGCTGCGGCAGCAGGTGGTTTTACCACAGTTGCTTGCATGCCAAATACAAAGCCGATTGTCGACAGTTCCATTTTAATACAAGGAATTTTGGCCAGAGCCGCTAGCGAAGGTGTTGTTCGCGTCGCTCCTATCGGTTCAGTTGTAAAAGGCGGCACTGGCCATGAATTGGCCGAAATCGGCGATATGATTTTAGCAGGAGCAGCAGCCATCACTGATGATGGTGTTGAACCTGGCAAGACTTCTTTCTTTAAGACAGGACTTGAATATACGTCCATGTTTGACCGGATTTTTATTACTCATGCCGAAGATGCTTCTTTAGTAGAAGACGGCATTATGCATGAAGGGGCTGTATCAGCGCGACTTGGCATGAAAGGTCGTCCGGCTGTAGCGGAAGATCTTGCTGTAGCCAAAAGTATTATGCTGTCAGAATACACGGGAGCTCCTGTTCACATTGCTCATATCAGCTCGAAGACGGCTATTGACTTAGTCCGTCAGGCAAAGGCGAAAGGCCTTGCAGTGACGGCAGAAGCTACGCCGCATCATTTGAGCTTAACGGACGAAGCGGTTATTACGTACTCGTCTGCGGCGAAGGTTTGTCCGCCGCTGCGCTCGGCTGAACATCGCGACGCCGTACGCCAAGGACTCATTGATGGAACGATTGACGCAATTGCTACAGACCATGCACCCCATGCTTTTGAGGAAAAGGATTGCGAGTTCCGTGATGCGCCAAATGGCTTTTCTGGTCTGGAAACGGCTGTCGGCGTGGTGCTAACCGAAATGTATCATACGAAAGAAATGTCTCTGTTGCAGATTATTGATAAAATGTCTACAGCGCCAGCAAAACTGCTGCATTTAGACGCTGGGACGATTGAAGTTGGACAAATTGCTGATTTGACTATACTAAACCTTGATGCGGCCTGGACGGTCGATAGTAAAGAGTTTTATACGAAAGGCAAGAGCACTCCCTTCCAGGGGAAGACGCTGACTGGTAAAGCGGTTGGTACTATTGTAGGCGGACGCTTTATCATGGAAAACGGAGAGGTGTTACTATGATCGGAAAACTGGTCTTAGAAGATGGAACAGTTTTTACAGGCAAAACACTAGGAACGACGGCAGCCGTCGGTGAAGTTGTTTTTAATACAGGCATGACGGGGTATCAGGAAGTGCTTACAGATCCTTCCTACTGTGGTCAGATTGTTACCATGACTTACCCGTTAATTGGAAACTATGGTACGAATGATCTTTTCAATCAGTCGCGAAAATCTTTTGTGCGTGGCTTTATTATCAGCGAACTTTGTCAGCAACCGAATAGTTACTTGGCGGAAGATTCCTTGAAACAGTTTTTTATCGAACAAAACATTCCGGTCATTTATGGAATTGATACGCGGGCTGTTACACGGAAGATTCGGTCAGCAGGTACCATGAAAGGAATCATCGTATCAGGTGATATTTCCGACGAAGCAGCGAAGGCGCTTATGGCGGAAACTCTGCCTCACGATGAAGTGGCTCAGGTTACTACGCCAGAGACCTATACTATGGACGGTGCAGGCCCTCATGTGGTCGTAATGGATTTCGGCGTAAAACAAAATATACTGGATTCTTTGCAAAGAGCCGGTTGTCGGTTAACAATTGTCCCTGCCAACACTTCGGCTGAGACGATTCTTGCCTACGATTCTGATGGGATTTTTCTCTCTAACGGACCAGGAGACCCGAAAGATCTGCCAGAAATTATTGAGACAGTAAAAACGATAGTTACTAAAAAGCCAACCTTTGGCATCTGTCTCGGCCATCAGCTGTTAGCCTTAGCCTTTGGCGCCGATACGTACAAACTGAAATTTGGTCATCGCGGCTCCAACCATCCCGTAAAAGATATTGCGAAAAATCGTGTTTATATTACATCGCAGAACCACGGTTATGCGGTTGATCCAGAATCGCTTACCAAAACAGAGTTAGAAATTACGCATTATGCTGTAAATGATAAAACAGTAGAAGGCTTAAAACACAAAACACTGCCTGTTTTTTCTGTGCAGTATCATCCAGAAGCTTCACCGGGGCCTGATGAAAACACTTATCTTTTTGACGAATTCATGACTTTGCTGACAGGAGGTCAGTCTCATGCCTAAGTATACAGATATATCGAAAGTCCTCGTAATTGGTTCAGGCCCGATCGTTATCGGTCAGGCGGCGGAATTTGACTATGCCGGCACGCAGGCTTGTCGTTCCTTGAAAGAAGAAGGCTTGGAAGTTGTTCTCATCAACAGTAATCCGGCTACTATTATGACCGACGCGCATATTGCTGACCGCGTCTATATTGAACCGTTAACGGCTGATTTTGTAGCGGCAGTCATTGAAAAAGAACGTCCTGACGGCGTTCTGCCAACTCTTGGCGGTCAAGCTGGTTTAAATCTAGCGGTTGAATTAGCTGAACGAGGCGTCTTTGAAGAATTTAACGTACGCCTTCTCGGTACGCCGTTGGAATCTATTAAAAAAGCAGAAGACCGCGAACTGTTTAAAATGACAATGCAAGAGATCGGTCAGCCCATACCAGAAAGCGATATTGTGGAAACACTGGAAGCAGCCGTTTCCTTCGCCAATTCCATTGGTTATCCGGTCATTGTTCGTCCTGCCTATACCCTTGGCGGTACTGGCGGCGGGATTGCCTACAGCGAAGCCGAATTGGAAGACATTGTACAGCGCGGCTTAAAAGCCAGCCTGATTCATCAGGTGCTGATTGAACGCAGTGTAGCTGGTTGGAAAGAGATTGAATATGAAGTACTGCGCGATGCTGCCAATAACTGCATTACCATCTGCAACATGGAGAACTTTGATCCTGTAGGGATTCATACCGGCGATAGTATTGTCGTAGCGCCTTCTCAGACGCTTACCGATTTTGAGTATCAAATGCTGCGGACTGCTTCTTTAAAAATTATCCGCTCCCTTGGCATTGAAGGCGGCTGTAATGTGCAGTACGCTTTGGATAGCAAAAGCAAACAGTACTATGTTATTGAAGTAAATCCTCGGGTAAGCCGCTCTAGCGCCTTGGCCTCGAAAGCAACAGGTTACCCCATTGCGAAAGTAGCTAGTAAAATCGCTATTGGTTATCATCTTGATGAAATCGTCAATGCGGTTACGCAAAAAACAATGGCTTCCTTTGAACCAGCCCTTGATTATGTCGTCGTAAAATTCCCGCGCTGGCCTTTTGATAAATTCGTTTTAGCGGATCGTAATCTGGGAACCCAGATGAAAGCCACCGGCGAAGTGATGTCAGTAGATCGGACATTAGAAGGCGCATTGATGAAAGCCGTACGTTCCTTGGAGATTGGCTTGCAGCGCTTGCATTTGCCTGAACTGGATTCGCTTTCAACGAAAGAAGTTAAAGAATTGATTAGTCTGGCTGACGATGAACGACTTTTTGTGATTGCCGAAGCGTTGCGTCGGGGCATTTCCGTCGACGCCATTCATCAGATTACTAAGATTGATCCGTTCTTCCTCTATAAAGTTCTTAACATTATCAAAATGGAACAGCGTCTTAGCGAAGAAGAACTTACGGCAGGTCTTCTCGATCAGGCGAAAAAATGGGGCTTTAATGATGTCACCATTGGTGAACTTGCTGGTAAAGATCCGTTTGCTGTGCGAGAATTACGCAAGAGTCTTGGTGTTGTTCCGCGTTACAAAATGGTGGATACCTGCGCTGCTGAGTTTGAGGCGGCTACTCCTTACTATTACTCAACTTACGCTGCTACAGAAGATGAAGCAGAGCCGACGGAACGGAAAAAGGTGGTTGTACTCGGTTCCGGACCGATTCGCATTGGCCAAGGCGTAGAGTTTGACTATTGCTCAGTTCACTCTGTATGGGCCTTGCGCGAGCTCGGCTATGAATCTGTGATTATCAATAATAATCCAGAAACAGTCAGCACAGACTTTGATACATCAGATCGACTTTACTTTGAACCACTTACGGTCGAAGATGTGTTAAATATCCTTGATAAGGAACAACCTGACGGCATTATCGTCCAGTTTGGCGGTCAGACTGCTATCAATTTGGCAGGGCCTCTGGCTAAACGGGGGATTCAGGTTCTAGGTACAAGCGTCGACAATATTGACCGAGCGGAAGATCGTGAACGATTTGATGCGTTATTAGAAGAACTCTCCATTCCACGGCCGAAAGGCGAAACGGTTACTAATGTCGAAGAAGCAATTGCTGCCGCGGAAAGCATTGGCTATCCTGTAGTAGTTCGTCCTTCTTACGTGTTGGGCGGTCGGGCCATGGAAATTGTCTATAGCACAAAAGAGCTTATTGATTACATGGAACATGCCGTAAAAGCGTCGCATGAACACCCTGTGCTTGTGGATCGCTACATGCAGGGACGGGAAGTCGAAGTTGACGCCATATCCGATGGTACGGATGTCTTGATTCCTGGTATTATGGAGCATATTGAACGAGCTGGGGTTCATTCCGGCGACAGTATTGCTGTCTATCCGGCACAGACCTTATCTGATAAGGTTCTTAATATGATCGTCGACTATACGAAGAAATTAGCTACCGGATTGAACGTTAAAGGCTTGATCAATATTCAATATGTAGTTGTGGATGAACAGGTTTATGTAATCGAAGTAAATCCTCGGTCCAGCCGCACCATTCCTTTCCTTAGCAAAGTAACCAACATTCCCATGGTAAACTTAGCTACGCGCGTTGCTATGGGCGCGACACTGAAGTCGCTAGGCTGCCCAATCGGCCTGTTACCAGAAAAACCTTATGTAGCAGTAAAAGCGCCGGTCTTCTCCTTTGCGAAAATGCAGCAAGTTGATATTTCGCTTGGACCTGAAATGAAATCAACTGGGGAAGTTATGGGGCTCGATTATCACTATGAACGGGCTCTTTACAAAGCGCTGATCGGATCAAACATGAATATTCCTCGCGAAGGAACTGTTTTGATCACTGTCAATGATAAAGATAAATCGGAAGTTCTGTCGATCGCCAAAGGGTTTGAAGAATTAGGCTATCAGCTCATGGCGACAGAAGGAACGGCGAAGTACTTGACTGATCGAGGAATCGCCGTGAGTCGTGTGCCGAAAGTCAGTGAAGCGCCGCCGCATATTCTTGATCTCATTCGTAGCAGCAAAATCAATCTTGTCATTAATACGTTAACACGCGGCAAGGAACAGGAACGTGACGGCTACAAGATTCGTCGGGCCACCGTCGAAAATGGAATTCCTTGTCTCACTTCGCTTGATACGGCAAATTCTGTTCTGCGGGTACTTACAGTTATGCGTGAACGGCGTCTTACCTATGTTCTTGCTCTACAGGACTATGTAGAAGGAAGGGATTATTTTGGCTAAAGTTCGAGAAGAAGCGGCAATTGTATCTCACAAGATTCTAGCGCCGACTCTGCGCGAGCTTGTGCTAAAAGCGCCGGAGATTGCGGCTATGGCTCTGCCGGGGCAGTTTGTTCATGTGGCCGTCGGCGCGGCTCATATTTTGCGGCGCCCCATCAGTATTGCTGATGCCGATGCGAAGCAAGGAACGATTACTTTAATTTATAAACTAGCAGGCCAGGGCACTATTGCCCTGGCTGATAAAAAAATGGGTGAAGTTTTGGATTTGATAGGCCCATTAGGAAACTCTTTTGCGGTGCAAGGCGAAAAAATTCTGCTAGTAGGCGGCGGGATTGGTACTGCGCCGCTCATTTATCTGGCAAAATCTCTTTGTCCAAAACCCATGACTGTCGTCATGGGCGGACGAACAGCGGAAGAAATGATTTGGCCGGACTATTTCAAAAGTGTTTGCCAAGATATACAGATTACTACGGATGACGGTACTTGTGGTACAAAAGGTCTGTGTATTGATTTATTGCCGGAAATTTTAACAAAGGGCTATGACATGATTTATACTTGTGGTCCGAAAATTATGATGGAGGCTGTGGCGAAGGCGGCGCAAGAAGCGGGTGTGCTTTGCCAAGTTTCCTTAGAAGAATATATGGCCTGCGGCGTGGGGGCTTGTCTTTCCTGCACTTGTGCGGCGAAAGGCGAAAAACGCGTTAAGGTTTGTACCGATGGACCTGTCTTTTTTAGCAGCGAGGTGATGTCTTTATGAACCGTTTAGCTACAGAAATTGCTGGGATTTCCATGAAAAATCCAGTTATGAGCGCGTCGGGAACTTTTGGTTTCGGTCTGGAATATCAAGATTTTGCGCCGCTCGAAGATTTAGGCGCTGTTGTCGTCAAAGGTACGACATTATTACCTCGTGCTGGCAATGCCGGTCATCGCATCGCCGAAACACCAGCAGGCATGCTGAATGCTGTTGGTTTGGAAAATCCCGGTGTGGACGTTTTTTTAACGGAAATTCTGCCGAAGGTTTCTACGTATGGCACGCCGATCATCATTAATATTTCGGCGAATACAGTAGAAGAATACGGTATACTAGCGGCTAAACTGGCTGGTGCGCCGATTGCAGGTATTGAGATCAATATATCCTGCCCGAATGTCAAACAAGGCGGCATGGCTTTTGGCGTTCAGGAAGAAAGCGCCGCCAGCGTAGTGCGGGCAGTAAAAGCCAATACAGATAAACCGGTCATTACGAAACTCTCGCCGAACGTTACGGATATTGCTTCTATGGCTAAAGCGGTAGAGGAAGCCGGAACGGATGCGATCTCTTTAATTAACACACTTCTGGGCATGGCCATTGATATTCACTCCTGGCGACCCATTCTAGGGAACGGCATGGGAGGTCTATCAGGGCCTGCTGTGAAACCTGTAGCTGTGCGTATGGTTTATCAGGTAGCTCAGGCCGTTTCTGTACCTGTAATTGGTATGGGAGGCATTATGACAGCAGAAGATGCTGTTGAGTTTTTCCTGGCTGGCGCCAGCGCCGTTGCCGTAGGAACAGCGAATTTTATGAATCCTTCTGCTATGGTTGATGTGGCGGCAGGACTTGACGATTATTTGGCGAAACGGGGCATTTCCCATATTAGCGAGATTGTTGGTAAGGTGAAATTTGGATAAGGAGAACAGGTATGAGTGCGAAAAGTAATTCACGCTGTATCGTTGCTTTAGATGTAAATTCGCTTGAGGAAGCAAAACAGATTGTTGACGAACTAGGCGATTCTGTCAGCTTTTATAAAGTAGGCATGCAGTTTTACTATAGTCAAGGCAATGAGGTATTGCGTTATCTGCAATCCAAAAACAAATCTATTTTTTTAGATCTTAAGCTTCATGATATTCCTAATACTGTAGCAAAAAGTGCGGCAGCGCTTTCGAAGTTAGGCGTTTCGCTAATGACACTTCATTCTCTTGGCGGCTTTGCTATGATGCAGGCCGCCGCTCAAGCTGTGAAGGAAAGTGCTGCGGCGGAAAATCGTGAGGTTCCCAAACTTTTAGCTGTAACTATATTAACAAGTATGGACGAGGCAGCTTTGAAGCAAGTGGGCTGCCCGCTTGCGATTGGTGAAGAAGTCTTAACGTTAGCTAAGCTAGCTAAAGCGGCGGGGATGGACGGCGTTGTCGCTTCGCCTCATGAAGCCGCGATGATTCGAAAAGCCTGCGGCGACGACTTCTTAATCGTCACGCCGGGAATTCGACCAGCCGGAGCAGCATTGCAAGATCAAAGTCGCGCCAGTACGCCAGCAGCGGCTCTTGCGGCAGGAGCAACGCATTTAGTTATTGGGCGGCCTATTACGCAGGCGGCTGACAAGAACTTGGCCGTAGAAAAAATACTAGCAGAAATGGAGACGGTATGATGACTGAAGCAGAAGTAAAAGAGTTATTTATACAAACTGGGGCGATTTTAGAAGGCCATTTTCTATTGACCTCTGGTCGTCATAGTATGATGTATGTTGAGAAATTTCAGGTACTGCAGCAGCCGAAACATACCGAAACGTTATGCAAAGCTTTAGCTGAAAAATTTCGTGATGCTAAGATTGACGTAGTTATCGGACCGATGACTGGCGGTATTCTTTTGGCTCATGAAGTGGCTAAAGAACTTGGTACAAGATCGCTCTTTACGGAACGGGAAAACGGCAAAATGGCACTGCGGCGCGGTTTTTACGTCGATCCCGGTGAACGCGTTCTCGTCGTGGAAGATATCGTTACAACAGGTGGATCGGTGCAGGAAGTGATTGACACAATTAAACCAACAGGCGGAATTATTGCTGGGGTGGGAATTCTTGTGGATCGCAGCGGTGGTAAAGCTTCCTTTGAAGCGCCGACCGAGGCGTTGTTGCATCTTGATGTGGCGTCTTTTGCACCAGAAGAATGTCCCGCTTGCAAAGCCGGAACTCCTATTACCAAACGGGGCAGTCGGAAAATTTAAGTAAACTATTTAAGAAGCCCTGAATTGACAGTTATTAGCATGTTATGATATAAATAAAGATAATGAATATGGCAAACTTATCGAAAGATAAGGACGCAAAGCTATGGGTCTAAAGACAGGATGTCTATGATTGCCAGGTTGCTCCCTGTATAGATAGACCAGGTGTCAGGCCTGGTCTTTTATTTTTTTGAGAGCGCGAGGTAGGAGGATTTTTTGTGAAGAAAAATGATTCTGAGTCGGTAGGAAAGGCGCAAGAAAAGATGTTGTTTGCCGAAATAGAAGCGCAGATTCAAAAATATCAGGTTCTCGCAGAAAAGACAGGAGATATTATTTTATTTATAGCTTTAGAAGGGCAAATTCTAGCAGGTAATGATGCTGCGCTTCGTGTATATGGCTACTCAGCGGAAGAACTCACAGCTTTAACGATTTTTGATGTGCGGGAAGACGGTACGGAAGCAGCTCTAATTTTAGAACAGATGAAATTAGCCGGAGCCGCCGGCGTTTGTTTTGAAGCAAAGCATAAGCGGAAAAATGGTACGATTTTTTACGTGCAGGTTCAATCGCAACGAAGCATTGTAGCTGGGGTGCCTGTTTTATTGAGTATTATCCGTGATATTAGTCATCGCAAGCAGATGGAAGAAAGACTATGGCATTTGGCCCACTATGATTATCTTACAGATATTCCAAACCGCTACTATTTAGAAGAACATTTGAAAAAGACAGGCACAAATGGTTGTGTGGCGCAAAAAAGCGCGTTACTGCTACTTGATTTTGATAATTTTAATCTTGTCAATAATTCGTATGGCCATAAGGCGGGTGACCGTTTATTGCAACAGGCTGTAAAATTATTGAAGCGCAACCTGCGTAAAGGTGATTTTTTAGCCCGTTTAGGCGGCGATGAGTTTTTAATTTTTCTGTATGAGACCACCTTGGAAAAGGCGAACTGCATGGCTACAAGGCTCTTAAAAACACTAGAAAAAGAAAACTTTTATGTCGATGCTAGCAAAATTCCTCTTCGCGTTACGGCAAGTATCGGTATTGTCTATATTGATGAAGCAGTCGAAGTAAAACGTATTTTTTCTTATGTAGATGCCGCGGTTCATCAGGCTAAGGAAGCCGGAAAAAACCGGGTTATGCTTATCAGTGATATTGATGACCGTCGTCGTATTTTTGAAATGAATCGCAAAGTGGCTTTAATTTATCAGGCATTACGACGTGATCAGTTTAAACTAGTGTTTCAGCCGATTTATCAGTCAGGCAAGGGCATTATTCATTATGAGGCGCTGATCCGGCTAATAGATGGTGACCATATTATTTCACCAGTTGACTTTATTCCTGTGGCGGAAAAGAGTGGTCTCATAGCCTCTATTGATCGCTGGGTGATATCGAAAACACTTTCGGTACTTGAAAATCAGCCGCAGTTAAGAATTTTTGTGAACTTATCAGGTTTTACCCTGAGTGATGAAGGGCTCTTAAGCTGGATTGAACGCTCTATACTAGAAAGCGGCATAGAGCCAAATCGACTTGGTTTTGAGATTACAGAAAGTGCGACAATCAAGGATTTATCAATAGTAGAAAAATGGATTAATGGTTTAAAGAAGCTCGGCTGTCATTTTGCTCTAGATGATTTTGGTGTCGGTTTCTCTTCTTTTTCTCACTTAGGAAAGCTGCCAGTTGACTATTTGAAAATTGATGGATCCTTTGTAAGAAACCTAGAGAATAATCCCAAGCAACAGGCTCTTGTACAAGCGATGAATGCCGTAGCCCATACGTTGGGAAAGAAAACGATTGCTGAGTTTGTCGAAAATGATGCCATTTGGCATATTTTAAAGAAATTAGAAGTTGATTGTGGGCAAGGTTATTATTTAGGGAGACCTGCATCTTTAGAGGAAGTTCTTGTCTCCAAGCAGTTTTGTCAAAGCTGCTGCTAAGGTAAATGCGAGAAGAAAAAGTACTAGTAAAAAGTTCTTGCCAAAGTATATATAATATGTTATTATATAAAAGCTGGTTCGGCCCGGTAGTTTAGTTGGTTAGAATGCCGCCCTGTCACGGCGGAGGTCGTGGGTTCAAGTCCCATCCGGGTCGCCA
>URQW01000083.1 GCA_900550105.1 uncultured Pelosinus sp.
CATATTAGAAATCGGCAGTGTGGCGGCGATGGCACAATGTGCTGTTAGTGGTTTAGGAATTGCCTTCTTGCCTCGCGTAGCTGTCGAAAAAGAATTAGCCTCAGGAGCGTTAGTTGATTTACATTGGACTGGAGAAGAATTTGATACGGTCATTCAGGTTGCTTATCATAAGGATAAGTGGCTTTCACCAGCACTTCAAGCTTTTTTAGGGGTTCTAGCCAAGAAAATAGTTGAAACTCTGTAAGATGGCACTGCATCGTTTGAAAAAATATATAGCTGGTTTTAGGGGCTTTTTTAAAGGAGCAGAATTATGGAATCGTTTTATCTTGTATTAACGCAGTTAGAAATGTTTAGCGTTATGGTGACGTTAGGCATTATCGGCGTCAAGACAAAGGCATTAACGGAGCAATATTTGGGCGATTTATCAAAGCTGATTATGCGGCTGATTCTGCCTGTTATGATTTTTCATAAATCAATCAATGGAGCGACGCGTGCTGACATGTTTTCTTGTTTGGTGGAAGTGATTTTGGCAACCGTGTTTATGTACGTCCTGCTTTTTTCTAACGGTGTTTTGCTAAAACGGCTGTTTTCATTACAAGGAAATTATGGACGTGTTTTTCAGGCTTCAGCTATGTTTGGCAATGTAGGCTTTATCGGAATTCCTTTAATTCTTGGTATTTTACCGGAACGCGGTATGCTATATATGGCCTTGTTTAGTATTATTGATCAGCTGTTTCTATGGACGATTGGCTTTTATTTGACATTGCCGGAGAAGCGACTCGAGCAAAGTTCTTTCGCAGCGAATCTGAAAAATATAGCAAATCCCGCTATGCTAGGAATCGTGCTGGCCATTTTGTTTATTCTCATGGATTGGAAGTTGCCTGTGACGTTAAATAAAGCACTCGGCGTAGTGGGCGATGCTACAACGCCTTTATCGCTCATTTATATTGGCGGTACTTTTTGTTCTTGTAATGTGCGAAAATTTCTCGTGAAATTTGAATACTATGCCATTGCTGCCACAAAAATGATCGTACTTCCGCTCATTACTTTTTATGCTTTACGGGTTTTTCGAGTGCAGCCCGAAATTATTACTTTTATTACGACTTTAGCGGGCATGCCTTGTATGGCCGCTATTGCTATGTTTGCGCGAGTGAATCAGTCTGATGAAGCAGGAGCCGTAGGCGCTATTATGATTTCGACAATTCTTTGTTTGGTTACTTTACCTTTGGTATCTTATCTAACGAGTTTTTAGGAACAAAACATTTTCCACTGTTGAAAGAGTGTTTCGTTGTTTAGAAGGAGGGACGTACCATGACTTTATTCGATTTTGTACTGCGCATTGCTCTAGCATTCTTTTTAGGAGCTTTTATTGGTATGGAAAGACAGTGGCGGCAACGAATGGCTGGGCTTAGAACCAATACGCTTGTAGCCACAGGATCAGCCTTATTTGTGATGCTGTCCGTGATGACCGTCAATGATTCCAGTCCTAGTCGAATTGCGGCGCAGGTCGTATCAGGGATTGGTTTTCTTGGTGCTGGCGTGATTATGCGCGATGGTCTCAATATTCGCGGCTTAAATACGGCAGCTACCTTATGGTGTTCGGCAGCCATCGGCACAATGACTGGCGCTGGTTTTTTGCTGGAAGCAGTAGTTGGCGCTGGCTTTATTCTTCTGGCGAATACGCTGCTCAGGCCGTTAGCGCAACGTGTTAACAAAACGCCGCATAGCGAAACCGAGGAAGAACTGGAGTATCGCATTGATGTGACGTGTCGACGAGAATTTGAAGCGCAAGTGAGGATTTTGCTGTTACAGGAGATTAATGAAGAAACTTTAATGCTTCATGCGTTGAAAAGCGAAAATGTAGATGACCAAGTACGTGTCGTCGTAACAGCTCACTTATTAAGTATGGTGGGCCGAACCGATCATGCTGTAGAGAAAATCGTCAGCCATATTTGTTTAGAGGCGGGTGTTACCGCCGTTTCCTGGAAGGTGATTGCCAATGAGCGAGTTTAATTGGTTTGCCTTCTTTCTTTTCCATTGCCAGAAGCCCGAGAGAGTCATATAATAGCAGATATGAGAAGAATAGCAGTTAGGGAGATGCTTTTATGGCGCAAGATATACCGGAAGGTCGTTTAGCAAAACGAAAATCAAAACGGAAACGAAACTGGTTGTTTGTGATTTCGTTTTTTCTTTTAGCTTTTGTTGTTGGCGTCGGCGCTGCTTATTTTTGGGCTGACGATACAGGTCAATCGGTTATAACGCGAGTGGTGCCAGACTTAGGCACTGGAAAAGTCAATATTTTAGTACTGGGCGTTGATGAACGTGATGATGATGTCGGACGTTCAGATACAGCCTTTGTCGTGACAATTGATAAGGATCAAAAGAAAGTTACCATGCTTTCCATTCCCCGTGATTCAAGAGTCAAAATTCCCGGACACGGCTGGGACAAAATGAATCATGCCTATGCGTTTGGCGGCGTGAAGCTTTCCAAAGCGGCTGTAGAAGGCTTAATAGGCATTCCGATTGATCATACGGTTACGATTAATTTTAATGGCTTTGTTCGTATGATTGATGCCATCGGCGGAGTTACGATTGATGTAGAAAAAGCAATGCACTATTCCGATCCCTATGATGACAACGGTGGGCTCTATATTAACTTACAGCCGGGTGTACAGCATTTGAATGGTAGGACAGCCATTGAATATGTGCGATATCGCGATGAAGAAGGCGATATTGGCAGGGTAGCCAGACAACAAAAGTTTTTAAAAGCGGTTATGCAGGAATTTACCA
Organism: uncultured Pelosinus sp.; assembly: GCA_900550105.1. Classification (GTDB taxonomy): domain Bacteria; phylum Bacillota; class Negativicutes; order UMGS1260; family UMGS1260; genus UMGS1260. The sequence goes on from URQW01000083.1 coordinate 2,791, forward strand.
ATCCTCAGATTATTACGCGACTACCCGAACTTGTGAAGGAATTTTCTAAGGCAGTCCGCACCGATATGTCGTTAGGCGAAATGGTCAAGCTGGCTCCGATCGTTGATCAGGCTGCAAAATCTGGTTTGGAAACGGCTTGGGTAGAAGGAACGCCGCTATGGATACAAGATGTGAGCTACTGGTTACCTGATATTAAAGGGCTTTGGACCAAAATCGCTCAGATACAAGGAATTCCTATGGATGAAAAATATCGTCAGGCTATGGAAAAGGAAGCAGCTGAGTATAGCCAGTCCGTGCCTAAGGAAATCAAAGTGGCCGATACCCCTGCCGTTGTAAAAAGAAGCGTGCAACAACAGACTGCGGCAACAACCAAGAAAGCATCTGACGAAAAGGCTAAAGAGAAAGTCAGCGGGGCTAAGGTAGCATCAAGTAATTTGAATGGTAAAACTTCCGCCAGTCAGTCGCTGGAGACGAGTGAGACAGGAACAGGTGAGACTGGGACGAAGAGCAGCAGTGACGAAAAAACTGCTGGTAAGTAACTTTAATAGCATAACAAAGCCGGATGAACTGCTAGTAAGCAGTTTAAGGGCTGTTTCATTAAGCGAGCTTTTTGCTTAGTGAAACAGCCCTTTTTATGTTTTCTTTATGGGTTTACTGGGAAGTTTTAGCCCTTTTTTATATGGCCGATGCTAAGCTAAATACAAGGAATGAATCACTACAAGGCAGGTCGAGATAAGGAAGCAGAGCTAAAGGAGGCAGTAATATGGGGGATTATTTATTGAGCGGGATTGTGACTATGGGATTGCTTGTTTATCTTGTATACGTCTTACTAAAACCGGAGGAATTTTAATATGAACAGCGATGTGCTTTTGTTTGCGAGCTATATAATTTTACTGCTGTTACTAGCAGTGCCATTCAGTCTTTATATTACAAAAGTATTTACCGACAAGCCCACTTTTCTCGATTGGTTTTGCAGGCCCCTAGAAAGGCTGATTTATAAAGCGGCGGCGATTGATCCGGCGCAGGAAATGAATTGGAAAGAATATGGCAAAGCGTTGCTATGGTTTCATTTACTTAGCTTTTTGGCTATTTTTATCACCGAATTAGTGCAAGAAGTTCTGCCGCTCAATCCGGCGCAGCAAAGTAACTTGTCGTGGGATTTGGCGCTAAATACGGCGGTCAGCTTTATTACGAATACGAACTGGCAAGCCTATGGTGGCGAGTCAACGATGAGCTATTTTACACAGATGACAGCCTTGACGGCACATAATTTCCTTTCTGCTGCTACAGGACTTGCTGTGGCCATGACACTGATTCGCGGCCTGATTCGCAAGACAACGGACAAGATTGGAAACTACTGGGTGGATATGGTTCGCGGCACTTTGTGGATTCTGTTGCCTGTATCCATTCTGTTATCGCTGGTGTTTGTCCAACAAGGCGTGATTCAAAACTTTTCATCTTATGTGACGGTAACGACGGTCGAAGGCGGTTCGCAAACGATTGCCATGGGTCCTGTAGCATCGCAGGAGGCCATTAAACTGCTCGGGACAAACGGCGGTGGCTTTTTTAATGCTAACTCAGCTCATCCCTTTGAGAACCCCACAGCTCTTACTAATTTTTTGCAAATGCTGGCGATCTTTTTGATTCCCGCCAGCCTTGTCCTTGCTTTTGGCCGAATGGTCGGCGATCTTCGGCAAGGAAAAGCCATTTTAGCGGCGATGCTGCTCTTGTTTCTCTTATTTCTTGGTGTTCTCTATACGAGCGAGTTGTATGGCAATCCCAATATTGCTAATTTGGGTGTGGCCGCGCCAAACAATATGGAAGGTAAAGAAGTTCGCTTTGGTTTAGGCGGATCTGTTCTCTTTACGGCGATTACGACAGCCGCTTCGTGTGGCGCCGTGAATGCTATGCTGGATAGTTTTACGCCGCTTGGCGGTATGATTCCTATGATACAGCTTATGCTGGGCGAAGTCGTTTTTGGCGGTGTCGGCGCTGGGTTTTACGGTATCATGTCCTTTGTGATTCTCACAGTATTTATCGTGGGGCTTATGGTCGGGCGGACACCGGAATACCTCGGGAAAAAGATTGAAGCGCCGGAGATGAAGATGGCTGTATTGGCTGTGTTGATTCCTTCGATTTGCATTTTGTTGGGCAGTGCTACTTCGTCAGTCCTGGATGTGGGAGTTGGGGCCATTAATAATAACGGTCCCCACGGACTCAGCGAAATCCTTTATGCCTATGCTTCAGCATCAGCTAATAATGGCAGCGCCTTTGCCGGGCTTAACGCCAATAGTCCCTTTTATAATTTGACGTTAGCTGTGGCTATGTTGCTAGGAAGATTCGGTGTAATCTTCCCCATTCTAGCTATTTCTGGCAATCTCGCAGCAAAGAAAGTATCGCCTGTAGGGCCAGGTACTTTCCAGACCCATGGCTGGCTTTTTGTACTACTCTTATTTGCCGTCATTTTGATTGTCGGCGCACTCACCTTTTTTCCAGCTTTGGCGCTAGGTCCGATTGTTGAGCATTTATTAATGCTGCAAGGGCAGCTATATTAAGGAGGCATTCCTATGGATAATAAATTAAAAGTCAATCAAGCCATGGTGTTTACTGCCATAGGGCAAGCCTTTGCCAAACTTGACCCGCGGGTGCAGGTGAAAAATCCCGTCATGTTTATCGTAATGGTTGGCTCCCTAATGACGACTGCGATGCTGTTGCGCGATATGTTCGGCGGTGCTCTTACTGATATTCGCTTTGAAGGGCAAATTGCTTTATGGCTTTGGTTTACCGTGCTCTTTGCCAACTTCGCCGAAGCGCTTGCCGAGGGCCGGGGGAAAGCCCAGGCGCAGGCGCTGCGGAAGACCAGGACTGATACGAAGGCCAAACGATTTTGCGGTGACAAGGTCGAACTTATTTCGGCGGCTGCGCTACAAAAAGGCGATCTTGTACTTGTCGAACCAGGTGATATTATTCCTAGCGATGGGGAAGTCATTGAAGGCATCGCCTCTGTCGATGAGAGTGCTGTAACTGGCGAATCAGCGCCAGTCATTCGCGAATCAGGCGGCGATAAATCTTCAGTCACAGGCGGGACGAAATTACTGTCAGATTGGCTCAAGATTCGTATTACAGCAAATCCCGGCGAAACCTTTCTCGATCGCATGATTGGTCTGGTGGAAGGGGCGAAGCGCCAGAAAACGCCTAATGAAATTGCCTTGACGATTTTGCTTGTGGGACTTTCTATTGTATTTTTGATTGCTGTAGCGACGATTGAACCTTTTGCCATCTACTCATCGACGACGATCTCTGTGATTGTATTGATTGCGCTACTAGTTTGCCTAATTCCGACGACGATCGGCGGGTTACTCAGCGCGATTGGCATCGCCGGTATGGATCGCTTGCTGCAACACAATGTGCTGGCCATGTCTGGTCGGGCCGTAGAGGCGGCAGGCGATATTGACGCCTTGCTTCTTGATAAAACCGGAACAATTACCCTGGGAAATCGCATGGCCGCCGAGTTTATTGCCGCGCCAGGCATTGAATCAGAAGAATTGGCTGATGCCGCGCAGCTATCTTCGTTGGCTGATGAAACGCCGGAAGGCCGCAGCATTGTCGTTCTGGCCAAGCAGCTTTATAACATTCGCGAGCGGGATATGGAACAGTTGCAGGCTCTATTTATTCCCTTTACAGCACAAACTCGCATGAGCGGTGTGGATTTTGGCGATGCGAAGATTCGTAAAGGGGCCATGGATGCGATTCGTCGTTATGTGGAAGGGCTTGGCGGTCTTTTTCCGGATCAGGTCCAAGCGGATTGCGCCAGAATTGCCAAAGGTGGCGGGACGCCTTTGGTGGTAGCGGAAAAGTCGCGTGTTCTTGGCACGATCTACTTGAAGGATGTTGTAAAAGGCGGCATGAAAGAGCGCTTTACTGAACTGCGGAAAATGGGCATTAAAACAGTGATGATTACAGGTGATAATCCTCTAACTGCAGCAGCCATTGCCGCCGAGGCGGGAGTCGACGATTTTCTGGCAGAGGCTACACCAGAAAATAAATTACAATTAATTCGTGAATATCAGGAAAAAGGAATGCTTGTTGCTATGACGGGCGATGGCACGAATGATGCCCCAGCTTTGGCGCAAGCTGATGTAGGGGTTGCCATGAACAGCGGAACCCAGGCGGCCAAGGAAGCGGGGAATATGGTCGACCTTGACAGCAATCCGACAAAACTTATTGAAGTGGTGGAAATCGGTAAGCAGCTGTTAATGACGCGCGGCGCGCTCACAACGTTCAGCATCGCTAATGACGTAGCAAAATATTTTGCTATTATTCCCGCCATGTTTATGAGCGCCTATCCCGTGCTGGGTATTTTAAATATTATGCAGCTTGCTACGCCGCAGAGCGCGATCTTGAGTGCTGTTATATTCAATGCCTTGATTATTGTGGTATTGATTCCGCTGGCCTTGCGAGGCGTAAAATATGAACCGTTAGGAGCCAGCGCGATACTCAAGAAAAACTTACTACTCTATGGCTTTGGCGGCTTGCTGGTTCCCTTTGTGGGCATAAAAGCGATTGATATGCTGCTTGTCTTATTCGGTCTTGTCTAAAAGGCGAAGGAGGTTATTTGTATGGTTAAGCAATTTGCGAACGCTTTGTTGCTGCTGATTGTGCTTACACTTATTACGGGAGTTGGCTATCCCTTGCTGATTACCGGGGTTGCACAGGCTTTATTTCCCACGCAAGCCAATGGTTCTTTCCTTGCTAAAGAGGGTAAGCTGATCGGATCTTCTTTAATTGGTCAAAATTTTACTAAGCCCGAATATTTTCACGGTCGGCCATCGGCCGCCGGGGATGATGGCTATGATGCCGCCAATTCGTCGGCAAGCAATTTAGGGCCTACTAGTGAAAAATTAATCAAAGGAATTGCTGTAAAAGCCGCTGATTTTAGAACAGAGAATCACTTGGCGGACGATGTGAAAATTCCGGCTGATGCGGTTATGGCATCGGCAAGCGGTCTTGATCCTGATATCTCAATAGAAAACGCTTATTTGCAGGCAGCGCGTATTGCCGCGGCAAGAGGAATTTCCGAAGATACGGTGAAAAGTATTATAAATAAACAAATTGAAGCGCCTCATCTTGGCGGATTTAAAGTCAACAAGGTGAATGTATTGAATTTAAATGTAGCGCTTGACGGAGTCTCGTCAAACTATCCATAATAAACAGATGCTAGGCAGTTATCGGATTTTTCGGTAACTGCTCTTCCTATATACATAAAAATTTATTTATATAGGTGAGGGAGGAATTTTGTGGGGAACCATTATGATATACGGCGCGACCCCGAAGCGTTGTTAAAAAAAGCAAGTAAGGAAAAACGCGGCAAGCTTACTGTTTTCTTAGGGGCTGCTGCTGGGGTAGGTAAAACGTATGCGATGCTCGAAAGCGCTCAAGAACGGCTGCGTGAAGGGACTGATATCGTTATTGGCTGGATTGAAACCCATGGCCGCCAAGAAACGGAGGCCATGCTTTCTGGCTTGCCGCGTCTTGAGCCGCAGTCAATAGAATATCGCGGTAAAATACTGCAAGAAATGAATCTTGATGCGATTTTACAGCGGAAGCCTGAGCTTGTTTTAGTCGATGAACTGGCTCATACAAATGTGCCTGGCTCGCGTCATGTACGCCGTTTTCAAGATGTCGAGGAATTGTTAGCTGCAGGCATTCATGTTTATACGACACTAAATATTCAGCATATCGAAAGTTTAAATGATATTGTGGAACATATTACGGAAGTTAAAATCAGAGAGACTGTTCCTGATTCTATTTTAGAAAATGCTGATCAAGTTCAACTCATTGATATTCCGCCGGATGATTTGTTGAAGCGGCTCAAAGAAGGCAAGATTTATTTACCGGGACAGGCCGAAAGAGCGCTCCAAAATTTTTTTCGTCCCGGCAATATTAACGCTCTCCGGGAAATGGCGCTGCGGTTTACGGCGCATCGCGTCGATCAGCAGCTGAGTGAGTATATGCAGGATCATGCGATCGAAGGCCCTTGGCCCGCAGGAGAAAAAGTGCTTGTCTGTGTCAGCGCCAGCCCTTTTTCGGCTCATTTAATCCGTGTGGCTAAACGCATGGCCGCAGCGATGAAATCAGATTGGTACGCGCTGCATATTGAGACAGCTCATAACCCGACACTAGGCGATCAAGATCGCGAGCGTTTGCGTCAAAACCTTCATTTGGCAGAAGAACTAGGCGGCAAAGTGATATCCGTATCGGGACGCGATATGGTGGAAACGATGCTTGCTTTCGCCCATCAGGAAAATATTACTCATATTGTAATTGGCAAGCCTCTGAAAAATCGTTTTTGGGAATGGCTTCGCGGCGGCGCCGTTGTAGACCAGCTTATTCGGCAGAGTGCCGGCATTCAGATCCATGTGATTCAAGGCAAAAAATCGTTAGAGTATGTTCCCAAAGTGGAAACCTTGAAAAAGAAGCAAAGCTTTTCTTGGCGATACTATAGCGGCGGTATTCTCATGATGTTCATCAACACTGTATTTTGCTGGTTTATGCCGCAGCTCGATTTAGTGAATGTGGCGATGCTGTACTTGCTTCCTGTACTACTAAGCGCCGCTTGGTGGGGGCGAGGTCCATCGTATTGTACGGCGGCCTGTACGGTTGTGGTTTTTGATTTTTTGTTTGTGCCGCCTATTTTCAGTTTTAATGTTCTTGATATTCGCTATATCTGGACTTTTATTATTTTCCTTTGTGTTGCTTTTATTGCTGGCGGACAGACGGAAAAACTTCGTAATGAAGCGCGCTTTGCCGAGCAACAGGAACGGCGGATTCGCGTTCTTTATGAATTTAGTCGTGAAGTCGCTGCCTTAGTAGATTTAGAGACGATTATTCGCCGCCTGGCTGCGACCGCTGCTGAAGCCTTGGAGCGAGGCGTTATTGTATTTTTGCCCAATGCGAAAGGGCAGCTGGAAATTGTTTCACAGGCTGGGCTGAATGAAACCATAGAAAATATGTCCAGTGAAACAGGCGTGGCTCTGTGGGCCTTTGAGCATGGTCAATTGGCGGGAAGATCCACGGAAACGTTACCGTCAGCTACATTTCTGTATTTGCCCTTAAGGACACGCGGCCGCACTCTCGGCGTTCTAGGCATTCATGTGGTAGAAAAAAATATTACGCCAGAACAGAGGCGTTTGATCGACGCTTGGGGAGCTATGGCCGCTATCGCCATTGAACGGGTACAATTGGCAGCGGAAGAACAGAAAGCGGCGCTGCTAGCCGAGTCGGAACGCTTGAGCATGGCTTTATTAAATTCTATTTCGCATGAGCTTAAAACTCCTTTAGCTACTATTCTCGGCTCAGTCTCAACGCTGCTTGATCGAACCATTTCTCTCTCCACTGAAATTCAAGAGGAATTACAAAATAATATTAAATCAGGCGCCATGCGGATGGAGCGAATTATTAACAATTTACTCGATACGGCTCGGTTGGAAAGCGGTACAATGAAAGTAAAAAAAGATTGGTGCGATATACAGGATATTATCGGCGCTGCTTTGCAAAGACTAGATGAAAATTTGCAAGAACGAGAGATTTTGATTCAGCTTGAACCTGATATTCCGCTATTTCGCGGTGATAGTGTGTTACTAGAACAAGTACTAGTTAATCTAGTGGATAATGCGAATAAATATTCACCGCTCAATGAGGCGATTGAAATTGCCGCGACAGTAGATGATAAAAAATTGATGGTGTCTGTGGCTGATGGCGGCAAAGGAATTGCTACCGAAGATTTAGAACACGTCTTTGCGAAGTTTTATCGCGGCAAGGCGCAAAAAAGTGTTGCTGGTACGGGACTTGGCCTTTCTATTTGCAAAGGCATTATCGAAGCCCATGGCGGCGAAATATGGGTTGTAAATCGCTTAGATAAGGGAAGTCGCTTCGTCTTCACCTTGTCGCTGGAGGGATAACATGGGACAGCAGACGAAAGTGCTGATTGTAGATGATGAGATTCAGATCCGAAGATTAATTAAAGTTTCCTTAGAAGGTCACTCTTATAGTGTCGTAGAAGCGGCAAATGGGAAAAGTGGCATTGACCAGGTTTTAGCTCACAAACCTGACTTGATTTTGCTGGATTTAGGTCTGCCTGATATGGATGGCAAGGCGGTGATCAAGACAATTCGGGAATGGTCAACAACTCCGATCATCATTTTATCGGCACGCGACCAGGAAACAGAAAAAGTGGAAGCCCTTGATCTTGGGGCCAATGATTATTTGACGAAGCCTTTTGGCGTGGGCGAACTTATGGCCAGAATTCGTGTTTCCTTGCGGGCGAACTCTGGCTCAGTGAA
>URQW01000084.1 GCA_900550105.1 uncultured Pelosinus sp.
TGCCACAGTTGCTTGTGCCAAACTACATTGTCACTTCGATCACTTTCGACTTCAATCACCTTAAGTCCTGGCAAAGGCAAAACTCTTGCCAAACAATCTTGCAAAGATTTTTCCTCTTTTAAACGAATAAACGACCCGCCATACATCGCTACAACTGCAGAAAAATCAAGACCAAGGGGCGTGCCGAATAATTCTTCAAAATGCTCTGGCAAATTAGCCTGAGGTAAAAAAGAAAAGATCCCGCCGCCATCATTATTAATAAGAATAACCGTTAAGGAAATTTCATGAAGCTTGGCCGCTAACAGACCGTTTAAGTCATGAAAAAAGGATAAGTCGCCCACAACAAGCACGCAAGGCTGAGAAAAAACAGCCGCTCCTAGTGCCGTCGAAGTAAGACCATCAATTCCATTAACGCCACGATTGCCGATGACACAGAGCTTAGGCTCTTGAGTTAGAAAAAATGTATCTAAATCACGAATCGGCATGCTATTTCCGACTACAATCGTCGCGGCAGCAGGCAGAGCGCTCAGCAGCGAACGATAGGAAGATCCGACTGGATCGCCTTTTGCCATGATTGCTTCTGCCATCGCTCCTGGCTCTGTGGCCTCTGTTATAACCGCTCGTACAGCCTTGTTCATCGAAAGCCATTTTTTTTGCCACAAAGTAGCACTCCTAGTCCTAGCTGCACTAGCTCTATCTAGCGAAGCCTGCAATGTAACTTGCTTTGACTGGAACTCTACCTGATGACTAAGAAGACTGCGGCAAAACTCACTCGAATCACTATAAAATACTTCTGTAGCCGTAAGCGCCGGATCACGCCAAGTCTCTGTCGCATCAACAAGAATTTGGCGGACGCTGCTATGTTTTTTCAAAAACTGAAATAAACTTTTTGATACAGGCAACGCACCAAAACGGAGAATGACCTCTGGACGCAGCGTCTCAGCCACTGCTATGTCACGCAAAAAGGCGTCATAGGTCTCAATAAGCATCATTTTATTATGCGAACCACTACGAAGCTGCGACAACGGATCTACTAGCAGCGGATAACCAAGCGTTTCCGCCAATGTTGTAACCGCCTTAGCAAAGGTCGCATCCTCTGCCTCGCTTGGTCCGCAAACAATAATTCCTTGCGGCTGCTTCATAAGTTCTTCCATAAGTTTCGCCGCCTCAGCCGCAGCAATGCATTGCTTACCGCTCTTTACCCCGATATTGCGGTTATTTTCATTCCATAGCGACTCAGCTAAGGCCAGATCAGGCAACAGCGGTTCTCTTAGAGGAAAATTTAAATGAACCGGGCCGGCAGGACTACTTACAGCCGTAGCAACCGCTCGCGCAGCGGCAGCAATCCCATAGGCAGTAAGCTCTTGAAGCGGCGCTGGTTCCGCCAGTTCACAGAACCATTTCACAAAAGAGCTAAAAATATGATTTTGTTCCATCGTTTGCGGCGCTCCTACATCGCGCAATTCATGAGGTCTGTCAGCTGTAAGAATAATCAGCGGCGTCCGTGAATGTTTCGCTTCAGCTACAGCCGGTAAATAATTGGCTACAGCCGTACCAGAAGAACATAAGAGAGCAACTGGTTCTTGGCTCGCCTTAGCCATTCCTAAAGCCATAAAAGCAGCAGAACGCTCGTCGACGTGCAACCACACTTTGATCTGTTTATGATGCGCTAAAAGCAGCGCCAAAGGAGTAGAGCGCGATCCCGGACTGACTACAACATGTTTTACTCCAGCAGTTGCTAAAGCTCCCACAATGGGCCCAAGATAAGTCGCTAATACTTGTTCCTGCTTCATTTACTCGCCCCCCAAAGCAACTATCATTGGTCGAAGTTTCACTTCTGTCTCTTCATATTCGCTGGCTAGATCAGAATCAGCCACAATGCCCCCACCAGCAAATAATGAAGCGGTTCGACCTTGCAACAAAGCGCAGCGTAGTGCTACAGCAAACTCCCCATCGCCGTCAAAATTTATCCAGCCGATCGGACCACCGTACCAGCCACGATCAAAAGTTTCACTTTCGCGAATCGCAGTTACAGCTGCTGCAACAGGCAAACCACCTAAAGCAGGCGTCGGATGAAGATCTGCCAAAAGCGATAACAGGGACGACTTCGATCTAGCTTTACCACGAACAGGCGTATAGAGATGCTGAATTTGAGCTAATTTCATCAAAACAGGCTCATTCGGAATATCTAGAGCTTCACAATGCTTATCAAGAATTTGCCGAATCCGTTTCACAACCAAAAAGTGCTCTTGCCGATTCTTCGCATCGTGCAGAAGCTCACTGCCTAAAACTTCATCGCTAGCGTCATCGTTACCTCTTGGCGCTGATCCCGCTAAGCAGGTTGAGTAATAAATGCCTTGCCGACGTTTCGTGAGACGCTCTGGCGTAGCCCCCAGAAAAACATCACCCCCATAATCAAAGGCAAAAACATAACTGTTGTTTTGTTTCAGCTCTAATTGCCGTAACACCGAGGCAATGGAAAAATCTTTATCTCCCTGCAAGATCAGCTCTCGGGCAAACACCACTTTTTCTAAAGTACCCTGTCGGACTTGGTCCCGTAAAAAGGTCACTTTTTTGATATAGTCTTCATAATCTCCCGGAAAAGCATCCCACTGTTCAGCCGGTATTTCGCTAGATTCTTGATTCATCGCTTTTCTTAACCGATCGAACACGGTCAAATTCTGCTGAACTAACAGATCGACCTGATCTTCGGGAGAAACAAGCAGAGTCGTTGTTAAATACCGCCTGCCGCCTTTTTCCTGCAGCAGCCAACTCGGTACTTGAAACCGAGCAGCGGGAAACTTGCTCCACTTTAACTCTATGGGCCGCAACGGGTCAAAGCGACTGCCGCCAATCCATAAAGGACTGAGACCTAATTCTTGCATTCTTGGCGATAGCAGTAGATCCCCACGAAGGGACTGCCACCTTGCTTCTGCTGCTGTCAGGGGATTTTTTTCCTCCGCCTTCACTTCTATCGTATAAGCCGCATCCACACCAGCAAACATTTCTTCCCGACTGGCGCTCATCCAGTAAAATCCCTGGGAACGTATTGCCGCGGTTTTTGCAAAAAAATCCAAAAGGTTCCAAGGCGATTCTTCGCTATGGCTCACTAAAACAGGTCTCCCTGTCGCTTTGCTGCGTAATAAGCCTGCTTGTACTAACTCGCTGAAACAATCTTCCCACTGAGAACATCCACTCATATTCTGTCCACCTTTAAAGGTCAAATCCATTTCTGTATTTATTGTACACTTGCCCCTCAAAATATTCAATGGATGCAAAAAGAGACCTGTCAAATCGACAAGTCTCTCTTATAATCTTTCTAGCCTATTGTATTAAAGATGGAATTTAGCAACAACATCTTGTAATTCCATAGCCATTTGCGCCAAGGTTTGGCTGGCTGAAGCAATCTCTTCCATCGAAGCCGACTGTTCTTGCGTCGCTGCTGAAATTGACTGGGTATCACAAGCCGTTGACGATGCAACGCCTCTGATGGCTTCTACAGAATTGACAACGTCATCACTGGCAGTCATCAGATTTTGCGCAGCCGAATTAATCGAACCAATTTGTCCCGTCAAGTCAAGAACCATGCGTTCAATAAACTGAAAGCGCTCGCCTGTTGTAGCAATAACTTGAGCCCCTCTAGATACTTCATCAGTTTCCCGATCCATAACGGTAACGGCTTCAGCTGTTTCGGATTGAATGTCATGAATAATTCCCGTAATTTTCTCTGCTGCTTCATGGGACTGTTCAGCCAACTTACGAACTTCTTCCGCTACAACGGCAAAGCCGCGTCCTTGCTCACCAGCTCGCGCCGCCTCAATAGCCGCATTGAGCGCCAGTAAATTCGTCTGACTGGCAATCCCGCTGATCATCGTAACAAATTCACCAATCTGCTGAGAACGTTCACCAAGACGGCGTACTACTTTTGCTGATGATACCACGGAATCTTGGATCAAATTCATTTGTTGCGTAGCTTGTGTTACGGCTTCGCCGCCTACGCTAGCAGCTTGTGCTGTTTCTTCGGATTTTTTGGTCACTTCCTGGGCATGTGATGTAATCTGATGAATCTCCTGCGACATAGCTTCCACTACACTGGCTGCTTTATCAATTTCTGTCGATTGATTGGTAGCGCCACCAGCGACACAGGTAACTGTTTCAGCCACTTGTGTCGCGGCCTGAGCTGACTGATTAGAGCTCGCTGTCAACTCTTCACTAGCAGCAGCCACTTGTTGAGCTGACTTAGCTACACTTCCAACTAACTTCCGCAGATTTTCGCGCATATGCGAAAAAGAGCGGATCATATCAGCGATTTCATCATTGGCTTGATATGAAATATTATGTACGCCCAGATCCCCATCGGCAATACGCTGCGCCGCCTGCGATACATCATTAAGCGGCCGAGAGATTCGTCTAGCCAAATACCAGGCTAGTAAGGCGCCGATCACAAGAATAATTCCGTCAAGAATAAACAATAGAGACTGAATCTTTGTTACATCGGCCTGGGTTTCCTGTCTTCTCAGCTCCATACGATCTTCTAAAAACTTAACCGTGTCTTCCATATTCTTATCAGCGGCAACAATCTTAGCTCCAGAAGCCGCAACCGCTTTCACCGCTTCCGCCTGGCCTTGGGTCTTTCGAAGAGTAAGTCCTTGCTCGGCAATTTTATCGTAATCAGCTAAAGAGGCTTTCAATTCGGCCACTTTCTGTTTGCCTTCAGGCGTAATCAACTTTCCCTCTAAGTCCGACAAAACAGTTGCTGTTTTCTTCTTTGATGCTTCATAACGATCAACATACTGTGGATCCGCTGACAAAATAAAGCCTCTCACTTGAGCCGACTGAGTACTCAGTTCGCGACTTAATTCTTTAATATCAACGACTAAAGGAACACTGCGTTTTAATAAGCCTTCATAATCTTCCTGTACCTTTTGAATTTGGAAATAGGTATAAATATTTAGACCCGTAAAAGCCAACACAATAAGAACACATACCAAGATAATTTGTTTACCAATTGTTACACGCATAATCGTCCCGCCTTTGTGCTTGATAAGTCCCGCTAGACCCTCAAATCAAAACTAACAACTAACCTCCCTTCCTGCGGCGTGCAGCTTTTTTGCTGCTATCTTTACCGTTCATCAAATACCCCATTCGTTAAGTATTGCAAACATAGCAAAAAATTCGACGCAGTGCTTTTCGGCGCCCCGGCGAATTCCCGCAAAAATCAAGCAACCTGGCTGTCTTAGAATATACGTTCCTTAGACCCAATAGCTTTGCGTCCTTGTCTTTCGATAAGTTTGCTATATACTTCTATTTTACAATAATTAACGCCATAAGGCATTATAAAAACAAACAAAACTGTCGAATTCTATTCTGTACTGAAAGAAAAAAAATGTCAAGATAATTCTAAAAAATTCATTTCCTCTCATATTGTTTATCGCGAATATTAATACCATACTCTTTGACTTTACGATAGAAGGTTGCAATGCTAATGCCTAGGGCTTGACATATGGCAAGTTTTCCCGCTGTCGAAACGCCAAAACGCGTCAAAGCTGCTAACAGCGCTTGATGTTCCAGTTCAGCAAAAGACACGATCGGTTTTGCCTTTTCTCTATCCGGTTCCCGACTAGATCCAGATTGTAAAACAAGCAGCTTCTGACTAAATATCTCGGCGAGCCACTGGCCAAAGCGTATTAATTTAACTTCCTGCCCTAAAAGTAGACTCCGCTGCTCCTGGTTGACAGCAAGTAAAATAAGCGTACCAAAAACTCGGTTTTCTACTTGAATGGGAATACAAATTTCAGCAGCATCAGGACAACGTCCCCGCCGCGCACACGAACGACACAAATCATGCAGTCTAGGATTGACTACTAGGAGGGGCTCTCGCAGCTTCATACAGTAATCTGATAAAGTTCCCTCCCCTACAGACATTCCTCTTTCCTCACGATAAATTCCTGTTCCAACAATCACTTTCAAGTTGCAATCTACGACGACAGCTTCAAGACTAAGAATATCTGCCACCACAATGACTGTATCCTGCAAAAACGATTCAATCTCTGTTAGCGCTCCCATGTTTAGACGCCTCCTTTACTCAGTCTGTTTAAAAAAGAACAAAAAGCTCCCGGATTTCTCCGAGAGCTTCTTTGCTCTAATCATTTATTAAAATTTGCTTTACAATTTAAACCGTTGAATTTCCTGTTCTAAGGCTTTCGCCAAATCAGACAGACTCCGGCTAGCCGCCGCTACTTCTTCCATCGAAGCAGACTGCTCTTCTGTAGCAGCTGAAATCGTCTGAGTTTCCCCGGAATTTTCCTTACTGATGTCTTCAATTCGTTTAGAAGCCGTTACGAGTAAATCATTTTTTGTTGCCGTTTCTTCTAAAGCATGTGCTGTCTTTTGAATTTCCTGTGAGAGATATACAACGGCCTCAACAATTTTTCTAAAGGTCAAATCAGCACCGTTGACTGATTCAATCCCACCTTGAATACTTTCTACACTGACCTCAGTTTTGAGGATAGCTTGCTTCATATTCATATCATTTTGGCGGATCAGTTCGCTGATTTTCCCAGCCGCCTGATTAGATTCTTCTGCTAGTTTGCGTACTTCCTCGGCGACGACGGCAAAACCGCGTCCTTGCTCACCAGCGCGAGCCGCTTCAATCGCCGCATTTAAAGCGAGTAGATTCGTTTGTCCAGAGATCGCTGAAATCAAATTAACAATTTCATTGATTTCATTAGATCCTTTTGCCAACTCACCAATCGCTGTCTGCACCGCCTCAGAACCAAGTCGAATATCTTCCATTTTTGCCACAGCCTCATTCAGGCTTTCTCGTCCTTGCTCAGCTTGCACCGATGTTTCATGGGCCATTTGGGCAAAGGAGCGAGTAGAAGTAACAATATTTCCGGTACTCTCGGCAATAGAGCGAGTTGTTTCAGCCATAGTCGCAGCCGCATCAGCCTGTTTATCCGTACCTGCTGCAATGGTAGTCACAGCTTCTGCTACCTGATTTGCCGCCGAAGCAGATTGATGGGCGCTTTCCGTCAGTTGCTCACTAGCACCAGCTACCTTTTCAGATTGCCCCTTCACATGCTGCATAAGTTGACGTAATTTTGTCCGCATTTCACAGAAACCTTGAGCCAAACGGCCGATTTCATCTTGCGATTGCACTACAGCTGCCCGTTCTCTAAGATCCCCTTCCGCTAATTGCAACGCCTCTTGCAATATAAACTGCAATGGTTTAGTAAAGCGTTTTACAATAAACAAAATTGCAATCACTGCGATAAGTAAAAATACACAAGATAAAATCACGGTTGACCAAAGTAGCGAACGAGCTTCTCGCGTTACTTCCGCTTCTGGCGCCGTTACAATCATAATCCATTTATTGCCGCCGTCTAAAGTAATTGGCGTAAACACAGCTACATTAGGAATTCCAGTCAAACCTGTGTACGTTCCCGAAACGGTTTTCCCTGAATCAACTGCCGTCTTAAATAACTGCATCAGGCGGTCATCAAGTTCTTTCATTGGAAGATTTAAATCCTCTGGTACTTTCTTTTCTGTTAAATTCAGTTTATTAATTGTTGCTGGTGTTTTATAATGGGCAATTAGTACCCCAGAGTTATCAACTAAATAGCCATAGCCAGTATCTTTAAACTGTAGATCTTTCAATAAAAGCGACAGGTTCTCCAAAGAAATAGTGCCGCCGATCATACCGATCAACTGACCATTGCTTTTCACTGGTGTTACTAGTACAAGCGCCAACTTTCCTGTTGATTTGGAGATGAGAGGTTTAGAACTGTATGGCAACTGTGTGGCCTTAACCTTGGAAAAATATTCGCGATCACTATAATTATAACTTTTTCCATCAAAGCCTACGGCACTCCCGTCAGGGTTAATAAAAAAGATACTATCAAAATCCGTTCCAAGCCGAGTCTTAGCGGCTGATAAAATGGCTACCTTTTGTTCCCGCGTACCAGCCTGCATTTCCGGTATAGCCGCTAAATCGTCAAGACGAACCATTTTCTCATGCATTTCACTTGAAATCTGCGTTGCAAACTTTTCCCCAATTGCTACTGCCGTATCTTTCACATTCTTCGTTAAGTGCTGATTTGCTAAATAATAGCTTGCGCCAGCCAAAATTGCAAAGGATATCATAAATAAAGGTAATAAAGTAATAAGAAATTTAGCGCGAACACTTCTTATCTGCACAAGCAGGACCTACTTTCTTTGGGAGTTTATGATCAATTGATATAATTATACAAATTGGATCAAGAACCCTGCCAATCTTCCAAAATTCTTGTAAATCCTTATAAATTTAAATCAAAAAAGAAACAATTGTAAGCGATAATCGTTTCGAAAAATATCAAAAATACTCCGATTCAAAGCGTTGAATACCACTACTGTCGCCAACAAGAATCAGTCCATCTCCCTGTAAAAAAGCCTCGTTGGGATCCGGTGACAATAGCATCTCAGCGCCGCGACGAATCGCAATAATCGTAATTTTATAACGTGAACGCAGATCCGCTTCTATTAAGTTACTGTTGATTAGATTTTCCGGTACGGCGACTTCAATAATTCCTAAATCAGGCGCAACCTCGAAATAATCGATTACATTCGTTGACACGAGGTTATGGGCAATACGCTGCCCCATATCCCGTTCAGGAAAAACCACACGATCGGCCCCGACTTTCTCTAGCATTTTTCCATGAATAGCGCTGTCGGCCTTCGCTACAATATAGGGCGCGCCTAATTCCTTTAATAATAGCACCGTCATAACACTTGCCTCAATATTATGGCCAATGGCTACAATCACAATATCAAAATTGCGAATACCAAGTGATTTTAATGCAGCCTCATCGGTCGTATCGGCAACGACAGCATGAGTAAATAGCTCTGATATTTTCTGAATCCGTTCTTCTTCGCTGTCAATAACAAGTACTTCGTAACCAGCTGCAGCTAAAGTTGTCGCAACGCCGATACCAAAGCGACCGAGACCGATGACAGCATAATGTTTCTTCTTCATGATTTTTCCTCCTTATCCGATCAACAAACGCCCTTCGGGATATTTCAGGGAACACTTTTTATGTCTTACAGCCAAAGCCATCAGTAACGTCAATGTACCAACACGACCTGCAAACATAGTTAAAATAAGCCAGCCTTTACCAACAGGCGTCAACAAAGGAGTAATTCCCATAGTCAGTCCAACTGTACCAAAGCCTGACACAACATCAAATAAAAGTTTAAAAATGGGGAATTCCTCGGTAAAACTCATCGCAATTGTCACTGTTAACACTAAAAGCAACGCTAGCATAACGGCCATAAAAGCCTTATATACCATATTTTTCGGCACAACCCGCTGAAAAAGCTGCGCTTCGCCGCGGCCTGTAATCTCACCAAATAAAGACGCAACAAGTACAGCAAAAGTAGTTGTTTTAATGCCGCCTCCCATAGAAGAAGGAGATGCGCCAATAAACATGAGCAAGATCATGATTAGCAAAGTGCCTTCCCGCATCGAACCAATATCAATTGTATTATAGCCTGCTGTTCGCGTCGATACAGATTGAAAAAAGCTCGCCTGTATCTTGCCTGATAAAGTTAAAGGCCCCAACGTTTCGCCATTAGAGAACTCAGATACAAAAATCAAAAAGGATCCTAGGAAAATTAGAATCAACGTCGTCAGAAGAACTACTTTTGTATGAAGTGTCAACCGCCGTTGCTGACGATAGCGCCAGAGATCGGCGATAACAGGAAAACCAATACCACCAATGATAATGAGCATAGCCACAGTCAGATTAATCGTCCAGTCATCAACATAGTTCGTTAAACTTGTAAAGTTCCCCATCAAATCAAAGCCCGCATTACAAAACGATGAAACAGCATGCCAATAGCCAAAATAAATTCCTTGCAAGCCAAAATCCTGATAAAAACGAATTGCTAAAATCGTACCGCCGATACACTCGACCAATAGCGTCGTTTTTATAATATATACAGCTAAACGAACAACTCCAGCCAAATCAAGCTGATTTGTTGCTTCCTGAATTAACATTCGTTCACGCAGACGGATTCGCTTCCCACTGAGAATGGCAAACAGCGTGGCTACCGTCATAATCCCGAGACCACCGATTTGAATCAATAAAATAAGTACAATTTGTCCAAACAAAGAATAGGTGGTGCCTGTATCGACGACAGCAAGACCTGTAACACACACAGCTGAAGTTGCCGTAAACAGAGCATCAATAAACGGAACGCCCGCACCAGACTGCGACGCCATCGGCAGAGACAGTAATACTGCACCGAAAAAAATAAAGGCCGCAAAGCCGCCAACTAAGATTTGCGATGAACTGAGGCGAAATCCGTAAGATCCCCCCCTGAGCGGCAGTAACTGTAATAGTTTCAACCTGATCATCTCTCCAATCGCTTGCAAATTATAACTCATTAAAACGCCACTCTAACTTTACTATTTATTCTATACCTTAATTATCATACATGGATCCTCGCCAGTATGCAAATATCTTCTCACACAAATAAAAAAGCCCAGTCTCTCCCGAATGGATGACTGGACTTACCAAGAATTATCTGACAACAGGATCCCCATCTCCTTCTTATTTCATAACCGGTCCATGATGTTTAAAGAAACTGCTAGGCCAAGAAAGCCAATGTGACAAATCTTTTTTATAGCCCCAAAAAGCAATGACACAAGCAATCACCGTAAAAATGATTCTAAAAATAAGAAAAGTGTTATGTTCGGGACCACCAATAATTGGAAAAAAATATTCTCCGACAAAAACATAAAGCAAAAAAGCCGGTAGTGACGCTAAACAGTATAAGATAGTCAGTACGAACAAAAATCCAAGCGTGTTTTTCATTTTGCCGCCTCCCCTATGCTTATCTTTTAATTAAATACTATCACTTTTCCGATTATTTCGCCAATTTGTTTTTTTGGCGATTCAAGGAAAAAAAGCAGAAAAAAAGGCTAT
>URQW01000085.1 GCA_900550105.1 uncultured Pelosinus sp.
AAGAAGGGAAGCTGGGGAGAAATTGTTACAATAAATGCAGGTTATTTAACTCTTTTTCAATCAAAGCCCGCCGCCGCGAACACGGAACAATCATATAGGCCGTATTGAGACCGGCGATATTAAAGGTTTTACTTGCCGCCATAAAGGTTACACTGGCTTTATTAACACTTTCGCCTAAATTAGCAAAAGAATAATGGCGACGTCCTTTATACACTAAATCATTATGAATTTCATCAGCGAGTACAGTAACCTCATATTTTTCACTAAGCGCATATACCGCCTGTAGTTCCGACTCTGTCCACACGCGCCCGACTGGATTATGGGGGCTGCACAATAACAAAAGCTTATTCTTAGGATCGGCCAACTTAACTTCTAAATCAGCCAGATCCATTTCGTAGCGCCCAGCTTTTAGTTGCAAAGGATTTTCTACAATTTTTCTGTCATTATCTTGAATCGAAGCAAAAAATGGTGGATAAACCGGCGGTTGAATAATCACGCCATCCCCTGGCTCCGACAGAGCCAAGATTGATACAACAATAGCTGGAACAACACCAGGCGACTGGACAATCCAGTCAGCGGAAATATTCCATTGATGCCTTTTTTGTACCCATTTGACAACCGCTTCATAAAAAGAAGCGTCATAGCCATTGTAAGCGTAAAAAGGATGCTTTGCCCGCTCGGCCACAGCCGCAACAATACCCGGCGGTGTAGCAAAATCCATGTCGGCAATCCATAGCGGCAAAACATCATCGCTGCCAAACACTCTACCTATATCGTCCCACTTTCTACTGCCAGTCCCTTTTCTTTGCAGTAGCTGATCAAAATCAAAGCATTCAGTAGTTAGTTCCATCCTGTTTCTCCCCTATTCTTTTTTCTGTAGCAATTTTTTATAGTACGAATGCGCTGTATATAACGCAGCGACCGGATTATGGCCAGTAATACGGTCTTTCGTCACAAGCGTCGTAACCGGCGCATCGGAATACTTGATAAATAACGAATCGTGACCGACACATAAACCAACAACTACATTGAGATCTGTTTTATGATAATTTAAAATTCGTGCTTGCAAAATGGGATTGCACATGGATTCATGACTGCCGGGGCGAATTTTCTCTTCTTCTTTAATCCCGATTTCCGTTTTATCGACAGAGCCAACCTTGCAAATGGCGCTATAATGATCAAAGCCTTTAGCTTCCAAAATATTAGCAAAGATCTTAGCTTCTTCAATCAAACCAGCACAGGTAGCAATGCCGATCTTTTGTGCGCCAATCCGACGAGCAAATTCCATAATCTCCTCAACTCGGGTCAATTTTCCATAAAAAAGTCCCTCTACCTGGGCGGAAGCTCTAGCTATAATCGCATCTTGCTCATCACCTTGCAGACGTTCTTTAATTTCGGCAATATCAGCCGCAATTGCATGGTCTTCATTGTCTTTTGTTGTTAAGCAAAACTGTGGAAACTGACTGTCCCGAGTGCGGCAATTATAAACACTACAATCAGTACAGCTTAAAGATTCGATATTTTTCTTTTGCGTCATTGGTTGCTCTCTCCCATCAAATTAAATGTTATATTCGGTAAAAGAAATGTAGCGAGATAAAAACTTCTTAGTTCTTTCTTCCTTCGGTTCGTTTAAAAGTTGCTGCGGCGATCCCTGTTCGAGAATACGCCCCCCATCCATGAAAATAATCTGATCGGCTACTTCTCTGGCAAAATTGATTTCATGCGTCACAACAACAAAAGTACTCTTTACTTCGCGTACCGCCTGTTTCATGACTTCCAAAACTTCACCAACTCTTTCAGGATCAAGGGCCGATGTCGGTTCATCAAACAGAATTACATCAGGCTCTAAAGCAAGAGCCCTAGCAATGCCAATACGCTGCTGTTGGCCGCCTGATAACTCATGGGGAAATGCTTTCGCTTTATCTTTGAGGCCAACCTTTTCTAAAAAAGCTTCGCCACGGGCCACAGCTTCCCCTTTAGGCATTTTTTTGACAACAAGCAGCCCTTCCGTAATGTTTTCTAGAGCCGTTTTATTTTTAAATAAATTGTACATCTGAAAAACCATGGCCGTCTTACGGCGGAGCGCCTGGATTTCTTGTTTCGTCGCTTGAGCCACATTGACAGTTAGGTCATCTATCGTAATTTCGCCCTTGTCAGCCCGCTCTAAGAAGTTCAAAGAGCGCAGTAACGTTGTTTTACCAGAACCGCTCTGCCCCAAAATAACCGTAACCGATTCTGTTGGAATTACGCAGCTCACACCTTTTAAAACCTCATTTTCCCCAAAGCTTTTATGAATATCTTTAAATTCAATCATAATTCGGCTCCTCTCCGAAAAAATCCAATTCTTTTTTCAAGTAATAAAAAACACCGCTCAAAGCTAAGACTAATTCCCCAATAAATAAGAGCGACTACCAAGTAAGTTTCCAGATAACGATAATTCTCGGCACAAGCAATTTTTGCTCCGCCCAAAAGCTCAACCACGGTAATTGTAAATACAACAGACGTATTTTTTAATAGCCCTAAAAATTCATTAGCCATAAGCGGCAGAGCAAATAGCGCCGCTTGTTTTAAAATAATGCGATAAAACCCTTGAAACCACGTCATGCCAACAGATAGAGCAGCTTCCATCTGACCGTTTTCCACCGATAAAAAAGCACTGCGAAATATTTCTGCTAAGTAGGCGCCTGTATGAAGCGTTAAAGCTACAATCGCAAAAAGCATCGGCGGAATATGCTGAAATCCTGTATCAATTCCTGTTTGGTTTGTAAAAGCCATCAGAAAAATAGGCAGCCCGAAATATACAAGATAAAGCATAACCATGGTGGGCGTCGCTCTGCCCAGCAGGATATAAATAGCTACAAGCTGGCGCAAAACCGGAATCTCCTTCACTATGACCAGAGCACTGAGCAAGCCAATTCCGATGGCTAAAACCATACTGGTAAAGGTTAAAAAGAGAGTGACAGGTACGAAATGCAGCATGTCAAAAAAAGTTTCCGCCATAAAGGAAAACTCCAATAAATCACCCATCACAAGCTCCTTTCTCGGCTAAAAAGGTAAGAACGGCAGCTGTCATTACAGAAATCCCCGTTTTCAAAGAAGCGTCAGTTGCTGTAAACCGCGGACTATGCGCTGCAGCACCAGGTCCTAACCTTGCATCATGAACTCCCAGCCGAAAAAATACGGATGGTACTGTTCGGGAAAACTGATAAAAATTTTCCGAACCAATTTCCGGCAGCTTAGCTCGTAATACATTTTCTTCGCCAATCATCAGTTCACTGGCTTTAATAAATAGCTGTGTCAATGGAATATCATTATAAACAGCTCCCGAGCCCAAACGAAAATCGACCTCAGCTTCTACGCCGCTAACCAGTTTTTGCGCTGCAAGAACCTTGCGGATTTCCTCGTGGATCACCAACCGCAAACTATCTTTTTGTGTACGAATAGTCCCTTGCAACACGACTTTTTCGGGAATGATATTGCCGCGAGTTCCACCATGAATACTACCTACCGTAATTAAAGCCGGCTCAATATGGTTAATTTTTTTACCGGCTATCAACTGTAAATCAAGAATCACTCTGGCTGAAGCTAAGATAATGTCCTCGGTCTCATGCGGCGCCGAAGCATGACCGCCACGCCCGCTTAAAGTAATAGTAAACGAACTAGCTGCCATCATAACTTCTTGGTCCTTAATCTGAATTTGACCGACCGGTATGGTTTCCAATACATGAGCCGCTAGAAAAGCTTGAACGGGGGGATTTTCGATTACTCCCGAAGACAAAATTTCCTTCGCCCCGCCACCTACTTCTTCAGCAGGTTGAAATACCAGTTTTACAGTACCGCCAAAGAATGGTTTCATTTTTGTTAGCACATAGGCAGTACCCAATAAATTGGCTGTATGAATATCGTGTCCACAAGCATGCATGACACCGCGTCGTTTCGATCGATAAGGCACAGACGCTTCTTCTTCAATTGGTAGGGCATCCATATCAGCCCGTAGACCAATACACTTCTCGCTATGAAGTTCCCCTTTGATTTCAGCCAGAACAGCTGTAGATCCAGCGAGACGCCGTGAAGGAATCCGCCATTTACTTAAAGTTCTTTCAACAAGCTCTGCTGTTTCAAATTCTTCATAACTTAACTCTGGATGTTCGTGCAAAGCATGGCGAATTTTTATAATCTCTTCATAGATTTCCTCAGTAAAATAAGAAATTTCTCTTTTTATATCATTCACGTTGTCCCCCCCTTCCCAGGTACCGGATACTGTTTCTCTAAGAAACGAGCCCCGCTACTAACTAGCAAAACAAGCAGAATATAAATGATTGCCACATCAATATAAAGCTCAAAACTACGCTGACTATTCGCTCCCATCAAATCCGCTTTGCGCATCATATCAATGACGCCTACATTAAAAACAAGTGAAGTTCCTTTAATCGTAGAAATTACTGTATTACAAAGCCCAGGGATAGCCATAGCAAAAGCCTGCGGTAATACAATACGGCAATAGGCTTGCACAGATCCCATCCCCATCGCATAAGCTGCTTCTAACTGCCCTTTATCAACCGCGGCAATGGCGCTGCGAAATATCTCTGCCGTATAGGCGCCAACATGAAGCGCAAAGACGAGAAAAACATAGAAAAGCGGTGGAATTTCCCGTACCCCATCATAACCAATTTTACGCAGCACTTCTGGCATACCAAAATAAACCAGGAAGAGCTGAACTAAGAAAGGCGTACCTCGCATAAACGAAATATAAATTGTCACTAATTTTTCTAGTCCCTTGACCCTATTCAGCCGAATCAGAGCTGCTACGATTCCAATCGCCAAACCAACGAGAATCGCAACTACCGTAATTTCGATCGTAGTATCTACAAAAGACAATATGATTGGAAAAGACTGAACCATGTAGGACAAGTCAAAATAAGTTCCCATAGAGCCCCCTACTTAGGTTGTACCGTGTAATCGGCGCCTAAAAATTTTTCTGATAGTTTCTTTAAGGTACCATCTGATTTCATATCTTGAATGGTCTTGTCAATGCGATTTGCTAAGGCTTGGCTGTCAGCATCCTTGCGCAAAATAAAATACGTAGGGACACTGGAAATCACAGACCCAACGGATTTTAAATGAAGCCCCAGCACCTGATTGGCTTCTCTTACCGCCACTTCATAGTCGCCGCTGGCGTCAGCCCTGCCGGTAGCAACAAGGTTCAAAGTTTCTGATGACCCTTTGTCTGTATATAAAACATTAATTTTAGGTTCTGCTGTTTCATTATATTTCTTAACAAGACGAGCCACTTCACTAGTAGGTGTTAAGGCCATGCTTTTCCCTCTTAAATCATCAAGGCTCGTAATATCATTTCGATCTTCTTTTACCGTAAGTTTACTGCTCGTATAATTATTTACTTCTTTAGTAAAAGTATATTTAGCAGCTCTATCTTCATTCAAGGCCATTTGATTCGCAATTAAATCAATTTGATTGGCTGTTAGTGCAACAAACGCGCTTTCAATACTCATCGTTTTAAACTCAAATTTAATATCAGGATTGCGTTTTTCTACTTCCCTCAAAATTTCAAGATCATAGCCAGTCAGCTGTCCTTTATCATCCGTATAAGTAAAAGGTTTCATTGTCCCCCGAGTTCCGACATAATACGTTTTTACCTTTTGGTTTGGATCACTTTGATTCGCTTTCTCCCCAACACTTGAACCACAGCCAGCAAGTAAAAACAGCGAAGTCAGAACTGATAGTACCAATAAAAAAACTTTTCTTGCTTGAATAAACATAAAAATCTCTCCTCATTTCTTCTTTTGGAATTTGGGGTTTAAAAAATAAAAAGGCCTAATCGCTCTTTTCAAAAAAGAGAAATTAGGCCTTCAGTATTTCTGATCGGCAATATGAATTTCTTTGTATTATAAACAAGGATCGCACTTTTGTCAAATAGATCTAGTCATGAAATTTTTTACACTTATTCATTAACAGCAAACGGGCATACTACCTAATGGAGGTGATACGCATGAAAAACGATTGCTCTAAACAAAACGAAAGTACAAAAAAAGGAAAGAATCTAGAAGCTTCTTGTGAAATAGGAGTGAATAAGGAAAAACTGCCTAACAAAAAAAGTTGTACTTCCAACTGCAGCCGCTAATCCTATCTCCTCCCAAAAGCGGTAGCTTCGGCTATCGCTTTTTGCTATCAAACAACTCCGCGAATTACGAGGTGATTTCTATGCACCAAGAAGATACTGAATCCTTTACTGTAAACAATCATCCTGCAAAAAAAAGCAAAAACAACAGCACCAACAAAAATAAAATATCAGCCTCCGAAAAAACACAGATAGAAGCCGTCAATGCCCTAGCTTCCCATGTTAATAAAGCAGAGTGCGAAACGTAAAGGGGGAATCTGGATGCCCATTTACCGCATCTTTATCGATGGCATCGAAACAGGAACAACTGTTGATGCCAGTGATTATGTAAACGCTTATTTTAATGTGGCTAGCAGCCAACCCATTCCCTATCGCAACGAAATCAGCCTCGTAGAAATTACAGACCAAACCGAGGAGATCCCTTAGTCTTTTAAGTATTCCAAAGAAGGTGAGTGCCTAGTATGGATAAAGAAAAAGAATCGTCTTATTATATGACAAAAGGACAAAAAAATGTAGCAAAAAATATGCCTTATTGCGATACACCTTGTCAAAAAGCAAAAGAAGCACCACAATCAAACCATAACGCCAAAGCAATCAGCCGTCCTTAACGGACGGCTGATTTATTTTACTCGATACATAGAATTAGCAATTTCGGAAATCTCAATGGCGGCATTGGCAAGACTTTCACTCGCTTTTGCCAAAGACTCAACAGTTGCTTCTTCTTTTGTAAGATTTCCATCCATTCCATTTAATTCTTGCAACAGAATCTGAACGATGGAGCTCATTTCCTCTAAACTTTTAACAATGCTGCCCACAGATTCAGAGCTTACCGTAGCAAGCTTTCTCACTTCCTGCGCTACAATAGCAAAGCCTTTGCCTGCTTCTCCAACACGAGCTGATTCAATCGAAGCATTTAGCCCTAACAAGTTAATCTGCTTCGTAATCGACTGAATTAAAGAAATGACTTGATCGTTTTCGGCAATCGCTCGGTTTAAATCACTGCCAATCGAAACAATTTTTCGACTGCTCTTTGTGAGCAGTTCAGAGTGATGATTGAGCTCGATCATGCCTGTAGCAAATTCTTCTGAAGAACCGGCTAATTCTTCAGCAACGGTTCGAATTTTCTCCTGTATGGCAATAGGCTGCGTAACTGTAATACAGCCTACGACCGATTGGTTTTCTTTTATGGGTATGGCTCGCGCTACGTAAGGAATACCGTAAGAAGATTTTTCCCGCGATACTAAAGAAAATTGCGCTTTGCCAGTTTCTATACACTGCTTACTAACAACCCCTTTTACAGGATCGCCTTTTTTATTACCTAAATTCAATTTTTCGGCTGGAATATATTCTAAATAAACAGAATCGGCTACTACGGAAATTCCAATATCTTCTGGCATACTTTCTTGAATGTAAGAAGCAAGATCGGCATAATGCTGGAGAATTTCTTTAGCAGATAAACTAGCCATACTATCCCACCTTTTTTTGCAATAAGATCTTGAATTCATTGTAACTTTTCTACCAATGTTCAGGAAGTCCTGCTACTGATTATCAGTGAATTCCAACTTTGTCTATAGGACCTGATCTCTGTTGAAAAACACTTCCCTCACATGTAACAGCCCAACAGTAAAACTCATAAGATAAAGCAGCAAAAAAACAGATATTACATAAAGGGAGGAAAACAGAATGGCTCACGGCTGCCGCTGCGACTCCGATGTCTCATCGGGACCAACTGGCCTATTTATCATTATTGCCATTATTGTACTCTTATTCGCTTTAGTAGCTGTCGATCATGGTGCTTCCTGTTTTTAAAAACTATATAAGAAGGTGATCTCATGAGTGACCAGAATGAACAAGTTCCTTTGTGCAGCAAAATTGACGCAGTTTCGGTCAATACGCCACAAGATCCTTGGCGTCAACCTTCTTTCTCCGACAATTCTGCTTGTCACACCAGTTGTCCGCCAGAACATCCCCTTGACACCAACAAGACAATTCACTGTTTTTGGGAACTCCGCCAGCTATCCCACGAAATATTTCGCTGCATTGGCTGCTCGCCTAGTGAAAGGCGTCTCTTAACCTTATTTACCTGCCTCATCTTAGAAGACCTCAATACGATTTATAAAGAAGTAGCAGAATGTAAAAGATTACTCTGTTGCCTGACTTCCCGTGATGAGTAAGAAAACAAAACTCCAAAGAAAAAACTAGACAGCCACTTATCTGTCTAGTTTTTTCTCCCCAAAAGTCTAGTCATACAACCATCCGTGCATCTGTTCATGATTTTTACTTGTGAGAAATATCTAGGAAAGAGTCGGAAAACGGATCGAAAAAGAAGTTCCTGCTGCACTACTTGCCACCTGAATCGTAGCCTTATGTCGCGCGGCAATCCGATAGCAAACACTAAGCCCTAACCCTGTACCATTGCTTTTTGTTGTTGTAAAGGGAGTTCCAAGCTTTGCTAAAACATCCGTAGGTATTCCCGGTCCATTATCTTCTACGCCAAGGATCACATACTTTTCTTCTGTTAAAACAGATACTTTTACTTTTCCAGAAGTCGGCACAGCGTCTAATGCGTTTTGCACAAGATTCGTTAGAAGCTGCTTGATTTCCCTATCATCTGCTAACGCATTCGGCGTATGAAGAACATCGATTGAAAAGGTAATTGTTTTTTCTTGTTCACGTGCGTAAGCTTCCATCAGATATTTAAGTTCTAGGACAACAGTTGCTAAATTCCGCGGCATTAAATGGGAAGCCTTATTCTTCGCAAGCGATAAATATTCGGAAATAATAGAACTGGCTCGATCCAATTCATCAATCATTAAACAATAACTACTCTTTTCTTTAAATGGCAAATTTCTACTGTAATATTGTAAAAATCCTTTGACGGTTGTTAGCGGATTGCGCACCTCATGCGCAATGGTTGCTGCCATTTCGCCCACAAGATCGAGATTTCTTAACCGGGATAATTCCATTTCAATCTGTTTCTTTTCAGTTAAATCATAAAAAACGAAAGTCCTAATATTACCTCTGTCAGTTACGCGGGTAGACATGAAGATTTGAAGCGGTATTAATTCCTTGCCCGCCACCACCGCATCCGCAAAAAAGTTCTGATATACCTTTTCTGGCCCTTGACGGCAATTCTGCAATAATTTCTCCTGAAAGTTTAAAACTTCTTTTAATCTTTTACCAATGACTTGATTTTTAGGTAACCCGAAAAGGTGCTCGGCGCCTTCATTCCAGATAATAATTCGTTCAAAAATATCCGTAGCGACAATAGGAAATTCTGCAGTCTCTACAAGCAGTTGATAATTTTCTTCGGCCTCCACAAAAAATCTAGCTACAAGTTCGGACTGGTCTGGTAAAGACTTCGTTTGTAAAGCAACTTCAATAATGGCGAAAATAGCGCACCAGTGCCCTATATATTGCATTGATCTGCCTAAAATATTCCAATAACCGCCAATAAGTTTCTGCGGAAAAATAAAAAAAAGCCCTATTGTAATCAATAAAATGGACAAGCAAAACCATAAACTAAAGCGAATTCTGGTCCGAATATATCGTAAAAGCAAAATGACAAACGTCTGAGAATACAATATAACGGCTAAGCCTAGTATAACTTGACGAAGGGCAGTAGCACCCTGATCAGGCTCAAAAAACGGCGGCATACTTTCTGTAGTAGCTAAAACAGCTATCGTAGCCATAAGAATAACTGAAGCGCTATAAACCCCCCAGATGGCTTGCCGAGGGTTCTTCAGAAAATATTGTTTACGCAACATCGGTAAAAAACCACTCAAAAAGAAAAATAATGAAGAAATTACAACTCCCATATTATGAATCGTTACAATAATATTTTGCGACCTATAGTAGACAAATGTTCCTCCCGCCAAAAAAGCGCCAACGCCGCTAATAAAAAAAGCACAACCAAATAACAGTAACGGTAAAGAATAATTTTGTTTTACAGCCTCAATAGAGAGGTAGGCAATACTCAATGCAGGAACAGTAATAAATAGAACATTTTCAAAAAATACAACAAGAAAAAAACACTGATTGCCAAAAATCTTTTCTTCGCTAGTAATAGCCCCTAGAATAATAAGAAAAATGAATAGAAGTACCATATTCCCCTGCAAAGGTCTTAATCTTTTCATAGAACCCCTCCCGCACCAGGAAAATTTTTACTTTTAACTACTTATTATATAAATTTTTCCATAATCCTTCTAAACTTCTCCTTAAAAACCAATTAATTACAAAAATAAAAAAGCCTAATTCACCAGAGTGTGAATTAAGCTCTTTATGTTTAGAGTTATATTCAATGGGTTTAGATTCTCACATCAATAATAGCAGAGATACCAACACCTTGTACCCGTGAAAAATGTAAAGGATTCTTACTGTTTATAGGAATTAGCCCTTTCACTCGAAACTGTGCGCCATTGAAATTTCCTTCTAACTGTAAGACAGCCTCTGTTTGCGCTACAAGGTCAGCATCGCCCGTAACCTGCGCAGCGCCAATATATCCACCGGAACCAACCGTAATAATTGGCACTACCTTTGTGGCATACTCGGTACCGACTCCTTGTTTTGCCATTAAACCATTAATAAAATTATTTAATGGCGTCGCCATACGGTCTACAATAAAACCAATACCGCCAACTTTTAAAATATCGCCTAAACCAAAAGCCGCTACATTCGCTGTAAAAACAGGAAGTCCCAGTAAGGCGAGAGCTAACAAGCCAATGAGAATTTTTTTGTGAAATACTTTTTTCATGGTCAAGCCTCCTCTTATCCTTGATTGAGAATTATTCTTGTTATTTATATTTTACCACATAAAAAAAAGT
>URQW01000086.1 GCA_900550105.1 uncultured Pelosinus sp.
GTCATCATGTGCAAGCCTTTCCGGGGCCACAGCTTAAAAAGCTAATTTTTGCCGAAGGGCTGTTAGCTAAACTCGTTCAAGCCGGTTATCGAGTGAAGGGGGCAAATGCTTATCTTTCTAATTATGAAAATTTAATTGCCAGCCGAAAATATCGACATTCTGCAACGACTTTGACGCTGCTAGGCGCTGGATTGCCGCTGGCATCCGTTGAGGAACTGAGACAAGGAAAAGCCGTATATCAAGATATAACGAATGAAATGGCAGCTGCTTTAGAATCGGATGTCCCTATTATATCGCCTTGTCAGGCTGGGAAAAATTTGGCGCAGATTACGCAGCAGCATCATTTTACACTTTATGAATATTTTCAAACAGATCGTTATGGTCATAAACAAGATTGGCAGATGGCTGAGAAAATAGTAAGATATATAGATGAACTATTATGGGGATTTTGGCGAGAAGCGGCAGGCGATTGTACCCTGTTGCTTGTCAGTGACCACGGAAACTTTGAAGATTTGTCGGTGAAAACCCATACAATAAACAAGGTTCCTTTGCTGCTTATGGGGCCTGCCAGCCGAAAGCTGGCAGAACAGATAACTGATTTTTCGTCAGTGGCACAGACAATTTTTTCTGTAATGCAAGGAGAGAGAGAAAATGGTTGAATTATTAGCTCCTGTAGGGAGTTGGGAAGCTTTAGTCGCTGCCGTAGAAAGCGGCGCGCAAGCGGTGTATTTAGGTGGAAAGATGTTTGGCGCTCGTCATTATGCGCCGAACTTTGATTAAGAAGAAATGCGATCAGCTGTACGCTATGCTCATTTACGCGGCGTAGCTGTGCATGTTACTGTGAATATTTTGATCGATACAGGTGAATTAGAAGAATTGGCCGATTACTTGCGTATGCTTTATGATGTCGGGGTTGATGCAATTATCGTACAAGATCTTGCTGTAGCAAGGATCGCCAAGGAAGTTGTCCCCCATTTAGCGCTGCATGGTAGTACGCAAATGACAGTTCACAATTTAGCGGGTGTTGAGTTTCTAGCAAGCAATGGTTTTTCCCGCGTCGTTTTATCCCGTGAAGTTTCATTGGAGGACATTCGGCATATTTGTAAGCATAGTCCTGTGGAAATCGAAACGTTTATTCATGGCGCTTTATGTGTCTGTTATTCCGGTCAATGTCTCATGAGCAGCCTCATCGGCGGGCGCAGCGGCAATCGCGGCAAATGTGCCCAGCCTTGTCGACTCCCCTATGAACTTGTTGATGCTAATGGGCAAAATGTGTTAGCCGGAAAAGATGCTGGCGAGTATTTATTAAGTCCTAAGGATTTAAATACATTAGAGTTATTACCAGAGCTCATTGATGCTGGCGTAGCCTCATTTAAAATTGAAGGCCGTATGAAACGGCCAGAGTATGTAGCGGTTGTTGTTGATACGTATCGACGGGCCATTGACAGCGTCATTGCGGGACAAAATTACTCCGCTGGGGAAGAAGAGCAACGTGAATTGGCTCAGGTTTTTAACCGTGATTTTACGACGGCTTATCTAAAAAAGAAGCTCGGAAGAACCATGATGAGCGACCGTCGGCCGAATAATAGAGGAACGAGAGCGGGGCGTGTCGTCGAATATGATAGGAGTCAGCAAGAGGCGTTGATTCAGCTTGATGAGAGACTGACCATGGGCGATGTTCTTGACGTATGGGTAAAAGTTGGCGGCAGGGTGAATGTAACGGTAGACAAAATTATTTTAGACGGACAAGCCGTCGAAGCAGCGCCGGCTAAGTCACTTGTAACGATCAATATGCCTGCCACGGTTCGCAGCAGCGACCGGATTTTCAAAACTTTTGACGTCAAATTAATGGAGCGAGCTAGAGCCTTTTTTGCCAAACCAGAGGCTCTGCCGAAAAAAGCTCTTTATGGAACGGTACGGGCTGCAGTGGGAGAACCGCTAAAGATCATGCTAACAGATGAAGATGGCTATAGCGGGGAAGCTGTAACAAACTTTATCGGCCAAGCGGCACGCAATCGTCCCTTAACGGAGGAGACGATTTTTAAACAAGTGGAACGTCTTGGTAATACCATGTTTTCGCTGCAGGAACTGACTTGTGATATTCAAGGCGAAGTGATGGTTCCTGTCAGTGAAATCAATGAAGCTAGGCGAAAAGCCATTGAAGCGTTAGAACAAGAACGGCTAAATGTATTTCAACGAGAACCGCTTGCAGCAGCCGTGAAAAGTGTTCCTTCGCTCTATTTACCAGCGCAGCCAAGCAAGAAAAAGATCCCAATATTAACGGTCAATGTAGATCGTGTGGCGAAGGTAAAAGCAGCTCTGGCTGGGGGCGCCGATCATATTCTCTTTGGCGGCGAGTGTTACGGACATCAAGGCCTAACCGCCGATGACTACCGTTCGGCCATCAATCTTGTTCGCGAAGCCGGTAAGAAAATTACCTTTAATACGCCGCGGATTATCAAAGAGTGGCAGATCGCTGCTTTTAAAGCACAGCTGTTCTTATTTGATGACCTGGCTCCTGATGCTGTCGCTGTTAATAATCTCGGAACAGTAGAGCTGCTACGGTCTCATAAATTTAGTCTTATGGCTGATTATGGGTTAAATGTATTTAATAAATTGTCACTTGATTTTTGGCAAAGTCAAGGTATTGAAGTCGTCACTTTATCGCCGGAACTTAGCTTTAGCCAGATTGAGAAGTTAGCTAGACAAAAAGCAACAGCTATCGAATGTCTGGTTTATGGTCCTTTGGAAATGATGGTTTCCGAGTATTGCGTAATTGGCAGTTTTTTAGGCGGCTTAGGCAAAGAACAATGCCGTCAAGCCTGCTTAAATGGAAAGTATTATTTAAAGGATCGCATGAATGCTCTGTTTCCGGTAGAAACAGATCAATTTTGCCGGATGCATGTTTTAAATTCAAAAGAACTCAGTATGTTGCCCCACTTGCCGCAGTTTACTTTTGCTGGTGTGGATCGTGTCCCGCTTCAAGCGAAGACCTTAGCGCCAGATGCGATAGAAAAAGTTACGAAACTCTATCGGCAGGTTTTAGACCAAGGCGAAAGTCACCCTGCTTTTCTTAATGGGCAGATAGAATCACTCGAACCGAAAGAATTTACACGGGGGCATTATTTTAGAGGTGTCTTGTAAGGAGTGTCATATGAATCAAGATATATTACGAATTTTGGAGTTTCCTAAAATTCAGGCCATGCTGCTGCAGAGAACACATTTTTCCTGGGGAAAAGAATTGGCGCAGCAGACTTTGCCAGCTTTTGATTTTGCAACAGTTGAGGAACGGCTTAACGAAACCGAGGAAGCGCGAACGATCATAGTAAGCGAACCATCGGTGCCTTTTGGGGGAATTCTAGATATTCGCAGCGCCGTTCGGCGAGCTGGATTGGGCTCGGTACTTGATCCAGAAGAAATTATGGCTGTAGGAAATACTTTATCAGGGTTACGTCGCCTGAAAGCCTTTTTGGAACGGCTTGAGCTGCCAGTGAAGGCATTGCTTACCTACCGTGATGAACTCATTCCCTTGCGACCGCTTGAACAGAAAATTGAAGCCGTTCTTGATGAGCAGGCGAGAATTCGGGATGAAGCCAGCAGTGAACTGAGTCGAATTCGCCGCGAAATGCGTTCAAGGCAAAGTCAGGTGAAAAGTCGCCTTGATGCTATTTTGCGTTCCGCTGAATACCAAAAATATTTTCAGGACGCCATTGTTACTGTCAGGGGAGATCGTTATGTAATTCCAGTAAAACAGGAATATCGTCATCATTTCCCCGGGATTGTTCATGATCAGTCAGGTAGCGGTGCTACCGTATTTATTGAGCCCATGGCGCTTGTGACGATTAATAATGAAATCAAACAGCTCTTAGCTGCTGAAAAGCATGAGATCGAACGGATTTTAACACTATTATCAGGCGAGATCGGGCGCTATAGTGATTCGATTTATCAGAGCGCTCAAGCCGCAGCCGCTCTTGACGCGATTTTTGCGAGAGCGTTGTTAAGTCTTGATATGAAGGCCTATCGACCACAATTAAATAGCGAAGGCTATATTAATTTAGTCAATGCCCGTCATCCTTTAATTGATGGGGATAGTGTCGTGCCAATCAGCGTGCGGTTAGGTCAGGAATTCCAAACGCTGTTAATTACAGGGCCTAACACTGGCGGGAAGACGGTTACCTTAAAATTAGTCGGACTATTTGCTTTGATGACGCAAGCCGGTCTTTTTATTCCGGCTATGGCCGAATCAGCTATGCCGGTTTTTCCGCAAATCTTTGTTGACATTGGCGATGAACAAAGTATTGAACAAAGTCTAAGTACTTTTTCCGGGCATATGACTCATTTAGTTAAGATTCTTGATGAGGTAAGGCCAGGCGATCTTGTATTAATTGATGAAATTGGTGCAGGCACAGACCCTGATGAGGGTGCTGCTTTGGCCATGTCGATATTAGAGCGACTTCATAAGCTTGACTGCCGGACTATTGTTACGACTCATTATAGTGAATTAAAAACGTTTGCTTTTTCCCGCGAGGGAATTGAAAATGCTAGTGTAGAGTTCGATATTGAGACGCTTAGGCCGACTTATCGATTGATTATTGGGCGGGCTGGAAGCTCTAACGCTTTTGCAATTTCCGCCAGACTGGGATTAAGTGAGGTTTTAATTGACCGGGCTAAAGCGCTTATTACGCAGAGCCATGCTGACTTTGAGTCTGTTTTGGCCAAGCTTGAGCAAAAAACAGTAGAATATGAGCAGCGAAATGAAGAATTGGCTGCGTTAGAACGGGAGATTAATACTTTAAAGCATACGTTGGATCAAGAGCGGACAGCTTTGGCAGTACGTCGCAAAGATACGCTCGATAAGAGTAAGAAAGAAGCGGCAGCTATTTTACGGCAAGCCCGTCGTACTGCTGAGGAAGTAATTGAAGAAATTAAAAAGCAGTTCTCGGAAAAAGAGCAGCATGCTAGGCAGAAAAATATTCATAAGTCGCGGCAAAAGTTAGCGGAAGGACTAGGTCTCGTCAATGATTTTAGCAGTGATGAAACTGATTTGCCGCCCTTGGATTCTGCAGCTCTGGCTGTAGGGATGACTGTGAAAGTTTTATCGCTCAATCAAAAAGGTGTTATTTTAGCGATTAATGGCAATGATCTTTTACTGCAAGTAGGTATTCTCAAAATGAATGTTCCTTTGGCAGACTGTCGCATGACCAATCAACCGGCGAGAGAAAGTCGGACGCTGCGCCGTGTGAAACCGCCGAAGGTAAGTCTTGCTGTACAAGCAGCAGCACGGCAAATTGATGTGCGCGGTACTACGGTGGAAGAAGCGCAAGAGGTCATTGATAAATTTATTGATGATGCTATTATGGCTGGACTTGGTGAAGTTCTTGTCATTCATGGCAAAGGAACAGGGGCTCTGCGTAAAGGCTTAAGAGAATATTTGAAGCAGCATCCATCGGTAAAGAAAATCGATGTGGCTGAACTTAATGAAGGCGGCGATGGGGCTACTGCTGTTAAACTGAAATAAAGCGGTGGCTGATGTCGTAACAATAAAAGAATTGTTCAATAAAAAACCAGAGCGGAAATTTTCCACTCTGGTTTTTTATTGTTCAGTGGTAGAGGCAGCAGAGTCAGATGGATTATCGGGGGCTTCTTTTTTGGCGGGCTTTTCTTCTTTTTTTGGTCGGTCTTCACTGCCGCCGAGACTATTTAAGAGACCAAAAATAGCAGCCATATTCGTAGGCGTCATTTTAGCTTTCAGTTGTGGATTACTGAGTAGCGGCAAAAGTGTGCCAAGTAGATCAGGGTTATTACCTAGTCCGGCGACGCCGCTTGTGTTAGAAGCAGGGGAACCGCCTGATGCAGACACTGTTTTCAGTAAGTCAGTTAATGTTTTTTGTAGCGGCGCTGCTGTACTTCCCCCTGGATCTAAGAGCGGTTCTTCTTTTGCCGACAGTCTTTCGCTTTTTGCTGTGCGGCCCAATATAATACAAAGTAAGCAGGAAAGGGCTAATAGTTCTACTAAGGGGGACGAGTCTTTTGGATCGGCAGCGGCAATATCAAGGATTTTTTCAATGAGCGGCAAGAAAAAGGGGATTCCTGTCGGCATGATAAACACCTCTTTTAAAAGAGTCCGGGGATTTTAGGAATATTTAAATCGGAAGAAAGTTGACCTACAGCAGATTGACTGATTTCTCTTGATTTTTCCACAGCATTATTGATGGTAGCGACAAGCAGATCTTGCAATAACGGTGCATTTTCCGGGCTTAAGTATTTGGGGTTTAACTCTATGGTTACGAGATCTTGCTGGCCGTTCATCGTTACGGTAAGGGCGTCGCCGCTTGTTACAACGATTCGCTCTTCTTTCAGCTTTTCTTGCACTTCATTTACGTTTTGCTGTAACTTTTTCACCATTTCCATGAGGTTACCGAACTGCTCAAACATATGATTTCCTCCTCTGAAAATGAAACTTATGGATATCTATGTATGAAAATAATCTATGCAAAAGATGTTTTTTATGTGTGGAAAAAATAGCTTTTTTGAACACTCAAATAAGTTCAGCATATATTGGATTAACAAAGAAACTGCAAGGTGGCGGATTCAGATGAAAATACGACGGCGGAGGCAGAAAAAGTTTTCCCGTGAAGACACAGCAAATCTTTTGCCTGCTCTAGTTTCAGAGACGAAGGACGCAGTTTATGAGCCGGAGCCAGTAGTTAAGCCAAAGCGTAAAGGACTGGCTCCCTTTAAGTTGCTGCGTGAAGTCGTGCGTAAGCCTGATTTTTCCTATCAAGCATTTATGTTGCTTATGACCTTTGCCAATACGGATCAGATGCGAATTGATCGGCAGATTGCCGATGTGAGTACGACCATCGAGAAAGTAAAAACCGCTACTGATGTTCTTGGTTCTACGATGCGATCACTGCAGTCGGCTGCTGAGGCACCACGGAATATTCGTAAATTATTTGAATAATCTTTTTGGTTATTGCTTGGTAGGCACTCTTTATTTTTAGCGATCATAAGATATAGTGAAAATGCCTGTTATACAACGGATAGCTTTTTTAGGATTGCAGGGAAAGGAGGATAAAATTATGGCAAGAGGGTTTGGCTGTGGCGGTAATGGAATTTGGATTATCCTGATTATCCTTTTATTGTTCTTCTTCTTCGAGGATGATACGTCGGTTACTTTATAATGTATATGCAAAACAGAAAAAAAACACGCGTAAAAACGCGTGTTTTCTTTTATTCTTTTTTCGGCGCTTCCGGCCTTGCAGGCGGTGGCGGCAGATTAGGTGCAGGAACTTTTTCGGATTTTCCATTGGTGCTAGAAGAAGATTTTCCTTCCGCATTAGCATTAGGCGAGCCGTTAGGATCTTTTCCCGGCGTGGTTTGTCCCGGTTTTTCCGGTTGCTTTTGTTGATTTGGATCTGTGCTTTCTTCGCGTAAGGAGCTGTCAGCGGCTAACTGTCCGTCACTGACGCCGCTCGGTCTTGGGAAATCACGGGAAGGATAGCTGGCCGCGGCTGTTGTCATAAAAGCACGCCAGATTGTTGCTGGCAAATCGCCGCCCGTAATTCCTGATAAGGTGCCGTCGTTATCCATTCCCATCCATACAGCAGCAACAAGATCAGGGGTGTAACCAACAAACCAAGCATCTTTATAGTCGCT
The DNA here is from genome assembly GCA_900550105.1 of uncultured Pelosinus sp. GTDB lineage: Bacteria > Bacillota > Negativicutes > UMGS1260 > UMGS1260 > UMGS1260. Next base: position 7,660 of record URQW01000086.1, read on the forward strand.
GGTGGTACCGGTTTTACCTGCTGCTGGTCGACCAATGTTAGCGCCAGCGCCAGTACCGCTAGTGATTGCTGTTTTTAATATATCGGTGATAATGTAAGCGCTTTTTTCGTTAAGGACTACTTTTTCTTTTGGAATGTTTTCTTCAATGACTTTCCCATTACGATCAACGATTTTCATAATAGCAATGGGCTCAGCGTGAATGCCATGATTGGCAAATACACCGTAGGCGCTAGCAATTTCTATCGGTTTAACTCCACGAGTTAAACCGCCGAGAGCCATGGCCAGATTTTGATCATTTACAGAACCATTTAAAACGAGTGTTGAAATTCCTAACTGTTGAGCGTAATAGAGCGGTTTTTCTACACCGACTTGATTGGCAAGTTTTACAGTCGGTACATTGAGAGAGTGAGCAAGGGCAGCACGAAGCGTTACTGTGCCATGAAAACGTCGATCATAATTTTGTGGTGACCAGTTGCCATAGGTTACGGCCTTATCTTCGATGGTTGAACCAGCTGTCATGCCATTTTCGATGGCTGCTACATACACAAAAGGTTTAAAAGCAGAACCTGGTTGGCGCTCGGCCAAAACAGCACGATTGAATTGATCGTTGCCTCTGCCGCCAACCATAGCTTTAATATAGCCAGTTTGTGGTTCAAGGGCTACAAGAGCGCCTTGCGGCTGTTTGATGCCGGAACTATCAGTTCGATACGTTGGCAGTTTTGTCATGGCCTGCTCTGCCGCTTTTTGCATCGATAAATCCAGAGTCGTATAAATTTTCAAACCGTCTTTATAGACCGCATCAGCACCGTATTTATCAATAAGCTGTTGAATAACATAATCGACAAAATAGGGAGCTAAATCATCCACGTCATCTTGTTTTTTAGTAACAATTTTTATTTCTGTTTGACGAGCCTTGTTAGCTGTAGCTGAATCAATATATTCATACTTTATAAGCTGATCCAGTACCGTATTTTGTCTTTCTTTCGCTGCTTTCAAATTTGTAGCGGGAGAATAATAGTTTGGACTTTTCGGTATGCCAGCAAGCATGGCACATTCAGCCATGTTTAGTTCATCGACATTTTTGCCGAAATAGACCTGAGCAGCTGCTTGGACGCCATAGGCGCCTTGGCCAAAATAAATCTGATTTAAATACAGTTCAAGAATTTCCGATTTGGTGTATTGGCGTTCGATTTGTAGAGCCAAAACAGCTTCTTGAATTTTTCGTTTTAAAGTCTGCTCCTGCGTGAGCAAGGCATTTTTGGCGAGCTGCTGGGTAATTGTGCTGCCGCCTTCTGCAACGGCATGATTGGTTAAATTGGCCCAAACTGCTCGTAAAATTCCGCGCGGATCAATGCCGATATGGTTATAAAAACGGGCATCTTCTGCGGCAATGAAGGAGTTTTGCAAATCCTTCGGAATTTTGCTTAAAGGTACGGGAATTCGGTTTTCTACGGAACGAGTTGTTGCAATTAATTTACCGTGGACATCAAAGATTTGTGACGAGGCTGGTGGGCGCATCTCATGTTTGAGATCAGGCATAGAATTAATGCTTGCTGTAAGAAAGCCGAGACCGGCGCCTGCCAGCATAACAACGAAGACAATAATGCCAATAATGAAATATTTTGGTTTATAGTTTTTCTTTCGGCGTGTATCCGAACGGGAACCGCCGTTTTGGCCAGTACTCATGTGTTTCCTCCTAATTTGCCAATCTGTAAGATATTATATCATAAAAAATAGCAGGGAGACATAAATAGAAGGGAATTTCCTCTTTCCGAAAAACGGCAAAAAAAGAAGCAGTGTTTAGCTGCTTCGTCTAAAGGGACAAAATGAATCGCTTGTTCTATCAAGAGGGAGGCGGTCCGTAATTTCTTATTTGTTCCTTACTGAGAGAAGCTTCCGGCACAACAGGCGCCATTTGCGATTCGGCGGCAGTAATTAGTTCGCTTCGCGATAGATAGATATTTTCATTGGACTTCGAGGCTTGTGATAAAGTTGTAAGCTGGGAACTTTGTTGCTGTTCTTTGTTATGGTGAGGCCCAGTGGCGTTGTTTAGCGTGTTGGTATAAGCAGAAACTAACTTTTCTTGATTCGTTTTTGTTAGGCTTTGTGTTGTTTGGGGAGTATTTTCTGATTTATCTGTTGTATCGTTCATAGCTTAACCTCCTTTACCAAGTATAAAACCAATTTTTCTTTCTAAAGATAGCATGACCTATTTCTATAAAAACAATCTGACAGTTTTTGTTTATAAAAAAGAACACCTTTATTGTAAATTTCCATATATATAGTAGCAAAAGGTTTTTGGATGAAAACGGGAGAAAAAATAGGAGGAAGAAAGAATGCGGTTTTCTCTTGCCAGACGCAAGCGGATTTCTTCTATTCCAGCGGTTATCTTTATTTTATTGATATTGTCAGGCGCTACTGTGGGACTCATCGAGGTGCACTTAAAACCAACTTTGTTAGCCATTGCCGAAGCAAAAGCAACCATGATTGCAACGCAGGTGATTAATGGCGTTATTAATGACCGAACGAGTTTGAATATTGATCCGCAAAATTTGGTGCAGGTTCATTTAGACAATAAAGGACGAGTTGCGTTGATTCAACCGAATACGATTGAGTTTAACCGTTTGGCTGCTGATACAACGATTAAAGTGCAAGATGCTTTGCAAAAAATTACTGAGGAGAAAATATCTATCCCGATCGGACAGGTTTTAGGCAGCCAGCTTTTGGCTAGTATGGGACCAAAGATTACAGTTATTGTTATTCCCATGGGAACGGTTCAGGTTCAGGTTGTTGATAAATTTGAACAAGCCGGTATTAATCAAACACGTCATATGGTTTATTTGATGACTACAACACAGGTCCGGATTGTAGTACCGCTTGTAAGTAAAAGCGTGAGTGTGAATACACAAGTTCCGATTGCCGAGTATGTAGTGGTTGGCGATGTGCCTGGAACATATGTACAAATTCCTCTGCCGATGTTGAGTGAAGCAGGACTGCTTGGTTCTTCTAGCTCAGGAAACTCTGCTGGCGAGGGAAGTAATGGTAAGTAGACTAAAGGACTTATCATTTCATTCATTGCCAAGTCTCTCACTAAGTGTTGCATTTATCATTGCAATTTAGATGATAAAAATATGAAATTAAAGAAGAATAAAAGTGTTGACATAAGTGAATCTGCTGTGCTATTATATACAAGTCGCCGCTGAGCGACACGAAAACAGAA
>URQW01000087.1 GCA_900550105.1 uncultured Pelosinus sp.
GGACTATTAACGATATTTGTACTCGTCATTTTTTCTTTGGGCCGAAGCCCTATTTTCCGGGTAGACCGCGCCGGAGCAGCCTTAATCGCGGCAGCTCTCATGGTAGACTTTGGCGCCCTCACCTTTGAACAGGCCATCCAATCCATTGATTTTAGAACTATCGTCATTTTATTTTTTATGATGATCGTTTTAGCGAATCTGAAAGTGGCTGGATTTTTCGAACTCATCGGCAATTATGTTTTAAAAAATGTTACAACAAAGAAGCAACTACTCTTTGCTGTCATCTTTATCAACGGCATATTATCGGCGCTTTGCATTAATGATATTATTTGCCTGCTATTTACCCCAATCGTACTCATGATCTGCCAAAAGACAGATTGCGATCCTTTACCGCAGCTGCTGGGCCTGGCCATAGCCTCTAATATCGGCAGTGCGGCAACCTTTTTAGGTAATCCTCAAAACATCCTCATTTCCAGCTTATCTGGAATCAGCTTTATGTCTTACTTTCTTACAGCCTTTCCGATCGCCTTGGTCGGTTTATTCGTAAGTTATTTCATCATCGCCTATTCCTTTCGGCAGCAGCTTCAAGGAAAACTCGAAACGAAAAATGACAGTCAAGAATACTATCATAAGTATCTCATCATAAAAAGTTTGATCGTACTAGCCCTTGTCTTAATCGGTTATATTGCCGGAAAAGATTTAGCTGTCACCTCAAGCCTAGGCGCAGCTTTGCTGCTGATGACGCGTCGCGTAAATCCTAATAAAATTTATGCTAGCATTGACTTTAACCTGCTGGTCATCTTCTCCGGCTTATTCGTTATGGTCGGCGCTTTAGAACACAGCGGCTTAATGACCGTATTAGTTGAGTCTACCACAAGCTTTATTGACTTTGGCAACAAGGGGATATTTGCCATAATCACGATCATTTTATCTAATATTGTAAGTAACGTACCTGCCGTACTGCTCTTAAAATTCTTCTTACCACCTGACAATACAGTGTTATGGTGGAAGATGCTCGCTATCTTCTCCACATTCGCCGGGAATTTAACGATTACTGGCTCAATTGCTAACTTGATTGTCGTGGAAATCGCCAAACGACAAAACATTCATATTAGCTTTTGGGACTACCTTAAAGTAGGACTTCCCATTACAATCATTACATCGCTGATCGGGTTGATTGTATTGTGGTAGTGCCGTAGAAAATACTTAGTACGGTAAATGTCTAAATGATATATTTCCCCCTTGGAAGAGCACATATCATCGCATCACCTGAACATCTATATCAAAATGCAATTGTACTAAGTATACAAAATAGCACTGCATTGACTACTTACGGATGGGTAGTTACTGAAGTACCTTTGTCCACCCCTTCAACCATATTTATCTTTAATAATACGCTGTCGCCAGGGCTTATAAATCTATCTAAAACGCCCAATAAGGTTTACGCTTCTTGAATGCTCTTTTCTACGCCAGCTTAATTATAATCATATCTATGGCTGCTACTTTATTCATCAAGCCACCTCTAATCGGATTAAGTATTCTTTGCTAATCGTAGTTGAAGTTCGATATTAATTTTAGGATTTTTTAGTTCTTTTTCTTTAGTAGTTAGTAACTGCTTATATTACCAAATTAGCTTCATCTTCAATTGTCATGAGCTTTTTATAATTATAAGTGTTTGCTTGGACACTTACGAACAGTTGAAGCATATTATAAAGTTCAAATTCATCAAAACTACTGAAGAAGTTAAATACCATTTTAATCTGGTGAGTATTTAACTTCTTCGGTGTTTTTTTGTTGGCAGGAAAAAAATATATATCGTCGTATTTTCTTGAGTAAGAAAATTGCTCGAAAAAACAAAATCGCTAATAGTTATTTTCTATCTTACATATCACTAAATTTTAATATATTAAGGAGCTATTATGGTAAATAACAGTAAATTTCAAATTACAGTTGGTGTTAGTCCACTTGACGGAACATTATCAATAAGAAACGAACTTGATCTTTTAAAAACGGCTTTAATTTATGCAGATAAGGTTAATCTATGTAGTATTAAAACAGCATTTTTTATGCCTGTTCTAAAATTAAATGAGATCCAACAAATTGAATTTTTGGAAGAATTCATCGAAGGAACTTCAGAAAATACATTAGTTTTGAAAGAATGCAAAAAATTTTACCAATACTTGTCTAAAAAACGTGGTCATTTAACAAAAGAAGAAACAATGTTAAAGTTTCATTTTCAAAAAGTATTAAATGTGATTAGTAAAAGTATACTCAAAACTGCTGAGAATGAAGGATATAGTCAACTTATTCCGCTTCTAAAAAAGTCGTTACTTGAAATTAATTTTTACAGCTCTGCCCCAGCAAAGTTAGAATTAGAAAAAGCACTTTATGAATATGTAGACTATATTAGTAACGAGCTAAAAAACAACGCGTATCTACTGGTAGATACTGAAACAGGTTCGGCTTTAAGTTCGATCATGCAAAAAGGAGTCTTTAGTGCACCTGAGACAGCCATTGCTAAAGCACGCCATATCAATTTGTTTTCAAATTTAATGCAACGTTTACCTTGTTTTGAATATGCCACACTTGATGAGGCAATTGATATAAAAAAGGAGCTTTCAAAACAGTTAATTAGATTTAGAGCCACTATGATTAAAATTTCAAGTGCAATAAAAAGCCAACCCTGGGATAAAGAATTTGAATATGATTGTGAGAAAACATATTATAGTGAAATACAACCAATTGTTTTAGATATTGAAGACGCCTGTAATTCTAATACATATTTAAAAAAACTTTTTGGAAAAACTATAGATTCAGCTCCTTATACTACTGGAGCAACTGTATTAAGTGCCTCTCTAGGGGCTTTTATTTCACCAATGAGTAATTTAGTTGATATTTGCACAACCGTAGCGGGTAGTACTAGTATTATTGCATTAAAAGCTGCCAAAGAGTGGTATCAAGAAAAAAATAAAAATGAATCTAATCAATTGTTCTTTTATTATAAGGCAGGTAAAATCATCCAAAATAAGTATCGTAAAAATTAACAGCGAATTTATTTAGATGGTGTGTGAAAGATTTTCAATATCTTTGATCTTCTATAAGAAAATTCTAAATAATAAGGTCTTAAAACTAATATATATTTAGAAAAACGAGACCGTCCCAAATTTTGTGTAAACGTCAATTGGTATAAAAAGAGCATATATTTTTATAGGGCAAAACAGTCATCTAGTCTGGTTGCCCCTTGTTTGCATTATACGAAAAAGTTCCTCACTGTCAAGTTATTCAAGTCTATCAGCAAAAAATATTTCTAGTTTAGAATGAATTTGCCCCCAGTCTCTGCGGCGGTCTGTCCATTTTTTCGTAATATCTATCATTGCTAAATACAGCATTTTTAGCAAGCTGTCATCCGTGGGGAAAACTGATTTAGACTTCGTAACCTTACGCAACTGACGATTAAAGTTTTCTATTGCATTTGTGGTATAAATTAGCGTCCTTACTTCTTGTGGATATTTAAAATAAGTAGATAAATGAACCCAATTCGCTCGCCAGGACAGCGCAATTTTAGGGGATTTACCACTCCATTTTTCATCAAATGCATCAAGTTGATATAGTGCAGTTTGTTCATCAATAGCAGCATAAACCAGCTTTAGATCACCCATTAACAATTTAATATCTTTATACGAAACATATTTCGCTGAGTTACGAATCTGATGAATGATGCACTGCTGAATTTCGGCTTTTGGAAAAATAGCTTCGATCGCATTAGAAAAACCCATAAGACCATCAACGCAAGTAATTAAAATATCTTCAATTCCACGATTCTTTAGACCATTTAAAAGTCCGAGCCAGAATTTAGCGCTTTCATTTTCACCTACCCACATGCCTAGCACATCACGAACGCCGTCCATTTGAACACCGATAGCAATATAAACAGCCTTTTTAATAATTTGACCTTCGCTGCGCACATGAAAATGGATTGCGTCCATAAATACAACTGCATAGATGCTCTCCAGTGGCCGCATTTGCCATTCCTTTACGATCGGGAGGATTTTATCGGTTACCCGACTGATTGTGCTGTCAGATACTTCTATGCCATAAATATCTCTAATATGGCTCTCAATATCGCTTGTGGTCATGCCCTTGGCATACATAGATAAGATTTTCTCTTCGATGTCACCTCCCAGGATCGTTTGATTTTTTTGATAAGTTTAGGCTCAAACTCACCTTTGCGATCCCTCGGAACAGCGATTTCTATTTCTCCTAAGCTGGTCTTTACCGTCTTTTCGCTATAGCCGTTCCGACTATTATCGTTTTCTTTATTCCGATAATCATATTTGCTATAGCCTAATTCCTCATCAAGTTCGCCTTCTAGTCCGCTTTCTAGAACCGTGCTGACCATTTCTTTGAACGATTCTTGCACTCCAGCGACATCATTAATTCCAGCGTCTTGTAATAGCTCTAGCAATTTTTTTCGTTGCTCTCTGCGTTCTGGCGCAATTTTTTTTTCGTGCCATAATAAAAACCTCCAAGTTGATGTCTCTATTTTACACCAGCTTAGAGGTTTACACAGAATTTGGGATAGTCTCACAGTCTTCAGTACATACCACCCGTTAAACGGGTGGTTCTGATTGATGCCTTAGACCATGTCCGTCTTTAATGATATTCGATCTCCAGGATTTATAAAATTGTCTAATCCATCCAATAAAGAAAGGAATTCTTGAACGCCCTTTTTTCTACGTCGTCATAATTGTAATCATAACTATCGACTTTAACGGCTGCTACTTTCTGCATATTTAGCACCTCAAATTAAATTATACTTTATTAATTTTGGCTCCAAAACATTATATATTCGTTAACGCTCCATAAACTACAGACTGTTTGACTATATTTCTTAATTAGCGTTTATATGTTTGTTTCATTCCATGTAGATTTATTTAACTTTTTCCATGCCATATGATGCAGTTTATACGGCATCGGGCAAGACATTTCATTGGCCGATGTCATAGTCCCAATCCCTGAAGAGGTTAGTCTATAAATAAGTCCATATGATTCTAATAATTTTACTCTTCTATCATAATAATTTAAGGTCGCAGTTTCTCTAAAAATTTGTGTATTCGCATCATAAAATTCGCCTAAAATTAACATATCATCATTCGTAAGAGCTTCTAATTTCTCAATAATTAAGTTCTTTAATTTGCGATTGTATCTCCATCTATTCACTAATGAAAATATCTTAGCTATAAGTGCTACGATCAGGTAAGTACCCGCCAATATAAAAATAGGGCCAATAAATTTCCCATAATCAGCCTTAATATTCTGTAATGCTAATTGCTCTTGTAATTTGGCTGGCAAAAAGAGTAATGCTACTGATGTTATAAAGATTACTAAAGCTATATAAAGTATTCCAATTTTTTCAAAGATAGCTCTTATCATTGTATCCAAATAAATACCTCCTAATCTTTAAAAACGTTTTTCCTTAATAAAGCTACAAATGATAATACCCTATTATTAGAGCCATGGATTGGCAACACTTTGCTGAATATTTTTCCAGAGGAGTGATTGCCTAAATTCTACTGGCCTTTTATATCCTTAACTTCCATGAAGTTGTTTATTATTAAACCAATAAACATACGCCATAAGTTCAGATTCTAAATGTTCAAGATTCCCAAAGCTTCCGGAACGAACAAATTCCGTTTTTATGATCTTAAATTGCGTTTCCTCTACAACCTTATCATAAGGACATCCCTTAGCACTAAGAGATCGACGAATCGAGAAGTCTTTCAAAAAAATCATTAATTTGATAGTTTCTAAATTCACTTCCCTGACCCGTATTAAAAACCGAGATATTTTTTAGATTCGTTTTCATTTTTGCAAAAACAAAATAAAAAAACTCACATTCTAATAGCTCGCCCTATTCAATAGGCTGAGTTATAAAATATGAGTTATATTTCTATGGCTATAGCATAAATTTTTGCGAACTAAACCAACTGATTGAGTTGATGAAAAGCTGGCTCGTCGATTGCTAAGTATATTTTCTGCTTTTAAACCACGGTTAAAAGTCATAGTCTATCCCTCAATTTCTCAACTATTGGAATTAGATACGTCTGATTAAATGACCCGTTGTTGTTAAACACTAGTACTTTAGTCCATATAAGTATATTCTACATAAACCGCCTAAATCTTGCTAAATTGTAATAAAAAAAGATAAATAGTTAAGCGTTTTTTAAGAAAAAGAAAATACAGCCGCAAAACAAGGCTGTATTCCCAATAAAGTTCTATTCCATTATAAAGCATCTGATATTTATCGAAAATCAATTCACCTTGAAGATTATATTTCACTAAACACGTTTCGCTCCACCCTAGTCTAATGCTTTTTTTAAGAGTTTGAGCGAAATTGTATCGTTAATACTTTCGATAAAAGGAATATTGGCCGTATTTACACTGGCAAGAGTCCAACGCAATAGAGCCGGTGTAAAATCTCTGTCCAAAGCGCCACGATACGTAGACAGGATGCAATATTCAGCACAAAAACCACTAATGATAACGGTATCAACGCCTAGCTCATGAAGTACCGTCTCCAGTTCAGTTTTATTAAAAGCATTACCATAGGTTTTATGAATACGCTGATCAGTCGGCAAAATATTGAGCGATTCTGGTAGTTCAAATCCCGGTGTACCGGGAACTAAACCGTTTGTCTCATCAATATGCTGTATAACAATAATGGGTAGCTTCTTTTCTCTAAAAAATACAAGTGCTTCATTAATAAAGTGAACCGCTTTATTTAATGAAGCTTTAGTTTCTGGACTAATTTCAAAGAATTGGTTTTGAACGTCCACAACTAAAAGAGCTGGTTTCATAAAAATCACCTCATCTTAAAATAATTACTTTATTTAAATAGTCCGTTTCTTTCTACCTTGCAAATTCTTGTAGCAAAATTTTTATACCACACTTCACTTCCCTTTTTTTGCGCTACTAAATGCTTCTGATCATTTTTCCACTGTTCAATAGCTTCTAGTGAATCCCAATAAGAGACAGTAATACCAACACCACTGGCATCTCTTACACTTTCAATTCCAAGGAATCCAGGCTGTCCTTCTACTGCCTTGATTAATTCATCACCGATCCGATTATAGGAATCTAAATCTTGATCGCTCATAACAGAGGTAAAAATTACTGCATAATACGGTGCTTCCGGTGTTTTGGCAATTCTACTACTCACAAAAAAACCTCCTTGAAATGTATCTCCACTCATTTATTTCTATTTTATAAAGCAATACCCTTCTTCGAATCGAACATACGTACTTATTCGTAATAAAAAAACTCTAACCGTTACTATCTGGTTAGAGTTTTTCATTGCTATTCAATTTCTTATAATCGGAACCAGCTGTCATTTCTACTAGAATTACATCAAGGCCAATTTTATGAATCTTATGCCAAGGAATCACCATATCGTCGCCACGGCTGAATATACCAAAGAGACCGCCAGCGCCTGGCACGATAAGGGCCGTTAGTTCCCCCTTATCCACATCAATTTCAATATCGCTGATCGTCCCCAACCGTCTGCCATCCGATATATTAATTACATCTTTAACTTTTAGATCCGAACTCTTGATCACGATTTCCCCCTCCACTTCACTTTTCACTACAGTATATGAAGGACAAGGTAGGAACGTGACAAAAATTTAATTTTGTAAACAACGAGCTAATTTAACGATCTGTTAATGTCCTGTCAATAACTCAGCAAAGCGGCTTTTAAAGTAAATGACTGGTTGCTCCTGGCCGGTTTGCTGCGTCGAAACCTCTGGAGTCTGCGGCGACGGCGGTGTTGCTAAGCCATCAATTAAACAGAGCGGCGGGAAAAGTACACACCACCAGTTTTGACCTTGGCCGCTGCCTAGTAAAATTCGCACAGCATCGTAATCGCCTGCCGGAAACAGCAACGTTCCATAGGTACGAGCCGGGAAGGCAAAGTTGCCTTGCTGCAAGGAAGCGCTATAATCCACCGACTCCTCTTGCAAAACCTGATTGGCTACAGCTAGTATCTCTGGCTCATTTTGGGCTATAATCCGTTCAGCGTCGGCCTTTGTTACGGCAGTCGCTAACTTTTCCGTTAAGTAAGTTACCACGGCATTACGCACCTTATATTTGATCGCCTGATCTTCCTGTGAATTACTATTAGCCAAAATATGCAGGCGAACCACTTTATCAGCGAAGACGGATGCTGTCGTTTCCTTGGACTGCGCTTGTAAAAAAAAGATCCAGCCGCCAAGAATAAAGACGATTAGGCAGCCTAATAATAGTCGTTTTAGCAAATTTTCTCTCTCCCTTTTTCCGCTTTAAACATGCTTACGCATATGAGTTAACGCTGCTTTTTCCAGACGTGATACTTGCGCCTGTGAAATACCGATTTCATCAGCGACCTCCATTTGGGTTTTCCCTTCAAAAAAACGCAAAGTCAGTATGTGTTTTTCCCGATCATTTAATTTTCGCAACGCTTCTTTGATCGCCACACTTTCTAGCCAACTCATATCAATATGCTTGTCATCACTAATTTGGTCCATAACATAAATCGGATCGCCGCCGTCATGATAAATCGGTTCAAACAGAGAAATAGGCTCTTGAATCGCATCAAGGGCAAAGATAATTTCTTCGCGAGGCACCTGTAACTCTGCCGCAATTTCATGAATGGACGGTTCTCTGGCAAACTTGGCCACAAGCGAGTCTCTTACTTGCAATGCCTTGTACGCAACATCACGCATAGAGCGACTGACTCGAATTGGATTATTATCGCGCAAATAGCGGCGAATTTCACCAATGATCATCGGAACTGCATAAGTCGAAAACTTTACATTTTGACTAAGATCAAAATTATCAATTGCTTTAATCAAGCCGATACAGCCAACTTGAAATAAATCGTCGACATATTCACCGCGATTATTAAAACGCTGAATCACACTCAAGACCAGCCGTAAATTGCCATGGATCAATTCTTCTCGCAAAGGAAGCTCACCAGATTGAAGGCGTTCAAACATATTTCGCATTTTACTTGCTGAAATCACCGGGAGCTTCGCTGTATTCACACCGCAAATTTCCACTTTATTAATCAAGCTTACCACCACCTTTTTTTTCCATTTATTCAATATGTTTACTCTTATCAGTATGAACGAACTGCCGTTTTTTTATACAAAAAAAGAGAGTCTTACATCCACAGTGGACATAAAACTCTCGCTAAAATAGCAAAAAGTCATTTCTAGTCGCTTATACGTCGGCCAGAAATGACTTTTCGAATACAATGCTAAACAGATTCAAGACCTGCCAATTAACTGAGGGAGGCGGGAGCATAGATCACTTTTTTGAAAATACAAAGTAATCGCTAATCGCTCTGGCAATCGCCCGAGAAAACTGATCTTGACCATCGCTGGCACCAAGCAGTTTGGCATCCGCCTCATGAGATAAAAAAGCCAGTTCAATCAGACAGGCAGGCATGGTTGTATAAGCTAACACCGAGCGATCATTGTCGCCAGAAATGGCTTTAATGCCCCGATCAGCTACTGGCAGAGAATTGACGATTTGACTCTGGCTGCGCATCGCTAGTTGCGCCCCTGCCGTCGATCCCTGATAGTACCACGATTCTGTGCCGCAGCTTGAATGATCCTCAGAGCTGTTACAATGAATGGCTACAAACACATCATACTCACCATCATTGGCTTCTTTGACGATTGTATCCCCTGATTCATGCTGAAAAACCCTTGTCGCATAGCCTACGGCTTCTAAATAAGCAGCTGTCTGCTTAGCAACTGCTAAAACAATATCACATTCCCGCAGGTTGAACCTCTCATTTACCGCGCCAGGATCAGGATCGCCTGCTGGCGCATGCCCCGGGTTTAAAAACACACTAGCCATGACGGTCCCCCCTACTCTAATTGTTTCATGTGCTTTTTCATTTTTTGAATAATCCGTTTCTCCAAGCGAGAAATATAAGATTGTGATATTCCCAGAAGATCGGCTACTTCCTTCTGAGTTTTTTCTTTGCCGTCATTTAATAAACCAAATCGAAGCTCCATGATTTTCCTCTCGCGCCCAGTAAGCCGATTCATCGCTGTGTATAACAGGGTTTTATCGACTTCTTCTTCAACGGATTTATAAATGATCTCATTATCTGTTCCTAATACGTCGGAAAGCAATAACTCATTGCCATCCCAATCAATATTTAAGGGCTCATCAAAGGACACTTCAGAGCGAATCTTCGAATTCCGCCGTAAATACATTAAAATTTCGTTTTCTATGCAACGCGACGCGTAGGTTGCGAGCTTAATCCGTTTAATCGGGTCAAAGGTATTTACTGCCTTAATTAAACCGATGGTACCAATGCTCACTAAATCTTCAATTCCCACGCCAGTATTTTCAAACTTTCTGGCGATATAGACTACAAGCCGTAGATTATGTTCAATAAATACACTTTTAACAGCCCCGTCCCCTTTTTGCAATTTAGCCATTAAAAACATCTCTTCCGCATTCGATAGCGGCGGTGGCAGCACTTCGGTACTGCCTACATAGTATAGTGAATTGGTTCTTTTAGCACCTAGGGAAAGAAGAATCGCCGTTATTTTTACTTTTACGTAAAATTTCATCATTGGCCACTTTGTAAACATAGGCCCGCCTCCTTCTTCATTACAACTCTGCCATTACGGCAGGGTGAAGCAACAATTGATAAGAACCGTCAGGAGCCAAAGGGCCGGGAACGAGGGCAAGAACCACTTGATAGGAACTCTGCTGAATCATAATCTTATCAGGACGAAACCCCATC
>URQW01000088.1 GCA_900550105.1 uncultured Pelosinus sp.
AGATGAAAGGAAATTGGCAAGAAGTTCCCGACGACATCAAAAATACTTTTGAACGCTTAGGGATTCCTCAAGCCGAAAAAGAATCCTTAGCCGGTGTTGGCGCTCAGTATGATTCTGAGGTTGTCTATCATAGTGTTCGCGAAGATCTTGTTAAACAGGGCGTTGTTTATACGGATATGGAAACAGCGGTGAAAGAATATGAGCCGATGGTTAAGGAATATTTTATGAAGCTGGTTCCGCCAAGCGACCATAAGTTTGTTGCTCTACATGGAGCTGTTTGGTCTGGCGGCTCTTTTGTCTACGTGCCGCCAGGCGTGACAGTAGATATTCCGCTTCAATCGTATTTCCGTCTCAACTCACCGGGTTCAGGTCAATTTGAACATACCTTGATTATTGTTGATAAAGGAGCGAAGCTTCATTTTATCGAAGGGTGTTCTGCGCCGAAGTATAATGTAACAAATCTTCACGCCGGTTGTGTAGAACTTTATGTAAAAGAAGATGCAACGCTACGCTACTCGACAATTGAAAATTGGTCGAGAAATATGCTCAATTTGAATACAAAACGGGCTGTTGTCGAGAAAAATGGTTCCATAGAATGGGTATCAGGATCGTTTGGTTCGAAAATTTCGATGCTCTATCCTATGAGTATTTTAAAAGGAGAAGGAGCGAAGGCTGATTTTAGCGGCATTACTTTTGCGTCGGCTGGCCAGACCCTTGATACAGGGGCTAAGATTGTTCATGCTGCTCCTTATACATCTTCTAATATTAGCTCTCGTTCTATTTCCAAGGGCGGCGGCGTAGCCGTTTATCGTGGTGCAATTAAAGTCGGTTCTAATGCCCATCACTGTAAGTCGTCGGTAAACTGTGAATCCCTTATGCTCGATTCCGAGTCACGGTCTGATACTTTACCGACCATGGATATTTTAAATGATGAAGTCGATATTGGTCATGAAGCGAAAATCGGCAGAATTAGTGATGAAGCAATTTTTTACCTTATGAGTCGCGGCATTAGTGAAAAGGAAGCCAAAGCGATGATTGTTCGGGGCTTTGCCGAACCGATCGCCAAGGAACTACCCTTAGAATATGCCGTGGAAATGAATAATTTGATTAATTTAGAGTTGGAAGGAACGATTGGTTAGGAGGCGCTCGCATGCAAGAATTGATGAAAAAAATGAACCCGATTCCTGTAAAGACATGGCGATGGCTGGGCGTGAATGAAGTGAATTTAGAAGAAACCATTCCGACTATAATGCCTTATCATAAATCGGTTTTAAAAACCAAAATACCTGACGGTGTTGTTGTGACGGAAGATCACAAGACACGCCAAGATTACGCTGCGTTAGCAGGTAAAATAGCTGCAGGCGTTAGTGAACCTATGGAACAGTTTGTAGCTTTAAATGAAAACAGCGGTCATTTAGTGACGATAGCTAAAGACGCAAAAGTAACTGAACCGATTGTATTTCATTATGAGTTTGATCCAGAAAATCCAACCGTAATAGATCAGCAAGTCGTTGTCGCAGAAGAGGATAGTGAAGCGACGATCATCCTTTGCTATACAGGTGAAAGCGCTGCTTTTCACAGTGGCTTGACAAAAGTTTACGCTAAAAAAGGCGCCAAAATCCATATTATCAAAGTACAGCTTCTTAACGATCAGTCCTTGCAGTTTGATGGTACTGGTTCGGTTGTAGAAGCGGGAGCTCGCGTTGACTTTACGTTAGTGGAGCTCGGTTCGAAGTGTTCGGTGACGAACCATAAGACGAGTCTTAATGGTAAAGAGGCTGAAGGCAAAGTGTATTCTATTTATTTTGGCGATCAGTCGCGGAAAATTGATATCAATTATGTCATGACCTTTCTTGGTAAGCAAGTAAACGGTGAAATTATCAGCCGCGGTGCTTTGCTTGACGAAAGTCAAAAAATATTTAGAGGTACACTTGATTTTGTAACAGGCTCACGAGGAGCTGTTGGGAAAGAAGAAGAATATACAGTGCTTCTCAGTCCGAAAGTGCGCAACCGTTCTATTCCGCTCATGCTTTGTTCTGAAGCTGATGTAGAAGGGCAGCATGCTGCTAGCACCGGCCAAATGGATGAAGAACAACTTTTTTATCTGATGAGCCGTGGGATTAGCGAAATCGAGGCGAAAAAACTGATTATAGAAGCTTCATTTCAACCAATTATTGATAAAATACCTGTTGCTGCGATTCAAGAAGCGATTGGCGAATTTATTAGGAGGCGTTTAGCACATGTCGGGTAATCCTTATGTACAAGATTTTCCTATTTTAAACAAACCTATGAATGGCAAGCGGCTAGTTTATCTCGATAATGGCGCAACGACGCAAAAGCCTCTATCAGTGATTCGAGCTGTTGATGAGTATTATGAAACGTTTAATGCCAATCCCCATCGTGGCGCTTATGATTTAAGTGTAAAAGCTACAGAAATCTATGAGAATTCTCGTGAAATTGTCAAAGATTTTATTGGTGCAAGTAAGAGTTGTGAAATTATTTTTACGAAAAATGCTACAGAGTCTTTAAATCTGATTGCTTATAGTTACGGTATGACCTTTATTCAACCTGGCGATGAAATTGTCATTTCCATTGCTGAGCATCATAGCAATCTTGTTCCTTGGCAGCAAGTTGCTAGGGCGAAGGGCGCCGTTTTGAAATACTTGTATATTAATGACCAAGGCTTAATTACCGATGAAGAGCTTGCTGCTAAAATTACGGATAAAACGAAAATTGTAGCAGTGACTCAGATTTCTAATGTACTGGGGATTGTGAATCCCGTTGAGAAAATTATCGCAAAAGCCCATTCTGTTGGTGCTATTGCTATTTTAGACGGAGCTCAGAGTACGCCCCATATGAAAGTGGATGTAACGGCGCTAGACGTAGATTTCTTTGTGTTTTCAGGCCATAAAATGATGTCTCCTATGGGAATCGGCGTACTTTATGGTAAAGAAAAACTGTTGAATCAAATGCCGCCTTTCCTTTGCGGTGGTGATATGATTGAGTATGTACAGGAACAGGAAACAACTTTTGCCGAACTTCCCGCTAAATTTGAGGCTGGTACGCAAAATGTAGGCGGGGCCCTGGGATTGGCCAAAGCTGTGGAGTATTTAAATCAAGTCGGTATGGATACGGTTCATAAAGTAGAGCAAGATCTTGTTTCTTATGCTCTGGAAAAAATGGCGAAAGAGCCCTACCTGACGATTTATGGTACGAAAGATGCCGCTTTAAAATCAGGAGTTATTTCTTTTAACGTCGAAGATGTTCACCCGCATGACGTTTCATCGATTCTTGATGCTGATGGTGTTGCCATTCGGGCAGGGCATCATTGTGCTCATCCGTTGATGCAATTTTTGCAGGTTAATGCAACTTGCCGGGCAAGCTTCTATTTTTATAATACGAAAGAAGATGTAGATCAGTTGATTTTAAGTTTATCCCGTGTGAGAGGGGTTCTTGGCTATGGATCTAAGTGAAGTATATACAGAGATTATTGCCGAACATAACCAATCAAGACGGAATAAAAGAGCGCTTGAGCAACCGACAGTGGTCTTGAAAGGCCGAAATCCAAGCTGCGGTGATGAAATAGAACTGTCATTGAAACTGTCCGATGGCTTGATTGAAGACGCGGCTTTTACGGGAGTTGGTTGTGCTATCTCTCAAGCATCTACCTCTATGATGATTGATCTTGTTAAGGGACAAACTGTCGAGAAAGCGCAAGAATTGATTCAGACTTTTTTGGGCATGATTAAACGGGAAATTACTGATGACGACGCCTTAGAAGTTCTTGATGAAGCGATTGCTTTAAAAAATATTTCGAATATGCCAGCGCGAGTAAAATGTGCTGTCTTATCTTGGCACACTTTAGAAGGTGCCATAAAAAAAGAATAGTAATGGATTTTTGGTAAATCCTAAAAAGCTGCAGTTCACTTTAAAAGTGCTGCAGCTTTTTTATGTTTGTTGTCATAAAAGTAAAGGGGGGATTAAAAGAAAATTTGATGATTATCAATCCGCGATAACAAATAAAATTTATTAATAAATAATATTGACAAAATAACATGATGTAACTATAATGGTTACAAGAGGAGGTGATCCTCATGAGAACAAGCAGTCGGTTTACTGTAGCAGTACATATCCTTTCAGTCATTGCAATTGCCAAAGAAGTTCTCTGTACTTCCGAATTTATTGCAGCAAGTGTGAATACGAATCCTGTCGTCATCCGCCGTCTGATTGCTCAATTAAAACAAGCTGGTTTCATCGGTGTTTATCCTGGTACTGGCGGTGCCTATTTGACAAAAGGATTAGAGGAAATCACTTTACTAGCAGTCTATCGTGCGGTGGAGAAAAAAGAGCAAGAACGACTCTTTCGGTTTCATGAAAAACCGAATCCACATTGCCCGATCGGAGCTAATTTGCAAGAGATACTTGAAAAATTTTTATGGCAGGCGCAAGTTGCGATGGAAGAGGTTTTGGAAAATATTACATTAGCCTCTGTGATTGCTACATTACAAACTAAGATTTCCTAAATAGATTTACGTAAAAATAAAAGTGAGGCGATTGAAAATGGCAAAAGAATTTTTAACAGCAGTGAAAGACAGACGGTCTTTTTATGGAATTAGCAAAGAAGCGGTGCTTTCTGACGAAAAGATTCAAGAGATCATTCGTCATGCCATCCAGTTTGCTCCTTCAGCTTTTAACTCGCAAAGCGCTAGAGTTTTACTCTTATTAGGAAAAGAGCATGACCGTCTTTGGGAATTGACGAAAGACGTCTTGCGGAAAATAGTTCCCAGTGAAAATTTTGCGGCTACTGAACAAAAAATTGATTCTTTTAAAAATGGCTATGGAACTGTATTGTATTTTGAAGATCAAACAGTTGTGGCTGAATTGCAAAATAAATTTGCTGCCTACAAGGATAATTTTCCTCGGTGGTCAGAACAGTCGTCAGGGATGCTGCAATTTATTATCTGGACGGCTTTAGAAGAAGAGGGGCTTGGGGCTAGTTTGCAGCATTATAGTCCGCTGATCGATGAAGGGGTTCAAAAGAATTGGCAAGTGCCTGATACCTGGAAGTTAATTGCTCAAATGCCTTTCGGCAAACCTATAGCGGTGCCGGATCCGAAAGAAAGCCAGCCGCTCGAAACACGGTTTAAGGTTTTCAAATAAGCAAGATAAAGCTCTTAGTTCTAGGATCTATACGCGAACATAGTTAAAAAAGCTGTCTCTAGTGGAGTTTTTACTCCTTAGAGACAGCTTTTTCGTTTGTTTTTGCTTATTGACCAGGCAGAGAATCGCCTTCTTTTACCTCTTTAATATTGCCTGAAGCGATTAATGTTTGTTCTGGTAAGTCTGTTACAATTTCAACAAAATCACCAACGGGATCCCCTAATTGTACAGCTTGTTTTGAAGCTTTTCCGCCTTTGGCAACATAGATATAGGAAAGACCTTTTTCTTCAAACACTGCTGTTTTCGGGACGGCGATAACGGGAACCGTTTGTGTTGTGTAAAAGCGCGCTGTTACGGGCATACCTGGTTTTAAAAGATCATTGGGGTTATCAATTCGAATTTGCGTGCGAAATAATTGGTTAGCGCCAGGAAATATACTTTCTACTTGCGCGGAGAAAGTTTGTCCTGGCAATGCGTCACATTGAATTTCCGCTTTGCTGCCAGAGCGAACAAAATATAAGTCCTTTTGGCTAAGTTGCACAACCGTCTGAACACCCGTACCATTTGACAATGTTAAAAGTTGTTGTCCTGTTTGCACAGTATTGCCGACTGTTAAAGCAAATCCTGTCACAATTCCGTCAGTTGGCGCAGTCACTTTTACAAGACCGCCGCCGACTATTTGGGTCGTAACATTTTCCGCTGGGGCAGAAGCAGGCGCCGAAGCGGGTGCTGATTCACTTTCGTTGGCGCCAGCTTGAGCGGCTTCTAAGCGGGCGCGCGCCTCATCCAGTTTTTTTCGAGCAATGGCGCCTTGTTCATAAAGTTTCTGATAGCGTTGGTATTCTTTTTCTAGAGTGGCATATTGTCCATTGCCCGCTGCTTGAGAGTCGGTAGCACTGCGCCGATCTATGCTGTAATTCGGTGTACTTGCGGCGACTGCAATGGTTCGTGGGGTAGTTTCAATGGTTAATAGAACTTGTCCTGCTTGAACCAAGTCGCCTTCCTTTACGTTCACTTCTTTTACTTGCCCTAGTGAATCAGCAGATACAGTAGCGGCTTTATGGCCTTCAATTGTACCGCTGAATTGAATCGTTACCGGTTTATCCATTTTACTGACAGGTACTACAATGACATTGCCGGAACCGTAGAAACTTTTGTGGCCAGGCCAATGTCCGGCCCGATAGAGAGCATAGGAAAAGAGGCCCGCAAGAACTAGGGAAATTCCTGTAATACATAAAATACGATGAGTTTGCCATAGCTTTTTCATGGGGTCATCTCCAATAGGGTTAATCGCAATCGCTATTATGTTGCCACTTTTTATTATATTCGTCAAGCCTTAAGAGTACCATAAGCAAATGAAAAAAATGTAACTAAATGTTGAAAGTGAGTTCATAAAATGATAAACTACAATTGAAACACTGTTTAAATCGTAGTTTTAAAAAATAGTTTAATTTTAATACATTTACTTTATTGTAATTTGTGCACTGCTTTGCACTTTTATTGCTGGGGAGGAGTCAAAATGAATAAGTTATTTCATGTGGGGATTGATATTGGCTCGACGACTGTAAAACTTGTTGTCTTAGATCAAAATTTACAAATGATTTACCATACATATGAAAGACACTATTCTGAGGTGCGAAAAAAAGCTAAAGAATTATTGGAAGCCGCCTATGCCAACTTTTATGATGCCTATATTACCATTTTGATAACTGGATCTGGCGGTATTTCTGTGGCTAAGGCGCTTAAAGTTGATTTTACGCAGGAAGTCGTTGCGGGAGCACAGGCTGTGAGATCACTGTATCCGCAAACAGATGTGGCGATTGAACTGGGTGGCGAAGATGCTAAGCTTATGTATTTTTCTGACGGCATGGACCAGCGGATGAACGGAACCTGTGCTGGTGGGACTGGTTCTTTTATTGATCAGATGGCAACACTGTTAAAGACGGATGCGGCTGGACTCAATGAGCTGGCTAAGAAACATAAAGTGATTTATCCGATTGCGGCGCGTTGTGGCGTTTTTGCGAAAACAGATGTACAGCCCTTAATTAATGAAGGGGCGGAAAAAGCCGATATTGCAGCTTCCATTTTTCAAGCTGTTGTCGTACAGACTGTGAGCGGCTTAGCTTGCGGTCGCCCAATTCGTGGGAATGTTGCTTTTTTAGGCGGGCCGTTGTACTTTTTATCAGAACTAAGAAACCGCTTTATTGCCACACTGGATCTCCAAGAAGATGCGGTGATTTTGCCGCAATCATCGCAGGTTTTTGTAGCGCAAGGAGCTGCACTCTTATCGGTAAAGGAAAAACCGCTCTTATTCTCAGAACTCATGGGACGTCTTGATCACCTATTGTTAGAGGGTGGCGAACAGACGAAGACTTTGCCGCCCTTGTTTCACTCGCCGGAAGACTTAGCTCTTTTCCGTCAGCGTCATAGTTTAGCAAAAGTTAAACAAGCGGAGCTTACTCAATATGTTGGAAACTGCTATTTAGGGATTGATGCTGGTTCGACCACGACAAAAGCGGCTCTGATAGGTGAAGATGGCTCACTGCTTTATACGTATTATAGTAGCAATGAAGGGCATCCGCTTCGCTTAGCTGCCGCTATTTTGCGTGAAGTTTACAGAAAATTGCCTAAAACGGCGCAGATTGCTTATGCTGCAGTAACTGGTTATGGCGAAATGCTGCTTAAGAAGGCTCTGAAAATTGATATAGGTGAGATCGAAACGATTGCGCATTATAAAGCTGCCGCTTTTTTCTGCCCGGAAGTCGATTTTATCCTTGATATTGGCGGCCAAGATATGAAATGTTTAAAAATTAAAGAGGGGCGTATTGAGGAAATTCTGCTTAATGAGGCCTGCTCCAGTGGCTGTGGTTCTTTTCTAGAGACTTTTGCTAAGTCTTTAGGACTTACGGTGCAAGAGTTTGCCGCAGCGGCGCTTACTGCGCAGGCTCCTGTTGAGCTTGGTTCCCGTTGTACTGTCTTTATGAACTCAAAAGTAAAGCAAGCACAAAAAGAGGGAACGGGAATCGGTGACTTATCGGCTGGACTTTCCTATTCCGTTGTGCAAAATGCATTATATAAAGTCATCAAAGTACGTAGTCAAGCGGATGTAGGCGATCATGTTGTTGTACAGGGCGGAACTTTTTATAATGAAGCGGTGTTGCGCAGCTTAGAACTTTTACTGGAACGACCTGTGATTCGGCCTGATATTTCGGGAATTATGGGAGCTTTTGGCGCGGCTTTATTGGCAAAAGAAAATTATGAGGCAGGAAAAGAAACGACACTGTTATCAGAAGCTGCCTTAGAAAAATTAACAATGACGACTACGACAGGAAGATGCAGTCGTTGTTCCAATCATTGTTTGCTTACGATTAGTCGTTTTGGCGACGGTGAACACTTTATTTCGGGAAATCGCTGTGAAAAAGGCGCCGGAGCGGAAACCGTTGGTGAAGCGATTCCTAATCTATATCATTATAAGTATGAACGATTATTTAGTTATAAGCCGTTAACAGCAGAGGCGGCGCCGCGAGGCCAGATTGGCTTACCAAGGGTGCTGAATATGTATGCTGATTATCCCTTTTGGTTTACTTTGTTTACCAAGCTTGGCTTTCAAGTTGTTTTATCAGATGGATCATCGAAAGAATTGTACGAATCAGGTATGGAAACGATCCCCTCTGAGTCTCTCTGCTATCCTGGTAAGCTGATTCATGGTCATATCATGAATCTTGTTGAAAAAGGCGTCTCACTAATCTTTTATCCTTCGATTATGCATAGTCCCAAAGAATTTTCGGAAGCGGAAAACCACTATAATTGTCCTATTGTGACATCCTATCCAGAAGTAATTCGTAATAACATGGATATTTTACGCGAGCAGGGTATCCGTTTTTTGAATCCATTTCTGCCGCTGGATCAGAAAAAGGGACTCGCTAAACTATTGCAGTCAGAATTCGCTGCGTATCATTTATCCCGGCAAGAGCTTTATGTTGCCATTGAGCAAGCCGAAGCGGAGCGAAGACGCTTTCAATTGGATATGCAGCAGGCGGGGAAAAATGCTCTAGCGTGGTTGCAAGAAACGGGCCGTAGGGGGATTGTTCTTGCTGGTCATCCCTATCATGTAGATCCAGAAATTCACCATGGCATACCACAGCTTATCACCCAGCTAGGCATGGCTGTTCTAACAGAAGACGCTGTGGCCTTCCTGGGAAAACTTGATGGCACTCTACGTGTAGTTGACCAATGGGTTTATCATTCTAGGCTGTATCGAGCGGCAAGCTTCGTGGCAAAGGCTCCCAATATAGAGCTTGTACAGCTTACTTCTTTTGGTTGCGGTCTTGATGCTGTAACAACAGATCAGGTCCAGGAAATTTTACAGCAAAATGGCAAACTATATACGGGTTTAAAGATAGATGAAGGAAATAATCTTGGCGCTGCGCGAATTCGGTTGCGGTCATTAGCGGCGGCTTTACGCGACAGAGATAAAAAGCCTGCTCCAACGGCGTTAGCACCAAAAGTTCAATATAAGCGATCGGTTTTTACCAAGCCGATGAAAGAGACGCATACAATTTTATTGCCTCAAATGTCGCCAATTCACTTTGGCTTTTTAGAGGAAGCGTTCCGTTTGTCAGGCTATAAGGCGGTTGTACTGCCTTATGATCATGCGAAAGCCGTTCAGGCTGGACTTCGTTTTGTAAATCATGATGCTTGTTATCCGGCCATTTTGGCTGTGGGGCAGCTGATTGCCGCCTTAGAGTCCGGCGAATATGATCTTTCGCGGACGGCGGTTATGATGACACAGACTGGCGGTGGCTGCCGGGCGACAAACTATATTGGCTTTTTGCGAAAAGCGCTTCATGATGCTGGTATGGGGCAAGTGCCGATTTTATCATTTAATGCGAATGGCCTGGAAAAACAGCCGGGATTTTCTCTGTCGCCACGGCTTTTACATCGTCTGATAATGGGTGTTGTTTACGGCGATGTGCTTATGAAAGTTCTTTATCGTGTGCGTCCTTATGAGCGCGAAAAAGGAGCGGCAAATGCTCTTTATGAAAAATGGGCGGCTTATTGTCGTGAGTCTCTGAGAGAAAGCAGTCTTACGACTTATGTAAATAATATTCATTCGATTATGGAAGAGTTTGATCAATTGCCGATTTTGCGACAGCGCAAACCAAAGGTCGGCTTAGTTGGCGAGATTTATGTGAAGTTCCAGGGCGTTGCTAACAACCACATTGTAGATGTGTTGGAAGCTGAGGGAGCTGAAGCGGTTATGCCTGGTCTACTAGATTTTTTACTCTATGCTGCTTTTGATGCTGACTTTCAGGCGAAATATTTGGTGGGTAGTAAAAAGGCGCAGTTATTTGGTTGGGGGGCTATCGCTATTTTAGAGCTCTATCGTCAGGCTTATAAGCGGGCGGCACGTTCTAGTAAACGCTTTTGTGTGCCACCAACCATTCAAGAAATCGCCGCAGGAGCTAAGCCGGTTCTATCACTGGGCCATCAGACAGGGGAAGGCTGGTTTTTAACGGGTGAAATGGTTGAACTCATTCAAAGTGGTGTAAGAAATATTGTATGCATGCAGCCCTTTGGCTGTTTACCTAATCACGTAACAGGCAAAGGTATGATTAAA
>URQW01000089.1 GCA_900550105.1 uncultured Pelosinus sp.
GATCCACTAGCTCAGTCGGTAGAGCACCTGACTTTTAATCAGGGTGTCCCGCGTTCGAGTCGCGGGTGGATCACCACTTGCGGAAGTGGCGGAATTGGCAGACGCACCAGACTTAGGATCTGGCGCTTTACGGCGTGGGGGTTCAAGTCCCTTCTTCCGCACCATCTTTAAATCAGGCTTTCGAGGCTTTTTGCTTCGAAAGTCTTTTTTCATTTTACAGCAACCGTACAGCAACGCGGTTGAAAAACCTTGTTGCGATATACAGCTTTTTGGTTAAAATGCCTTGTTTGAAATTTTTAGAGTGAAGTACTCTAAGTTGCATATCGCAGTAAAATAGAACTATAGAATTTAGACACAGTGTGAGTAAGTTTCTTGCACTAATGTATGATGTAAAAACATCATACTAACTGTGTTTATATTCTATTTTTTTATTTAACCTCATTTTACAAATGAAGAATTATTAAGTAGTATAGTAATATAGGATTAAATAATTTAATATGTTGGGGGCGTTTGACGCATGAATATTGAAATAAGAAATTGTAACAATATTGATAATGGAACGTTCAGCATAGAAAATGGTAGATTAAACATCAAATATGCTATTAATGGCACAGGAAAATCCACTTTGGCTAAAGCACTTAAATTTAATAATACTCAAGATCTAGGTAAATTGAAACCATTTAAGTATTTAGATGATGAAAATCCACAGCATAATCCAGTGGTTACAGTAAATGGGCAAATAGCAAAAATAGCTGTTTTTGATGAAGAGTACATTGACAGATGGACTTTTAAGAAGAATGAATTGCTAGAAAATAGCTTTGATATTTTTGTAAAAACTCCAGATTATGATCAGCATATGGCTATGATTAATGAAATGTTACAAGATATAACAGATTACTTCAAAGAAGATCCAGAAATAGAGCAGTTAATAACAGACTTAAATAAATTTATTGAAAGTTTTGGATCAGAAGTGAAGAAGGGGATATCTAAAGCGGGCCCGTTGTTCAAAAGCTTGGGAAAGGGAAATAAAGTAGAAGATATCCCTGAAGAGCTACAATCATATGCACCTTATTTAAAAAGAAATCTTAATAGTGTCAAGTGGTTGCAATGGCAGTCGCAGGGGAAAGATTATCTTGATATAAAGGAAGGGCAGTGCCCTTATTGTGTATCAGGTGTGACAGAAGTACAGAAAAGTAAAATTTTAGAAGTATCAAAAACTTATGATATTAAATATCTGAAAGCACTGACAAATATTATTGAGGTATTTGAATCCTTAAAGCAATATTTTACAGAAGAGACACAGCAAACAGTACAGGGAATATTAGTTAATACAAATGGCATTCCAGAAGAGCAAACAGACTATTTATTAGAATTGAAACGAGAGGCGGAAGGACTAGCACAAAAATTGCGCGATTTGAAAAATATTGGCTTTGCAACCTTAAAAAATGTAGATAAAATTGCTGATGAATTGAAAGCGAAAGAAATAAAATTACAATTTTTTCGTGGCTTAAATTCCGATTATACAAAAGAGAAGATAAAAACAATAAATGAATCTTTGGAAAAGGTAATAGCTAAAGCTGGTAAATTGAAAGGTGAAGTAGAAAAACAAAAAAGGTGTATAGCGGAAACTATTGAAAAATCAGTAAACGGTATTAATGGGTTTTTAAAAACGGCAGGATATAAATATGTTGTGGGGATTGATAGAGCAGAAGGAACTGAGGAATATCGACTTATTTTAAAGTTCTTAGATAATGAAAATAATGTAGCCGAAGTAAAGGATCACTTAAGTTATGGCGAAAAAAATGCATTTGCTTTAGTTCTGTTTATGTATCAGACGTTAAAAGATGACGCCGATTTTATTATTTTGGATGACCCTATCTCTTCTTTTGACGGAAATAAAAAATATGCAATACTAAATAAACTTTTTCGAGGAAAAAATTCCTTTCAAGGGAAAACCGTTTTGATGCTAACACATGATTTTGAACCAATAATTGACGCGGTTTATGTTTTAAATCAAATGTTTGAACCTAATCCCGCAGCTGCATTTCTGGCGAATCTCAATGGTATCGTAACGGAAGAAGCAATTGGAAAAGAGGACATTCGATCTTATATTGAGATTTGTCAAGAAAATATAAAGGAATCGGCACATGATGTTCATAAGCTTATTTATTTAAGACGTTTAATGGAAATTATGGGAAACAAAGGTTCAGCATGGCAAATGACATCTAATATATTTCATAAAAGAAGTCTTGATGAATGGACATGGGAAAATGGAGAAGAGAGCCACTATATGTCGTCTGCGGAATTGACGGAAGGAAGTAATGAAATTAAAGCAGCTTTTTTGTCACAAGACTTTGATTATGAACAAGTAAATGAAGAAGTAAGAGATGATAGAAAGCTGATAGATTTATATCATCAAT
Organism: uncultured Pelosinus sp.; assembly: GCA_900550105.1. Taxonomy (GTDB): domain Bacteria; phylum Bacillota; class Negativicutes; order UMGS1260; family UMGS1260; genus UMGS1260. Next base: position 2,421 of record URQW01000089.1, read on the forward strand.
GTACCTGTGGATATGAGAAGGTACAAGTGTATAGATTGATTTTTCAAGATAAAATGAAACCAGGAAGTGTATTGAAGAAATATGTTGATGAAACGTTCCATGTTCAAAATGATTATTTATATCAATTGAATCCAAGAAAGTATAAAATTGTTCCACAATATATTCTTGATTTTTGTGATCAGGAGGTAGAATATTTTGCAGATAGTCATTCATAAATGGAGCTTGATAAATTAATAGTAAGATTAATATTTATGGTGCTTAAAAAAACTAATTTATAAAATAGTTTAAAATAAGGAGATCGAAACTTGGATAAAGAATTTGATGACATGCCAAAAGGAAAACTTGATTTTAATGAAATTGCTTACGAGAAGTTTAGTGAAGCTGTAAAAGAACATATGGATGATGTAGAGGTATATGGAAAAATACTATTAAATTCAAAAGAGAATCCTACATATTGCCAGGTGTCTTTGATTAATGAATATATGTTGGATATAGATAATGACTTTTTGGATTATCCTCAAAATATGGAAAAATTATCAGAGGATAAAAAAGAAATTATGAAGGGATATCACCCTTATTTTTTTGAGTTTATTACTTCGCCAGGTGGGGAGAAGTGGAAAGAGATTATATCTAAATACCATGGCAAATGGATAAAAATGAAATTTATTTCAGGCGATAATCCAAAAGACAAAGATGATATCGATTTTGATACTGATGAAAAAAACATAATCATGTCAGGAACTGTAGTTTTTGGAGCAAGCCCTTTAATAAGAAGGGGCAGAACATTATGTTTTCCAAAGGATAGTAAGGAGTACAAATTTAAAAAAGGCACTCTAATAAATAAAATTGATGAATATCTAGAAAAAAATTGCATTAATATCAAAAATGAATTTAGTAAGCTTATAAAGAATGTAAACGATATTAAAGGCAGTATATATAATGTTGGACAAGGTAATTGCATTTTACTAAAAATAAATAATAAAGACATTTTTTTTGATGTTGGAGCATCTTTAAAAGTGTTTGATTCTGAAAAATATTATGTAGATGAGAATGAAAAAGAAATTTCATCTAAGTTTCCGGAATTTATTATTTTATCGCACTGGGATATGGATCATGTTATTGGTGCTTGTAATATCGGTAATGCCAGTGTTAATAATAGTACAGGCAACAATAACGGCAATAAAAATTATAATGTATATCACAATTGTTATTGGGTTGCTCCGGATTTAACGTTGCTTAATTCTATGGAACGGAGTGTAAGTATCTGTAGGTTATGTTTCTTTTTATTGAAAAATAGGATGATATGGTTAGTCAATGAGGATAACCATAATAGTATTGTACGGTCACAAAATGGTTTTTTTACTCTCTGGCAAGGTTCAAAACAAAAAGGTAACGGAGGAAGGAAAAATAATATTGGTTTGATCATGCAGATAAAACATCACTTTAGTAAGGATCGGAAAAGCGTTGAGCAAAATATTTTGTTTTGCGGGGATTGTGAATATGAACAAATGCCGAGAGCCATTTGTGAACTTGAGTATGATTTGATAGTAACTGCACATCATGGATCAAAACATGCTGTTCCAACGATTATGGCGGCTCAAAATGGTAGAGCCGTTATTTCTGTAGGGTCAAATAGCTTTGGGCATCCTGCACCTGAACATATTGCTAGATTATCTGAATGTGGCTTTCGGGTATTTTTTACCCTTGGATATTTTGAGATAAATTTTAAAATAAACCCAGGAAAGCCAGTAGAAGTTAGATCAAGAAAACAAAATATAATTGTGAAATGTTTAGCAAACAGCTCTAAGAGCATGATTTTAAATAAAGTATGATGATTCAAAAACGGATATGTTATAAGGTCTTGTCGGTCATATATCCAAGCTTTTCCTTCGCACTAGATTAAAAAGGTGGTGTGATTCTAGAGGTGGGCGACTATAGAAAGTGTAAATAAATCTATTCAGAACATTTGTTCGTAATTTTATGGCGATATGGTAGGCTTTTATGAACCTTTATGCTATACTGAAATTGATCCGAAATTAGAATGTGCTAAGCCAAAGGCAAAGCACGGAAATTTGATCAGATCATGGTAGAGCAGAAAGGTGAGGAAATATGAGACGTTTTACATCAATTGAAATTTGTGCAGGAGCAGGTGGACAGGCATTAGGATTAGAAATGGCTGGTTTTCAACATAGGGCACTAGCCGAGATCGATTCTCACGCTTGTGCAACACTACGCCTGAATCGACCACAATGGAATGTCTTAGAATGTGATGTAAAAAACTTTTCCGCGCTAGAGTATGCTGGAACAATAGATCTATTAGCTGGTGGAGTTCCCTGTCCGCCTTTTTCCATTGCTGGTAAAAAACTAGGTGAACTAGATGAAAGAAACTTATTTCCTGAGGCAATTCGATTGATTCGAGAGTGTCGGCCAAAAGCCGTCATGTTGGAAAATGTTCGTGGTTTAATGGAAAAGAAGTTTGATGAGTATCGCCAAACGATTCTAAAGGATCTAGAAGAATTAGGGTATATAGCTTCTTGGAAACTTTTAAATGCTTCGGATTTTGGCGTACCGCAGTTGCGGCCAAGGGCTATTCTAGTGGCCATGTTGCCGCAATATATCAATTTTTTTGACTGGCCAAAAGAGTATAATGAGGCACCTTTAACTGTAGGTGAAGCTTTGTATGATGAAATGGCTAGTTTTGGTTGGAAACAAGTTGATGAATGGGCCAAAGGCGCAAATGAAATTGCACCAACGCTTGTTGGAGGATCTAAAAAGCACGGTGGCCCAGATCTAGGACCAACAAGATCAAAACGTGCTTGGGCGGAGCTTGGCGTGGATGGTAAGGGTTTAGCAAATCTGCCGCCGGAACCTGATTTTGAAGGTATCCCTAAGATGACGGTACGTATGGCAGCCATTTTACAAGGGTTCCCAAATGAATGGCAATTTGCTGGTGGAAAGACAGCTGCTTATCGTCAGGTTGGAAATGCTTTTCCGCCGCCTGTAGCAGAAGCTGTGGGAAATGCCATTCGATCTGCTCTAGTAGAAGCGGAAGCAAGTGAAAGAGTCATAGCATAATTCTAAGTTGTTGCAGAAATTTGATTTTGCTAAGAGTCTTTAAAGTATAAACGGAAAGTGTGGTAGCAATTAAATGAAGAAGGGAAATGGGGCACGAGATCGATTACGTCAGTATTTTATTGATCACGTGGGTGAAGTTTTAGATTCCGATACGCTGCGCAAAGAGGGAAATATCAGCGAATGGGCGAGGCGCGTTCGGGAATTGCGCAGTGAAGAAGGATTGAATATTGTTACTCATAATGATAGAAGTGAATTAAAACCAGGACAGTATATGCTTGTTGATCTAACACCGCTGCCTGCTTTTGAGAGATCTATTTCAAAAGAATTGAGAGCCTCTATATTAGATCGAGACGGATATACTTGCCAGATGTGTGGCGCCGTAGCAGGTGAACCACATCCTTATGATCCAACTAGAAGCACGCGACTTCATATTGGCCATGTGATTGATAAGTCTATGGGGGGAACCGATGATCCTTCTAATTTGCGAGCAATTTGTTCTGTCTGCAATGAAGGAGCTTCTAATATTACGTTAGAAAGACCCGCTTCTAATAAATTGTTAGCACAGATTCGGCGTGCACCTGCAGGAGAGCAAGTTAAGGTTCTAGAATGGCTTGTGAAAAAATTTCCTAATCAAGCAAAAGAATATGTAGAGAAAGAATAGGAGTCTGCCTTTATGGCGACTCCTATTTTAAATTAGGGGCAATTAATGTTCTATTCTAGAATGTTTAGTGAGAAAGAAGATAAAGAATATATGGGGGGGAAGAAAATGGATGATTCTTATAAAAATTTTTTGGAGGATGCCTATAGGGATATTATAGATACTTTCTCTTCCAATACTCCAACTCGCAAAATTTCTGATGTTTTAGAAGAAAACCCTTCTATCGAAAAAGAACTTAAAAGATATGATCCAATAAAGACAGCTGCTTTTGTTTCTAGCCTCCTCACATTGCCCGCGTTACACGCAAATAATATGAGAATTGAAATGTTAATACATCTTATTATGGCATACTCACAGGGGACGAAAGAACCGACGCAGAGACAAGTCTTGCAATGGTTAAATATAGACTTAGGAAAAACTTCGTTTGTCAGTTTAGAAGATCCAGTTGAAGACGTATTCGTTTCCAATGTTTTTAATAACATGAAAAATATTCGGATTTTTGAAGGCCTATGGGAGAATAATGGTTTTTATTTACAAAAGGTATTAAGTTCCCTTGAGATCTTTCCAGAAGAAAGTCATACACAAAAATTAAAAGCTGAAGTGCGTGCACTTTTACTGCTCAGTGAAGAAATTGCTGCCCGGCGTAAACTTGATCGTTATGTAAAGGGAGGGGGAAGGGATAAAGAGGAGATTAAACTTTTTAGCAGTGGAGTGATGAAGTCTCTTAGCTTTGTGAATCAATTTACACTAGATGATTTACAGCGGCTTAAAATTTCAAAAGAAGATCTAGAACCGTTTATTTTGAATTTAAAGTTGAGGAATGAAATAAAAGAACAGTCTTTGGATGACAGTATACTTCAAACGAAACCAATCGTTCAAAGCGAAAATACTTGGATTGTTATATTACCCAATGTTATCGGCTTGGCTGTGCGGATACATATATTAAACTCAATTATAAAAGGCAATCTTCAAAGCGATTTTGATAAAAATTTTCTTATAGAGTATCAAAAATTTTTTAGTGAAACGCCGATTATGGGACGATATTTTCCTAGATATGGTATTTCATGGCGTAGAATAAGAAATAAACATTTAATGGTCTTAGCGAATGAAATTGATCCTGGCCGTTATTTACAGATAATAGTTATTATCGATAGTGTTTTTGGATATCAGCGCAATGGTTTTTGGGCTTTGGATCATGGGGAACTAGATCAATGTAGTGAAGAATTTGACACACAGATCCAACAGGCAAAAACTTTTTTTCGTAAAAAGATAGGTTTTAAACAAGGTATGACTTTAATAATTGATGGTGGATATGGCAGGCCAGTAGCTCTTCGAGCTAATAAAAATGCATTTGACTGGAAAACCGAATTTATTTCTGCACCTGACTTGGAAATTTTTTCGGAAATGACAGAAAAGTCTCGATTTAATCTGTGGAAATTAATTGACTTTAAAAACTATTTGATTAAAAAGGGAATTACATTTAGTAATGTGAATGGATTGTTAAATTTATATGCTTGGTGGATAGATACAAAATATTTATTAGAGTCGACAGATGTTCCGATAGGAAGGCAACCACTTAAGATTATGGTTCCTACCGACTATATTGCTGATTTGCGTATTAAAATTCGTCAGGGCTTCGATGTGCATTTATTACCCTTCGTAAATGGATATTGGTTAAAAGTTAAGAAAAAAGCCTTGGATCATTACTTTGCTGATGATTATAATAAACCTTTTTATGCCTGTATAGATTCGATACATGATGGGGTATTATTAGGGGCATGGGTTGGAGAAAAGGCAATCTGGTGGCTTCATGCTGCCCAAAGAGAAAGTACAGCGTCACCTAATATGGTTTTTAAAGTTTGGGATGCAATTCACAATTGGATGGAGAGAATATCTCCTATTTTAGAGAATTTTATACAAGATAAAAATCAATTGGTAAATGTCATTCTTGACTTTAACCAAATTAAGCAGGAAGAAATTCCTTTTACTTCAGAAGACGAGATTGCATCTTGCCTGCATGTATCGGTGAGACCGAGAAAAAGAACGATTATTCTGCAACTTTCCGATCCTTTTTTAGGGTTGTTTCAAATTCCTAGTAACATAGCTGAACGTGCAATTATAAGAGCGATAATAGAAGGTTTTTTCTGGCTTATTCATGTAAAATGTACTGAAGAATTATTAGATCAATTGGAAGATTCAATAGTACCAAACAATGATGTTAGATATTTCCATGCGTTTAGAGCTGTTTATTTTCATGATTATATTCAATCTTATGATCCAACCGAGCCTATCTTTGTTGATGAAGTTGATGAATCCTTTACTAAGTTGGGAATGGGCTGGTTAGCCCAAAAAGATAGTGTAAATAATCATTTTACTACAGTTGAGGAAATTACTAATTTTTTAAATAATAATGTTATAGATTCAATTTGGGATCGAGTGCAGGGAAAATTACATACTTTAAATCGAATTAATTTACTAGAGCAAATTCTTCGGTATATGGAAGGAGTTGAAAATCAAAAATTACTGTGGCAACGAACGATCAGAGCTTTGCTCGCATTGCACGATAGTCAAGAAGTTACTATGGCTGTTGCTGTTAAAGAGCTTGCACGATGCAACGCATCTTATTTAGCATTAAGGCTCGTTGGTGAGATGGCCATAGCAGAATGTCCCTTAGACGAAGGCCTATTGACAGGCGCGATTGATTTAACCGCATTAATGAGTGATGTTCTTTATATTTTTCAACTAGGTGGAATTTCAAATGCTATCCGAAAAGAAGTTATGGAACCGGAAATAAAAGTAGCGCCTAATGGAAATATTTTATCTAATATAAATTTTTACAATAATGTGATTACGCCACTTGGAAAAAGTTATGGGGTATCAGGACTTAACAATGAAAAAAATCGATACGAAAAAAATTATGAAGATATTCAACCTGTTAGAACCGTAAAAGGTGCTTTTCCTGATGCTTTTTTAGAAGCCTTTCAAGAAGAATTTGGTCTATCAATAGACTCATTACGTGGTGTTAGAGAAACATTAGAGAATATGGCAATAAGCCGATCTAAGTGTGTTTATATTGCTACGCGAGATAATATTTTTGCTGAATGTAGTAAAAATGAGCTTACTTGCAAGGACGATGCCCAAAATTTTCTTGAGCGTTTTTCACTTTGGCCTCGTAAAGCATGGAATAAAACCCCTAAGGGATTTGAGAAGAGGGACTGGTATCCTTGGCTATTTGGACGAGAGCTTTCTTTAGTCGCTCGACCAGTTATTAAATTGGAAGAAGGCGATAATCCACGTTATTTAATTGCACCGTCCTTAATAATAAGGGGAACTACACATACAATAAGATTATATTATGAAGCAGAGGTTCCAACTTCAAAATGTAGGTCGAAAAAGATGAAGGTGTGGATTGAGCAAGAAAAAGCTCGGAGTAGTCACGAATTTGTCTGTAACGTAGCCAGCATTATGGAAAATTTAGGGTATCAAGTTTTTATTGAGATTAAAGTTACTGAGTTGATACAAGAAAAGACTCCTGTAGATTTTGGAGATGTGGATGTCTTTGCTTGGAAGAAAGAAAAAAATAAGTATTTTGCCATAGAATGCAAAGACTTAAAGTTTTCAAAAACTCCTAACGAGATTGCCGAACAAATGAATCATTTCAGTGGAGAAAATCTCCAAAATGGAAAGAGAGACGAGTTGCTAAAACATATAGATCGTTGTAACTTCTTAAATGAAAAATCTCAAAAAGTTGCTAAAAAAATTGGCTTAGGAGAAGATGGCATACATATTCAAAATATTGTTTGTTTTAGTAAATTAAATCCGACTCAATATGTAAAAAGTCGTTTTTCAGATGTCAAATTTATTATCTTAGATCAATTATTGGAAATAGAAAATTTATAAATTAATGTAGCAGAAACCAGTCGTTTTTTGACTGGTTTCTGTGGTGGTATCTTGTTATGGCGAAATAATTTGTACAGCAACCGTACAGCAACGCGTTTAAAAACTTATGTGACGGTACGCTCTGCAAGGCCTTGGTTTATGCGGCTCTAAGGTCATGTTTTCCTACAGCAACGGCGCCGGGATCAGACTTAGGATCTGGCGCTTTACGGCGTGGGGGTTCAAGTTCCTTCTTCCGCACCATTTTTAAATCAGGCCTCGCGGCATTCGCGAGGTCTTTTTTCTACATTAGTTTAGTGCGCAAATGTAGTAACCCTGTAGCAAAGAAAAAAAGACAGAGAGCGATCAATGTTGTATAATAAAAACATTGGATTAAATAAGGAGACTCATAGGTCATATGAAAAATGTCTACGAAAAAATTCGTCTCTTTTACGATAAGTATAGTGATGAGGCGGTGCCAATCCGTCAGGATTGGATTGAGGGATTTTTGCGTCATAAGGCTTGGCAGGGAGCCAGTGAAAAAGAACTAAATCATTTGTGGCGCAACATGATGTATTTTTTGCAATTTATGGTTGAGACACGAATTTCATCCATTGAATCATTTGGCATAGAAACATATTATATTTTGCTTTCTTGGCTGGATCTTGTGCCAGAGTTTAAGGTCTCGCTTGCATCCATTCGAGAGTTGTTTGCGATTTTAACAGCTTT
>URQW01000090.1 GCA_900550105.1 uncultured Pelosinus sp.
CAATTTGCTAAGACGAATATTATTGCCTTAGATTACGATCCAGGCGCAAGTGAGGTAAATCAACTGAACCGTTTGAAGCTTATGCTGGCTACTGCTTTTGAAGCGGAACGAACTTTACAAGAGCAAGAGCTTTCTGTTGGTACAACTGGCGTCTTGTCACCGGAAAATATGGATGCTTTGTATGAAACTTGAACATAAAAGAGATGAAAGGAGGAAGGCCTATGCGATGTGAGCACGATCATAAACAGTCGACAAGAGAAAAAATTCTTTTGGCAGCGTTGGATCTGATTGGTAGGGAAGGCGTGCAGCAAGTTACAACCCGGAAAATTGCTGCAGCGGCGGAAGTCAATGTGGCCGCTGTAAACTATTATTTTGGTTCAAAAGATAATGTAATTAACGAGGCTCTTGTGATTTTAACAAATCGTCTAACGAAATCTTTTTGCTGTTTAGAAGATGTTTCATTGGAACCGGAAGAACGATTACGGCGCTTTCTCTATAGTTATGCTGAAGCTACCTTAGAGCATGCCGATATATTTCGTAACTTTATGCACCAAATGACAAATTATGGCGAAGTGACTTTTGAATATCGCGAATTTATGCGTCGCGTTGGTTGGGAGACTTTGAAGGTAGTACTGCGGGATATTACGGGGATTGAAGCGGACTCTGTTTTAAATATGAAAATTTTTCAACTCTTTAGCAGTTTGGAATTTCCAGTGCTATTAGGCGAGCAAATGCGCGAGCTATGTACCTTTGACTATGAAAATCCAGGAGATCGCCGTCAGTATGTCGAATTATTACTTGTATCCCTGATTCAACCGCAGAAAATAGCTTTAAGCAGAAAAGAGGCATAAATGACATAAAGGAGGATGAATTTGAAAAAAAATATGAGTGTTAAAAACAAGGTGCTGCAAAATATCAAAAAATATTTACTTTTGTTTGTGGGAGCAATTATCGCTTCTATCGGTCTAGAAATTTTTTTAGTTCCCAATGATATTATTGATGGCGGTGTTGTGGGCATATCCATTATGGCCAGCCATTTGACCGGATACCCTTTGGGTTTCTTTCTCATTTTGCTCAATCTGCCGTTTTTATATTTGGGATATAAGCAGATTGGCGCATCTTTTACAATTGCTACGGCGTTTTCAATTGCCTCACTTTCCTATTGGGTAAGTATCTTCTTGCCGATTCCAGAATTAACGCATGATTTATTTTTAGCTGCTGTTTTCGGCGGGATTATACTAGGACTTGGCGTGGGACTCATTATTCGTTCCGGCGGATCGCTTGATGGAACGGAAATTGTAGCAATTTTACTTGATAAACGTACCAGCTTTTCTGTTGGGGAAGTGGTCATGTTTTTCAATCTGTTCATTTTAACAAGTGCTGGCTTTGTATTTAGTTGGGATAAGGCAATGTATTCGCTGGTAGCTTACTTTATTGCTTTTAAAGTGATTGATGTAACAATTGAAGGTCTGAATGAATCAAAAGCGGTGTTAATTGTTTCGGAGCAGCCTGATGAAATTGCGGATGCCCTGATGGCGCGACTCGGCAGGGGAGTAACAATTCTTCATGGTGAAGGCGGTTTTACGAAAGAAAAGAAAAATGTTTTATATTCTGTTGTTACTCGCCTAGAAATAGCCAAATTAAAATCAATTGTTGATGAAATTGATGATAGTGCTTTTGTAACGATTAACGATGTCCATGATGTAATGGGCGGACGATTCAAGAAAAAAGCAATCCATTAAAATAGACAGAAAACCTAGACAATTCCCTCTAAAATAGGGATGTCTAGGTTTTATTTTGTAAACTTATCATAATAAAAAAGGTTTTATTTGTTTCTGATTGCATTTTGTAATAAAAGAGAAAATTCGAAATTGACGCAAGTGATTTTCTTTTTGTACGTTGTATTTTGTATCTATTATATCAGTAAAATCTGTGATAGAATGAACTCAATCGTATGTGGGTATGTTTGAATACAATCACTCATACGGCGATCAGAGTGGATAATTTTAGTAGTAAGTGTTTTCTTAGAAGCAGGAGTTTATGACTCCTTTAGAAAAATAAACAAGTGGGACGCATTTACTCCGGTTTATCCACCAAAATTGCAAAGAAAGAAGGATGTATTCATGGCAAAAATGAAAACCATGGATGGAAACACAGCTGCAGCTTATATTTCTTATGCATTTACAGATGTGGCAGCGATCTATCCTATCACACCTTCGTCTCCAATGGCTGAACATGTAGACGAATGGGTAGCAAAAGACCAGAAAAACCTTTTCGGACAACCAGTGAAAGTCGTAGAAATGCAGTCAGAAGCTGGCGCCGCCGGAGCGGTTCACGGGTCATTGCAAGCAGGGGCGTTAACGACGACTTATACTGCTTCGCAAGGTTTATTGCTCATGATTCCGAACATGTACAAAATTGCTGGTGAATTACTGCCTTGCGTATTTCATGTAAGTGCCAGAGCCCTGGCAGCCAATTCTTTGAACATTTTTGGCGATCATCAGGATGTTATGGCTGCGAGACAGACCGGTTTTGCTTTGCTTGCTGAAAGCAGTGTACAACAGGTTATGGATCTTAGCGCAGTAGCTCATCTTTCCGCAATTAAAGGACGTGTTCCTTTCGTAAACTTCTTTGATGGATTTAGAACTTCTCATGAAATTCAAAAGATTGAAGTCCTTGATTATGCTGATCTTGACAAAATGCTTGATCGTGAAGCAGTAAATGCTTTCAGAAGAAGAGCTTTAAACCCTGATCATCCAGTTGTTCGTGGTACGGCGCAAAATCCGGACATTTATTTCCAGGAAAGAGAAGTTTCCAATAAATGCTACGAAGCAATTCCGGCTATTGTTGAAGATTATATGGCACAGATTAGTAAAGTAACAGGCCGTGAATATCATTTATTTAATTACTATGGAGCAGAAGATGCAGATCGTTTGATCATCGCTATGGGTTCTGCTTGCGAAACGATAGAAGAAACTGTTGATTACTTAATGGCGAAGGGCGAAAAAGTCGGTTTACTGACAGTTCATTTATATCGTCCATTCTCCCTGGAACATTTCTTTAAATATATTCCTAAAACAGTGAAGAAAATTGCTGTTCTTGATCGTACGAAAGAACCAGGCTCCTTAGCTGAACCGCTTTATCTTGATGTTAAGAGCGCTTTCTATGGTAAAGATTGGCAACCGATGATTGTTGGCGGCCGTTATGGTCTTGGCTCGAAAGAAGTTGTTCCTGCCAATATCGCTGCTGTTTATGACAATCTGAAAGCAGATCAGCCGAAAGATGGTTTCACAATCGGTATTAATGATGATGTAACCTTTAAATCGATCGCTCCTGCTGCTGATATTGATGCAACGCTTCCTGGTACGAAAGCTTGTAAGTTCTGGGGTCTTGGTTCTGATGGTACGGTTGGCGCTAATAAGAGTGCAATCAAAATTATCGGTGACCATACTGACATGTATGCTCAGGGATATTTCGCGTATGATTCGAAAAAATCCGGCGGTATTACTGTATCACATTTGCGTTTTGGTAAAAAACCGATTAAATCGCCTTATCTCGTTGATAAAGCCGATTTCGTCGCTTGCCACAACCAGTCTTATGTTGATAAATATGATGTACTTGCTGGCCTTAAGAAAAACGGCACTTTCCTTCTGAACACTATTTGGGGTCAGGATGAAGTGGAAGAACATTTACCAAACTTCATGAAACGCTACATTGCTAATAACAACATTAGCTTCTATACGCTGAATGCTGTTAAGATTGCCCAGGAAATTGGTCTTGGCGGTCGCGTTAACATGATTATGCAATCGGCTTTCTTTAAACTGGCTGACATTATTCCAGTTGAAGATGCAGTAAAATATCTGAAAGACGCTGTTGTTTCTTCCTATGGCAAAAAAGGCCAGAAGGTTGTTGACATGAACAATGCCGCTATTGATCGCGGGATTGAATCCATTGTGAAAGTCAATGTACCTGAAAGCTGGAAAACCATTGCTGACAGAACAGAAGACATTCAGAAAATGGAATGTGCTTGCAGTAGCACAGCTACGAAAGAAGTACCTGAATTCATCACGAAACTTCTTGTTCCGATGAATCGTCAAGAAGGCGACGCACTTCCTGTCAGCGCTTTTGTTGGTATGGAAGACGGTACGTTCCCTGTAGGTACTTCCGCTTATGAAAAACGTGGTATTGCTATTAATGTTCCTGAATGGCAGCTCGATAAATGTATCCAATGTAACCAATGCGCTTACGTTTGCCCTCATGCTGTAATTCGTCCGGTACTGGCAACTGCAGCTGAAGTAGATATGGCTCCAGAAGGTTTCGCTACGAAACCGGCTGTTGGCGCTAAAGATCTTCAGTTTAGAATTGCTGTTTCTCCGCTTGACTGTACTGGTTGCGGCAACTGTGCACAGGTTTGCCCAGCTAAAGAAAAAGCGCTTGTTATGCAGCCGCTTAGCACGCAGCTTGGTCAAGAACCGCTGTGGGATTATGCTCAGTCCTTAGCTCCGAAAGATAACCCTATGAATAAACAAACTGTAAAAGGCAGCCAGTTCGAACAGCCTCTGCTCGAATTCTCCGGCGCTTGCGCAGGTTGCGGCGAAACGCCTTATGCAAAACTTGTTACGCAGCTTTATGGCGATCGCATGATGATCTCCAATGCTACAGGCTGTTCCTCCATCTGGGGCGCTAGTGCACCAGCAATGCCTTATACAACGAACCACAGAGGCCATGGTCCTTCTTGGGCTAACTCCCTCTTTGAAGACAATGCTGAATATGGCTTTGGCATGTATTTAGGTACAAAACAAGTTCGTGAAAAAGTTTCCACCGATATGCAGGCTGCTATTGCTGCTGGCATCAGTGCTGAACTTAGCGCTGCTTTCACGGACTGGATTGAAAACTTTGCTAACAGCAATGGAACTCGCGAACGGGCTGATAAATTGATCGCTCTTCTCGAAGCTGAAAAAGGTTCGAATGCTCTCTTAAATGAAATTTATGAAAACAAAGACTTCTTCGTGAAAAGATCTCACTGGATCTTCGGTGGTGACGGTTGGGCTTATGATATCGGTTTCGGCGGCCTTGACCATGTACTTGCTTCTGGTGAAGATGTTAATGTTCTCGTATTTGATACCGAAGTATACTCTAATACAGGCGGTCAGTCTTCCAAATCGACTCCGACTGCAGCTATTGCACAATTTGCTGCCAGCGGTAAGAGAACGAAGAAAAAAGATCTTGGCATGATGGCTATGAGCTATGGTTATGTTTATGTTGCTCAGATTTCTATGGGCGCAGACAAAAACCAAACCTTAAAAGCAATTGCTGAAGCAGAAGCTTATCCAGGACCTTCCTTGATTATTGCTTATGCTCCTTGTATCAACCATGGTATTAAAGGCGGCATGGGTGTTAGCCAGCTTGAAGCTAAAAAGGCAGTTGAATCAGGTTACTGGGCGATGTACAGATTTAATCCTGAACTGAAAGAACAGGGTAAAAATCCATTTGCTCTCGATTCCAAAGAACCTGTAAGCGACTTTAAAGAATTCCTCATGGGCGAAGTTCGTTATGCTTCTCTTAAAAAGGCATTCCCAGAAATTGCTGATAAACTGTTCGATAAAACCGAAAAAGACGCCAAGGATAGATTGGCGGGCTATAAAAAATTGGCTTCTGAATAAGTCAAAGCAAAAAGAGAACCGCCGCGGTTATCGCGGCGGTTTCTTTGTTTGTAGGCAGATTTAGCAGGAGCCCTTTTATTTGTTGCCGAACCAATACATAATTATGTTATGTAGGGAGTCGATTATCTGATGCTGGACAAATATGAAGAGACCGTGCTAGTGGAGATTGCCCGTCATATTGTAGAACCGGGATCGTTAGTTAAAGTGGCTGGTTTAGTTGCTCGCCCGTTAGAAAGTGTCCTGTCGACAGTCCGATCAGGTAATAATCCTTTGATACAACGTGTAGAAAAAACGGTAAGCCAGGCGGCACAGCGTGGGATCGAAAAAGTGATTACTACGGCAGGTTCCTTCACTAAAGAAATGAATATTTTGCAGCAGTATCAAAAAAATCGTATCTATCTGGCGTCGCTTGGTGATATTAAAAATTTACGACTTGAGTATATTGATAAAGTAGCCGCTGCTTATACGTGGGATAATCGAGCCCTGATCGGTGCGGAAGGAGTCGTTATGGGGGCTGCTACTGCGTTAGCCGAAGGTAGTATAATTGGTACAGCAGCTGTTCCTGCTTTAATTACAGCTGATGTTTCTTTATCGTTTGCCTTTTTGGCAAGAGCCGTTTGTCAGACGTCCGCAATCTATGGCTATGCTCCGCGTGATCCGTTACATTTACCGCATTTACTTGCGGCGTTAGTACCGCATCAGAGCTTGACAGAAGAGAGTTATTTTGCTGGTAAGGGGTTAGCGGTTCAGGCCATTTTACAGTCAAAGCAGTTTTTGTTGCAAAATGCTGGTCGCGCGATGGAAGAAAAACTGTTAAGACAGCAAGCGCCACAACTCTTAAGATTGATCACTTTTGTTCTTTCGCGAGTTGGATTATTGATTACGGAGAAAGAACTTGCTCTGCTGCTGCCGGTGGCAGGGGCTGCTTTAAATAGTGGCGCCAATCTTTTGTTTCAAGAGATTACGAAAAAAGCTGCGAAAGATTATTTTCGCCTTCTTTTCTTAGAAGATCGCTATGGTTCAGAACTGATTCAAAATCGCTTAGCCCTAGAAATCGAACGGTTACGGCGACAATGACTTTTCATTATAGCGTAAAAGGAGTATACTATTTTAGAAAACTTGATATTTATTATAAAACAGAAAGAAGTCGTGGAGTGACACTATGAAAGAACGGTTTATTTCTTTGTTGCAACAGGTAGAACGCAATGGCATTGAAGAATTTATTGCCTACCTTGAACAGGATACAGATTTTTTTTCCGCACCAGCCAGTGCGTATCATCATGGGAATTATATGGGAGGCCTTGTTGACCATTCCGTAGCTGTATATGATAATCTTGTAAAAATTATTGAAACTTTTGACTTGAGTCAGCGTTATGATAAAGAGACTTTAATTTTATCCGCTTTATTGCATGATTTATGTAAAGCAAATTTCTATCGTAAAGTGCTCAGAAATCGTAAGAATGAAAAAACAGGTCAGTGGGAAAAGGTTGAGATTTATGAAATTAATGATCAGTTTCCTATTGGCCATGGTGAAAAATCAGTGATTCTGTTAAGCCGCTATATTGCGTTGACCGAAGACGAAATGCTCGCAATTCGCTGGCATATGGGTGGTTTTGATGATGCGGCTAGAGCGTATACAGGTGGGCAGAGCTTGTCAAAAGCGATGAAATCGACGCCGCTTGTGGCTGCGTTGCATATGGCTGATATGGCAACTTGCTATTTTAAAGGAGTTTAAGTCTAACAATAAAATTTATCTGGATTTGCTGTGGCGAGATACTTTATAATAACATCAGGAGGTGGGGCTATGCGCCGTCTGATTCAAAAAGCGGAAGAAACAGGAAGCTTAACGAAAGATGAATTAATTACTCTGCTAACTTCATCGGAAGAGGATGATGTTTTATTTCAAGCAGCTGATCGGGTACGTAAACTCTATATGACAGATGCAGTGCATTTGCGAGGCCTTATTGAATTCTCTAATATTTGTAAGCAAAACTGCCTCTATTGCGGTCTGCGACGGGATAATCATGTAGTAGAACGATATCGTTTGGAAGAAGAAACGATTCTTGATTTTGCGAAAAAAGCAAAAGCTTATGGTTATAAGACTGTTGTTTTGCAGTCCGGTGAGGATAGTTACTATACAATAGAGAAAATGACCTCGATTCTTCGCCAAATTAAAGCGCTCGATTTGGCAATTACCGTAAGTATCGGTGAAAAAAGCCGCGAAGAATATGAAGCCTATCGGAAAGCCGGTGCTGATCGTTATTTATTACGCATTGAAACGACCGATAAAGAGCTTTATGAACGCCTTGACCCAGGGATGAGCTGGGATAACCGGGTTCGTTGCCTCATGGATTTAAAAGATCTAGGCTATGAGGTGGGGAGCGGCTCGCTGGTGGGACTTCCTGGCCAAACAATAGAATCTTTAGCTGATGATATTTTATTTTTTAAAAATCTCGATGTGGATATGCTAGGTATTGGGCCGTTTATTCCCAATGGCGATACGCCACTCAAAGATGCTCCCGGTAATCATTTTATGATGGCTGTAAAGGTGATGGCACTAGCGCGACTGTTATTACGGAATATTAATATTCCGGCCACTACAGCTATGGAAACATTGCATCCGCAGGGACGCATTTTTGCGCTACAAAGCGGTGCTAATGTAGTTATGCCTAATGTAACAGAAGGAGATTATCGGCGGATGTACGCCTTGTATCCAGGAAAGATCTGTATTAATGATACACCGGCTCATTGTCGTGGCTGTATTACTGGCAAGATTCAAGCGATTGGCCGCCATGTGTCCGAAGAGTATGGTTTTCGCCCCAACGGCCTGGCAAAGTAAGTTGAGAAGGGGTGTGGCAACTTGGGCTCAAGTAATTCACACTCCTGCTTTTAAGCTTTGTTTTCCTTGTTTCATAGAGGTTTTTTGCCAGTTTTCTAATTGAAAATGAACTTTTTCATTGAATTATAAAAATATCCTTGACAGATGAAACTTATATTGCTATAATATCAAAGTAGTCGCAAGACAGTAGACATAATAAATGACTCCGTAGCTCAGCTGGATAGAGCGTTTGACTACGAATCAAAAGGTCGCAGGTTCGAATCCTGCCGGGGTCACCATTTAAAACCACCCATATATGGGTGGTTTTGTTTTGTGCTTTTTGTAATTTTTATGTATGATTCTTCTTTCATAAAAATTATTTTGAAAGATAAAATAGGGACTTGGTATAATAAGATTAAGTAGAATTTTGACGTATTTGAGAAATGAGGCGAAGTGATGACATCTATTTTTTCGAAGGAGAGCACAGTGCTTATTGTAGTGATGGTGGCTTCTTTTTTAACTACCTTTATCGGCAGTTCGATCAATCTTGCTTTGCCTTCAATTGGAACGCAATTTCAGGGAGGCGCTTTGCTCTTAAGCTGGATTGTTACGGCTTATTTATTAGCCACAGCGGCCTTTTTGCTGCCCTTTGGGCGTTTGGCTGATATGCTTGGTCGCCGGAAGGTGTTTTTAACTGGTTTGGCGCTTTTTTCCTGTTCGTCTTTTTTATCAGGTATGGCGTGGTCGGTAGAGGTGCTTTTTTTCTTTCGAATTATCCAAGGAATGGCAAGTGCTATGATTTTCAGTACAGGAATGGCCATTTTAGTGTCTTCTTATCCGGCAGAAAAGCGCGGTAAGGTGATCGGGTTTAACTCTGCGGCTGTTTATATTGGGTTATCGCTAGGGCCAGTGCTGGGCGGATTTTTAAATTATTATTTTGGCTGGCGAAGTATTTTTTATTTTACTACGGTTTTAAGTGTTGTTGCCTTTGGTCTTACTTTGCTGCAATTCAAAGAGGCTAAAAGTAAAACCCAGGAAGAAACTTTTGATTTTGCTGGCAGTATTGGCTATATGATTGCCATTGTAGCTACGCTCTATGGTTTTTCTGACTTAGCCCGCGCTGCGAGCGCTAAATATATTTTGGGGCTGGGCATTTTCATCATGATATTATTTTTATATTATGAGACGAAACAAAAACAACCACTTTTTCCTGTGTCACTCTTTTTCGAGAATATGCAGTTTGCTTTTTCTAATTTAGCAGCTATGGTTAATTATAGTGCTACTTTTGCTATCGGTTTTTTACTGTCATTGCATTTGCAGGTTGTTGTACAGTTGGATTCGCAGGCCGCTGGTTTAGTTTTATTGGCGCAACCGTTAGTGATGGCCTTATTTTCACCCTTTGCTGGAGCGCTTTCTGATCGACGTAGCCCCACTGTTGTCGCCTCTATTGGTATGGCCATTAGTGCTATCGGTTTATTTTGTTTCAGCTTTATTACGATAGAAAGTTCTCTCTTATGGATTATTGCTGTTCTTGCTTTGGTGGGGTTTGGTTTTGCCTTGTTTGGGCCTCCCAATAATAATGCTATTATGGGCTCTGTGACGAAAGAGTTCTATGGCGCCGCCTCCTCGGCGTTAGCGGCGATGCGATTGATTGGACAAGCTGTTAGTATGGCCATTGTTACCTTGCTGTTATCAGATCATTCTCAGTCGCTTCGCGCCGACTTAGCCTATAAACAACAATTGATTGACGATTTTCATAAAGCCTTCCTAATTTTTGCTGTTTTGTGCACACTAGGCATTGTGGCATCGGTGGCTAGGGGCAGGAAAAGAACCAAAGAACAAAGTTAAAAAGAAAACGAAAAAAGTACTTGCAACTTTAAATAGGATTTGTTATAATAACTTCTGCCGCTAGTAATCGACAAACGATGAAAAAGTGGTTGTTGAAAAAAGTTTTTAAAAGTATTGACACAACAAGATAAAGATGGTATAATTAATTCTGTTGTGACATGAAACTTGGTGGCTGTGGTGAAGTGGTTAACACGCCGGATTGTGGCTCCGGTACTCGAGGGTTCGAGACCCTCCAGTCACCCCATTTAATTCAATACTTTTTGTTGGGGCGTAGCCAAGTCGGTAAGGCACGGGACTTTGACTCCCGCACGCGTTGGTTCGAGTCCAGCCGCCCCAGCCATTATCATGATCCACTAGCTCAGTCGGTAGAGCACCTGACTTTTAATCAGGGTGTCCCGCGTTCGAGTCGCGGGTGGATCACCAC
>URQW01000091.1 GCA_900550105.1 uncultured Pelosinus sp.
ACTGCCATGAAGGATGTTATTCTTGAACAGCATATTTCCTTGCTTATTGACGCGACTCATCCTTATGCCATAAAAGCGAGCGAAACAGCTCGTGAAGTTTGCCGTGAAACGGGAATTCCTTATTGCCGCTATGAACGTCCTGCTGTTGCTTTACCGGATTATGGCAAGCTAGTTGAAGTCGCTTCAGCAGATGAAGCGGCTAAAGTAGCGGCTAAATTAGGACAGGTTATTTTTTTAACAACAGGAAGCCGGACGCTTGGCACTTTTGCTAAAGAATCGCTACTAAAAGAGAAGCGTCTTATTGCTCGCGTGTTACCTGATCCGGAAGTGTTAACTGAGTGTTTTGAACTTGGTTTTACGCCGCAGAATATTATTGCTATGCAAGGACCTTTTAGTCAAAAACTTAATAAAGCTATGTTTGCTGAATGTGGCGCCGAGGTTGTTGTGATGAAAAATAGCGGTACAATAGGCGGTAGTGATACGAAACTATTAGCAGCCATGGAGTTATCGCTTTTTCTTGTTGTAATTACGCGGCCGCCATTGCTATCGACCGATTATCCGCTTTTTTCCAAGCAGGAAGAAGTGATTATGTGGGCGGCAGACAAAAATGTTGCAATGGACAGAAGATGTTGAGGAGGATTCCTTATGGAATTTATTAAACAACCCCAGGAAATTGAGCAAAAAAGTATGAGAATCATTGCTCCTTATTTGAAGGACTTTAACTTAAACGAACAAGAAATTAAAATTTATTCAC
This sequence comes from uncultured Pelosinus sp., assembly GCA_900550105.1. GTDB lineage: Bacteria > Bacillota > Negativicutes > UMGS1260 > UMGS1260 > UMGS1260. The sequence goes on from URQW01000091.1 coordinate 755, forward strand.
GCATGATCCATGCTTCAGGCGATCCCGATTATGCGAATCATGTAGCGCTTCATCCTGAGGCGATTGCCGCAGGGATTAAAGCGCTGAAAAACGGTTCTGATATTTTTTGTGATGTCGAAATGGTCCGCACAGGGATCAATAAGCGTAAACTAGGAGAATTAGGCGGGCAAGTTCACTGCCTGATTGCTGATGAGCAGGTTGCTCATCAAGCGAAAGATCAACAGATCACTCGTTCTATGGCGGCGATGCGATCTTTTGGGCAAAGAATGAATGGCGCTGTTGTAGCCATAGGCAATGCACCAACGGCTTTGTTTGAAGTCATTCGCTTAATGAAGGAAGAATCGCTAAGACCAGCTCTGATTATTGGCGTTCCTGTTGGCTTTGTTGGAGCAGCCGAATCGAAAGAGCTTCTTGCTGAAATTTCACCGGTTCCATTTTTAACGGTGAAAGGCTGCAAAGGCGGTAGCCCGATTGCGGCTTCAGCTGTTAATGCCCTTTTATATATGCTGTAAAAACCTTCTTTCACTATAGTGATCACAAAGGAGGATGGCTATGACTACTTACTCTATACCGCGACTTGTTATTGCGGGAACACAAAGCGGTGTTGGCAAGACCACCATTGTAACTGGCTTATTGGCAGCCTTTCGCCAAATGGGTCTCAAAGTGCAGTCTTATAAAGTAGGTCCTGACTATATTGATCCAGGCTATCATCAGCTTGCCAGCGGCAGACCCGCTCATAATCTTGATACTTGGCTTGTGCCGCCTGAAGCAATTGCGCCTATTTTTTTAGAAACAGCGGTAGATTGTGATTTAGCAATTATTGAAGGGGTTATGGGGCTTTACGATGGCGGGAAAAATGGTATCAGTAGTACTGCCGAAATTGCGAAATTGCTGCATGCTCCGGTAATACTAGTCGTTGATGGAAAATCCATGGGAGAGAGTGCGGCTGCGCTCGTGCTTGGGTTCCAGCGTTACGATAGTGACACGCAGATTGCTGGCGCCATTGCCAATCGCCTAGGCTCTGATTCTCATACCGAAATTATTACAAAAGCATTAGAAAATATTGGCGTGGCTTTATTTGGCGCCATTCGGCGTGATCAAACGATGGCTACGCCAGAACGGCATTTAGGCCTTACGCCTGTAGAAGAAACTGATAGCGAGCGGATCGTAGCACAGATTGCGGCGGCAATTGCTAAACAAGTTAAACTTCAGGAGATTCTTGAAGTAGCAAACTCGGCTCTGCCATTACTGTATGAAGAAAAGAAGTCGCAAACATCGGCGTCTAAAGTGCGCATCGGTGTGGCGAAAGACAAAGCATTTTCTTTTTACTATCCGGCAAGTTTAAAAATGCTGGAACGCTTAGGGGCTGATCTTGTCTATTTTAGCCCCTTACAAGACGCCACTCTGCCTGAGGTAGACGGTTTATTGTTAGGCGGCGGTTTTCCTGAGATGTTTTTAGCTGAACTAGCTGCAAATCAAAGTCTTATCGCCGAATTACAAAGAGCTCATCAAGAAAAAATGCCGATTCTTGCCGAGTGTGGCGGGTTTATGTATTTAACCAAGAAAATTGTCAATTTTACAGGAGAAGAATTTCCTATGGCAGGTTTGATTCCCGCTACATCAATTATGGAAGGAAAGCTTCAGACTGTCGGTTATGTGGAAGCTACGGCACTGACTGATACGATTCTTGGGCCTAAAGGAAGTAAACTACGCGGTCATGAATTTCACTTTTCCCGCTTTGAACCCGAAGATTCAGCGGTGTCCGCCTGGGCTTTTACCTTAAAGAAAATGCGCACGGGGAAAGAATATCCCGGCGGTTTTGCCACAGACAATCTCTTAGGATCTTACCTCCATCTTCATTTTGCTGGATCGCAGGCAGCCGCCGAATCCTTTATTGCTAGTTGTCGCGCTTTTGCTGCAAAAAGGCAGAATCGAGGCAATGATGAATAAAATTATTTTGATTACTGGTGGAGCTCGCAGCGGTAAAAGTGAATTTGCCGAAGAACTTGCTCAAAAATTAGGGAAAGAAGAATCATTAGCCTATATTGCTACGGCGCAAATTTATGATGAAGAAATGCGGCAACGGGTTCTGATGCATCAAGCGAGACGCGATAAGCAATGGCAGACTTTTGAAGCGCCTTATCATGCCGCTGAAACGATTCGAGCGTCAGCAACATCCAATGACGTAATTTTGTTTGATTGTCTTACCTTGTATTTGACGAACCTGCTGCTTGCGCCAGATCATCCGCAGGATGACGCCGCTCATCTAGATTTGATTCTTCAGGAAATCGATCAGTTATTAGTGGCGGCGCGAGGCTGCGGCAAAACTGTTTTATTTGTTACGAATGAAGTCGGAGCAGGGATTGTGCCAGAAAATGCTTTAGCTCGTAAATACCGCGATTGGGCAGGTTGGGTCAATCAAAAAGTAGCGAAGACAGCAGATGAAGTGTATTTTGTGGTCTGCGGACTTCCGGTAGAAATAAAAAGTTTGGCGAAATCGGTGTAAGCAAGGGGGAAAACAGGATGGCAAAGCCCATTATGCTACAAGGAACAAGCTCACATGTGGGGAAAAGTATCTTGACGACGGCTCTATGCCGTATTTTCTTGCAAGATGGCAAGAAAGTGGTGCCCTTTAAGGCACAAAATATGGCTCTAAATTCTTATGTAACGAAAACAGGCGACGAAATGGGACGGGCTCAAGTGGCTCAAGCCGAAGCCGCTGGTTTAGAGCCAGCTGTTGAGATGAATCCAGTATTGTTAAAACCTACGGGATCGGCCTGCTCGCAAGTTATTGTTATGGGAAAACCCGTTGGAACCATGTCGGCGGCCCAATATCATCAAGGATATAGCTTAAAAGCCTTAGCGGCGGTAGAAAAATGCCTGGAGAAGTTGAATCAGGACTATGAAGTCATTGTTATTGAAGGGGCTGGAAGCCCAGCTGAAGTGAACTTAAAGAAAAATGATATTGTGAATATGCGTATTGCTAAGCATTTGACAGCTCCGGTTCTTTTGATCGCCGATATTGACCGCGGCGGCGCATTAGCTTCGATTGTAGGTACGCTTGAATTGTTAGAAGCTGATGAACGGCAGCTAGTGAAAGGCTTGATTATTAATAAATTTCGCGGCGATATTAAACTTTTGCAGCCCGCTCTTGACTTTTTGGAGCAAAAAACAGGAAAACCTGTTTTAGGCGTTGTGCCACATCTTGAGGATCTAGGAATTGATGATGAAGATTCGGTTAGTCTGGAAGATAAGCAGAGCGAGGTAACGAAAGAGTTAGATATTGCAGTGATGCAACTACCTAAGTTATCTAATTTTACGGATTTTGACGCTTTAGGAGCGGAGCCTGATACATCAGTTCGCTATGTTCGTCAAGGCGACACAATCGGCCAGCCTGATTTAATCATTTTGCCAGGCAGCAAAAACACGACAGAAGACCTGCTTTATTTAAAAGAACATGGCTACGAACAGGAAATTCAATCCCTTGTGGCGAAAAATATTCCTGTTATCGGTATTTGCGGCGGCTATCAGATGCTTGGCTGCAAGCTTTATGATCCCGATCATACCGAATCAAACCATGATGAGCTTTCTGGTCTTGGTTTGTTACCTATTTCTACTGTTTTTGCACCAACAAAAGTGACTCATCAAGTTACGGCGCGCAGCGCTGGACCGTTGCTCCTCGGTGTAGAAACCGAGGGAGAGGAACTTACTGGCTATGAAATTCATATGGGAAGAACAAATTTCTTGGAATCTGTTCAAACGGCTTTCCATCTAGAGTCACGTTCTGGCGAAGCGATTTCTATTGACGACGGTGTTGTGCGGCAGGATGGACTCGTCATGGGAACGTATTTGCATGGAATTTTTGATAATGATAAATTGCGTCGTAAAATTTTAAATGCACTGCGTTGTCGCAAAGGTCTTGCTCCGCTTGAAGTTACAGTGAATCGTCTAGCCCAAAAAGAGGCAGCTTATAATCGGTTGGCTGATACGGTACGCGACAGTCTGGATATGAAAAAACTTTATGCAATGATGGGGCTTGAAGAATGAGCCATACAGTATTAAATCAGTATAGCTGGTTTTTCCTGTTACCTCTTGGCGCTGTTTTATTTGATACGTTATTAGGAGATCCGCGCAGTCGGCTCCATCCAGTAGTGCTAATTGGCAATTTCATTGGATTATTAGAAAAAATATTGCGTCGTCCAAAGGCGTCAGCCGGGGCGAAACGAGCAGCAGGCGCTGTTCTAGTCGGCTCAGTTCTCGCTGTGACTTATACGGTCGTTTTTTATATTTGTTCTTTTTTAGCATTGCTGGAACCATGGGAGACCTTAGCTGGCGAAGCGATGCTTCTATCTTTTGCTATTAGTCCTCGTAGTCTGGCGGAAGCTGGTAATGGGATTAAAAATTTATTGTTGCAAAACAAATTAAAAGAGGCTAGAAAACAGGTTGGCTGGATTGTAGGCCGTGACACAGATCGGTTATCGACGCCGGAAGTAACGCGGGCTACGGTGGAAACCGTGGCAGAAAATATTGTAGATGGTATTATATCGCCGCTTTTTTATGCAATAATTGGCGGCGTTCCTTTGGCATTTTTATATCGGGCGGTTAATACGCTTGACTCCATGGTGGGATATAAAAATGAAAAGTATCTTGATTTTGGCATGGTTGCTGCAAGGGTTGATGACATTTTTAACTTTTTTCCTGCTAGAATAACTGGACTTTTATTACTAGCTGCCGCTTTACTGACAGGTTTTGATAGTAAAGCAGGCTTAAAAATGTGGCTTCGCGATGCGCGCAAGCATCCCAGCCCTAACAGCGGGATCCCTGAATCGATTGTGTCGGGCGCCCTTCATGTTCGGCTTGGCGGAATTAATTATTATGGCGGGGTTGCGTCGCACCGGGCGTTTATGGGCGATGCAAAAGAAGTATTAGGACCAGGGCATATAGCTAAGACCATTCGACTTATGTATGTGGCAACTTTTCTGTTTGTACTTGGTTATGGACTTTTAGCTTGGCTTACTTTGTCTAGTAGCTTATCATTTTAGGGGGACTTCTATGGGCGCTTTTATTGCGGCACTACAATTTTTAACACGGATTCGGTTAAAGGAAGAAACACAATGGTCGGCTGAACGATTTGGTAAAAGTGTTGCTTTTTTTCCTGGTGTTGGTTTAGTGCTCGGCATGCATCTTTTGTTGATTCACTACATTCTAAGCGCTTTTCTTTCCATTCATCTGACGGCATTGCTATTGGTGATTGCTGGCTTTGTTCTGACCGGAGCGTTGCATTGTGATGGTCTTATGGATACGGCTGACGGGCTTTTATCAGGGCGGAGTCGGGAGCGAATGTTGGAAATTATGAAGGATAGTCGTGTCGGCGCTAGTGGTGTAACGGTATTTGTATTGCTCGTTCTTGCCAAGTGGGCTCTCATAGAAGAGATTTCTCCTGCATTTTTGCCTGCGGCGCTTATTACTATGCCGGTTATTTCCCGTGTGGCGTTATCCTTATCGGTTACTTTATACGGGTATGCCAGGCCGGAAGGAATCGGCAAACTTTTTGCGGAATATACAGGAAAACGTGAGGCGTTGCAAGCTTTTTGTTTAGGCGCTTTGATCCTAATTCCTTTAAGTGTACTGGAGTGGCGTGCCGCTTTAGCGGCGGGTATTAGCCTTGTTTTTTCTCATCTTTTTTGTCGTTACGTCGAAAAAAAACTTGGTGGTTTGACTGGCGATACATATGGCGCTGTTACTGAATTAACGGAACTTGTTGCCTTAACGGCTTTTTTATCATAGTGTGGGAGAGAAATGATGAATTTTACCGTAAAAAGTCCTGGTTCTTGTGGGGAACTTGTGCAAGGGGTTGTTGATGGACAACCTTTTTTAATTACTTGCCCGATTGATTTATATACAGCATTAACAGTTTCAGATAAAAGGGTTGTTTCAAGTACTTTGGCCGAAAAATCACAGCAGGCGCTTTCGGTTACCCTTGATTATTTAGAAACCGGTTTAAGTAAAGACGAGTTTGTAAGACAATTTTCTTTTTCCTATGAATCTGCTTTGCCTGTGGGCAAAGGGATGGCGTCCAGCAGCGCTGACTTAAGCGCTGTTTGTCAGGCTGTAGCCGTAGCGCAGGGGAGAGAGCTTACGCCTGATGAGATTGCTGATATATGCTTGGCTATTGAGCCGACGGATGGTACTTTTTATTCAGGAATCATGTTATTTGATCATGTGCAGGGGAAAATTCGTCGCAATTTAGGGCACCCGCCTGATATGGCAATCGCTATTTTAGATGTGGGTGGTCAAGTTGATACACTTTCCTTTCATCAGCGTACAGACCTTGTTGTACTGAATAAAAGTAAAGAAAAAGAAGTGCGCGAAGCTACGGAGCTGGTTGTAGCAGGATTACAGCGTGGTGATTTGTCCTTGATTGGTCAAGGAGCTACCTTAAGTGCTTTGGCCAATCAGGCCATTTTATATAAACCACCGCTGGAGTCCTTAGTGCGTTTGAGCAGCCGTTATGGAGCATACGGTATTAATGCTGCTCATAGCGGAACGGTCTTAGGATTGATGTTTTCAGTCGGTCAAGATGATAAGGTTAAAGCTTGTCTTGAAGAGATTCAAGGGACTTGTCCTTTCGTGTCACATCTTAAGACGGTGCGTTTAATTGGCGGCGGTGTGCAGGTTATGCGGGAGGGATGCCTATGAAAAATGAACATGGTGGTAATATTTACGCCGAAAACCGTAAAAATATCGACATAAATCCGAGCGAGTGGCTTGATTATAGCGCGAATATTAATCCTTTGGGATTAGCTGATTCGGTGCGTAACGCTCTTTCCGGTGCAATCGATTCAGTACTCCACTATCCTGATACACAAGCCCATGATTTAAAGCAGGCGATCAGCGTTGCTTATGATATTCCGTTTCATCAAATTACGCCAGGTAATGGCGCAGTGGAACTTTTTTATCTTTTGTGCCATGTGCATCGACCTAAAAAGGTTTTAATTTTAGCTCCGACTTTTAGTGAATATGAACGTTCTGCTCGTGCGTCCGGGGCTGAAATTATTTATCATTATTTAGATCAATCTAATGATTTTCAAGTTTCTTTTGAAACATTAATGGAACAATTCATTAGCGAAAAGCCCGATCTTTTCTTTTTTTGCAATCCCAATAATCCCACAGGACAGTTAGTAACTAGGCAGATGCTAAGACCGCTCATCGAGCAAGCTCAAAAGCAAAAGTGTCTCGTTGTTGTTGATGAGTCATTTCTTGATTTTATCAGCGATCCCGTTGTTTCTTGTAAGCCTTTTCTACAAGAATTTGAAAATCTCTTAATTAGTCACTCTCTCACAAAATTTTATGCGATTCCTGGATTGCGCCTTGGCTTTATGGCAGCTTCCGCTGCTCTTACGGCAAAGTTACATGAGGCGAAAGATCCTTGGAATGTAAATTCTTTAGCGCAGATTGCGGGAGTTGCTGCTTTATCAGACCATGTTTTTGGTGAAAAGAGCAAGAGCTATATAGACCAGGAGAAAGGCAGATTCCATCAAGGTCTGTGTCAAATAAACGGGCTTAAGCCCTTGCCTCCATCAGTGAACTACATTCTAGTCAATACGGAGGCAGCGCAGCTTACGGCATCGGTTATTGCGCAGCGACTAAAAAAAGAAGGAATTTTAATACGTGATTGTAGTAATTATGAGGGCTTAAATGCTTATTATTTGCGCTTAGCCGTAAAGCTTGCAAAGCAAAATGACCGTCTACTTTACTTTTTGGAAAAAGCCGTGAAGGGAGAACTGCATGACTAAAATTTTTTATGTTCGTCATGGGCAGACTGCTTGGAATTTAGCAATGCGCTATCAAGGACATACGGATATTCCGCTTGATGAAGTAGGACTTCAGCAGGCGGAAGCGGTTGCTACCTTTTTAGAGAAGGAAAAGATTGATTGTATTTATGCTAGTGATTTAACGCGAGCCTTAGAGACAGGCCGGATGATTGGTAGGCGCCAGGGTCTAGAAGTCATTCCTGAACCGGATTTTCGTGAAATTCATTTTGGCGAATGGGAAGGTTTAAAATATGACCAGATCCAGGATAAATGGGCGACAACACTAGATCAACTCTATACACAGCCTGACGATATTCAAATTCCTGGCGGGGAATCTTTCCGCACAGTGCAGGAAAGGGCAATGCGTGCGGTATCTCGAATTTTACAAAAGCATCAAAATCAGACGATTTTGATCGCTTCCCATGGCGGAACAATTCGGACGATACTTTGCGCTGCCTTACATATGCCATTAAATGATTTATGGTCAATTCGCCAGGATAATACGGCACTAAACGCTGTTGAATATTATGATAGTCGAACAATTGTAGCGTTAGTCAATAGTGTATTTCATTTAAAATGATTTGATTTATGTGGGAAGAAAAGCAAAAATTTTTTTGTTTTTCTTTTCTTTTTTGGGCCTTAGTCTGGCTTTTTCGTATTTTGAGAAAATAGCAGGAAAAAGGTATTCTTTTGTATAAATTAGTAAAGTAGCATTTGAATATTTTTAGGATTGATTTTGCCAGCGAGGATGTGACTTTGCATGCAGCTTAGTGAGGCGCCATTTTGGAATGGTATTCAAAATGGTTGTATTCTGCTGACGTTAACGGGAAAAATTATAGAGGTCAATCAGGCAGCTGAGCAGTTGTTACATCGCGATCGCGTAACCTTATTAGATAAATCTGTTATGACAGTCTTTTCAATGTCTGAAGCCAAATGGAATTTTCTTTGTAATAAGGCCAAAGCAAGACTGCCCTTGTCTTTTTATATGGAGCAATTGACAAATTGTTGTACTTTGCAAAAAGTGCAATCTAATTACTTATTATCAATACAGCCGGAAACCAGAGTCGAAGAATCGCTTGTGGAAGTTTCGCGGTGGGAACTACAGCCTTTTTTAACAAAAAAAGTTCTAAGTGAAGGTGGATTGACGCCAGCCTTGGAATACTTGCAAAATTGGCTGGGCTGTACCTCCATTTTTTTATGCACTTTTTCCTTTCGTTCTTTAACTGTGCAAACAGGTACTTTTAAGATCGATGGAAAAGAAAAGGAACATGTTATTGCACCAAACGAATTTTTAGTAACGGCTTTGCAAGGGGCTGCTCCTTGTCTTTTTACAAGAAGAGACTTTAGCGAAGTAAGAACGACAGCTGAGTTGCTAGAATCTTATCATATTGATTCTTTATTTTTAGTTCCCTTTCAGAAAGCGGGGCTTGTTTGTGGCGCATTGATTTTTGCATCAAATCAAGCAGATTTTTTTAACACGGTAAAGAATCGACAGCGAGCTTTGCTTCTAACGAAAACTTGGGGAAACGCTTTGTATGATAAACTATTTTTGCAGAAATCGTGTGAGAAGAAAGACTCTGGGACTGATCAAAGCGCGATTTGTATAGAAAAAACTAAAAGCGGCAAACAAGTTTTTCCTTTAAAACAGCAGAGAAAATTTGCCGAGAAAAGCTTTTATAAAGCATTTCATAATAATCCTTGTTTAATGATGCTTAGCGATGTGGCAGGACATATTTTGCTATTGAATCATAGTTTTTTACGAACTACTCGTTTTGAAAAACGCGATATAGTGGGCAGAAAGATTGGAGAAATTGGACTTTGCTCTGCCGAGTCATTAAGTCTTTTAAAGACGAGTTTAGTGGAAAAACATAGAATCAATCAACGGGAAATTAACTTTTTTACAAAGCAAGGCGAAGTGAGACAAGGTCTGCTTGAAGTGGACTTTGTTCGAGTAGATGGCAAAGAGATTCTCTTGATACAGATCGTTGATATTACTGAACAAAAACGAATGGAGCAAGAATTATGTCGCTTAGATAGTTTAAGCATTGTCGGACAAATGGCGGCAGGCATTAGTCATGAAGTGCGAAATCCGATGACAACCGTG
>URQW01000092.1 GCA_900550105.1 uncultured Pelosinus sp.
TGGCGGGTTACCGCAGAAGATTGGGAGCATCATAATGCTTATGAAAACTACTTGCAAGCTGTGGAAGTCATGCTGGAAAAAACGGATACAGATGCGGCGCCTTGGCTGATTGTCGAGGCAACTGACAAGCGGTTTGCTACTGTGAAAATTTTGACAGCTTTTGCGCAAGCGTTGGAAGAAAAAATTGACTTGATTCGACGCGAGCAGGAACAGAAAGCGAGTGTTTTGTCAGATCCTCTACCTACTGTTGATCCCTTATTTACGACAGCACAGTTTGATCAAAAACTGTTGAAAAGCTCTATGTTGAACGAAGTGGATCTGTCTTTAACGATCGACGAGGCGACGTATCAGGAAAAACTTAAGAAGTATCAGGAAAGAATTCGTGAAATTGAATATACTATCTATACGAAAAAAATGCCGGTACTTATTGTTTTCGAAGGCTGGGATGCCGCCGGTAAAGGCGGGGCGATTCGCCGCTTGACGCAACATATGGACCCGCGGGGCTATACGGTTGTGCCGATTGCCGCCCCAAATGATGAAGAAAAAAGCCATCATTATTTGTGGCGCTTTTGGCGAAGCATGCCTAAGCAAGGGCATATTGCCATTTTTGATCGTAGCTGGTACGGTCGGGTCATGGTTGAACGCGTGGAAGGGTTTTGTCGTGAGGAAGAGTGGCGCCGGGCCTATCGGGAAATCAATGAAATGGAAGAGCAATGGGCTCATTTTGGCGCTCCCATCATTAAATTTTGGCTTCATATCAGTAAGGAAGAACAAAAGCGCCGCTTTGAAGAACGGCAGTCGACGCCAGAGAAGGAATGGAAGATTACTGGTGAGGATTGGCGTAATCGTGAAAAGTGGGAACAGTATGAAACGGCAGTTGATGAAATGTTTTTCCGTACAAGCACTTCCTATGCTCCCTGGACCATTGTAGAAGCCGAATCAAAGCCCTATGCTAGGATTAAAGTCTTAAAAACTGTTTTAGAGACAATTGAAAACAAATTATGACATGGGAAAACAAAATAAGCTATTTTTAAAATTTACAGAATAATTTTTCTTTACAAAAGAGCGTCAATAAGGTGAAAAACCTATTCGACAAGAGGAAAAAGCTAAGATATAATCAAAGAGGTTGTACGATTAGGAGGGACAAGTATGGGATTTCGACTGAAGCCGAGAGACGGGAATTTTTATGAATATATTGCCGAGTTAACTGTGCTTGTGCGGCAAAGCGCCGATATGTTGCTTGAGGCAATGAGTCATCCGGAACAATTAGCTGATTTATTCAGTAAAGTGGATGATTTGGAAAAACAGGCCGATAAAGTGACGGATAAAATTGTCGGACGCCTAAATGATACGTTTATTACACCGCTTGACCGAGAAGATATTTATGCCTTAGCGCAAAAAATCGACGATGTTATTGATGGTGTCCAAGGAATTGCCGAACGAATGACTCTTTATAATGTAAACAGTGCCTCCGAAGGTGCGTTGCTTTTAGCGGCTCTCGTAGCGAAAAGCGCGAAGCAAATGGAGCGGGCCTGCTCTTATCTGCCAGACCTAAAGGAAAAGCGGCTAAAAATTGAAGCGCGCTGCGGTCGTATTATTGAACATGAATCCGAAGGCGATCGATTATATCGACAGGAAATGGCCAAACTATTCCGCGAATGTAAGGATCCTATCGAAATCATCAAGTGGAAAGAGATACTCATGCTTATGGAAGACGCTCTTGATGATTGTGAAGATGTAGCCGCCTTGCTTAAGGGAGTTTTGTTGAAATATGCCTGATTTATCGATTGTTTATGTCGTTGTCTTTTTCGCACTAGCCTTTGATTATATTAATGGGTTTCATGATACGGCGAATGCGATCGCTACGTCCGTTTCGACGCGGGCCTTGAAACCGAATCATGCCATTATTATGGCAACGATTTTAAATTTTTCCGGAGCGCTGTTTAGTACTGGCGTAGCCAAGACTATTGGCGGCGACCTTGTTCGTTCAGCTGACCTAATCAATCAACCTATGATTGTGGCGGCCCTAATTGGCGCCATTGGCTGGAATTTAATTACCTGGTGGTACGGTATACCTAGCAGCTCTTCTCATGCTTTAATTGGCGGTGTCATTGGCACTGTCGCTTTAAATAGCGGTTGGGATGCTTTGAATGCGGTAGGGATTTTCAAAATTGTTTTATCTTTAATTTTATCGCCAGTGATAGCTCTTATTTTTGGTTATTTTATTATGATTATCCTGTTGTGGCTGTTTGGCCGCTTTGCTCCATCAGAACTGAATCATCGCTTTAAAAAGATGCAGTTACTATCGGCTGCTTTGATGGCTTTTTCGCATGGTTCCAATGATGCGCAAAAATCCATGGGGATTATTACACTAGCCTTACTTAGTGCCGGATATATTCCAACCTTGGATGTACCGACATGGGTTAAGTTTTCTTGTGCCGCAGCCATGGGGATGGGGACAGCAGTTGGTGGCTGGAAAATTATTAAAACCATGGGCGGGCGTATTTTCAAACTGGAACCGATTAACGGTTTTGCTGCTGATTTGAACTCGGCTATTGTAATCTTCTCTGCTACATTGCTTCATTTGCCTGTAAGTACGACCCATGTAGTAGCTGGTTCAATTATGGGAGTTGGCAGCGCGAAACGAGTGAGCGCTGTTCGTTGGGGCGTTGCCAGACAAATGCTTACAGCTTGGGTTCTTACGATTCCGTTGAGTGCTGTAACGAGTGCCTTGATTTACCAAGTTGTAATGATTATGTGGCCTTAATCTATTCGATTTTCTTATTTTATTTAAAATGCAGAAAAATTCTGTTTATGGGTTTATATACCTATTGCAATTCTTTTCTGATCATGATACTATATCATCAATAGATCTCCTGTGATGTGCGTTAACTTCCTATATGTTCAACCTATGCAATATGTTCGGGATTCCGGTGTTAAAGAAAATGTTAAGCCCTCGTGGAAGGGACAACAAACACTTTAGTCAGGATGCCCACCTGCGAAGAGCGGGCTTTGAACATATGGAAGGACGGTATTACGGGTTCTTATTAAAGAAAGAGCAGAGACGAAAGTCTCTGCTTTTTCCTTTTCTCATTTTATATAAGGTTCAAAGCCAAACAGGCCGTCTCATTCAATTAGAACGAGGCGGCCTGTTTTTCTATTTATTTATTCGCTGCTAGAAACTCTTATAAACTTTTTTAGCAGCGCCGCACACGGGACAGTGATCAGGAACTTCATCTAGGATGGTGTGGCCGCAGATCGGACAAACATAGACAGCGTCAAATTTCATATCTTTGCCTTCTTCAGCCAGTGTTTGAGCATCTTGGAATAATTTAGCATGAATTTTTTCTGCTTCTAGGGCATAATGAAAGGATTTTTCAGCGCCGCTTTCGCTTTGAAAGTGAGCTGCTTCTAAGTAAACCGGATACATTTGTTCGACTTCATGGAGTTCGCCGGCAATTGCGCCTTTGAGATTTTCGCTTGTTTTGCCTACGCCGAAAGCTGCACCTGCTGTTACTGCGGCATCGCCTGTTAAGTTACCCATTTCATGAAAATGATTGCTGGCATGTACTTGTTCCGCATAGGCAATGCCTTCGAATAAGCGGGCAATGTGGGGAAGCTTTTCTTTTTTAGCAATCTCGCCCCAAATGAGATACCTCATATGGGCCATACTTTCGCCGCCATAAGCAGAGTGGAGAAAATCAGCAGTCATTGCATTTTTTACAGCCATTTATAAATCCCCTTTACTAAATATTTTCTTCCTCTTCATTATATACGAAAGTTTTTTCTATTATCCTGCTGCACGGACGTTCTTGTCATAAAAAGAAGATATTATCCTGAAAAAGAAATCACAGGAAAAGTTGCCAAAACATACTGATATAAAAAAAGATGAAAAAGTATATAACTTTTTCGATTAAATTGATATAATACAAGCTGACTGTATAGTCAATTTAAGGAGGGTGCGCTGTGATGCCAGGAAAAAATAAAAAGAGTATGTACATCGTACTCGTTATTGCATTCGTGTGTATAGTGCTTGCTAGCTACCGTGTTTATGCGAATGTGGCGGCAAGTAAGAGTAAAGAAACGATGAATAATGCATCTAAAGCTGTTACCGTTGTGGTGGCAGATGTATCGCGGCGCGATATGGCGCCGCAAGTGGAATTTTCCGCTTCGCTAGAGCCAGTCTGGTTAGCTGATATTGCCGCCAAAGTGGATGGCCGGTTAGATAACTTGAAGGTCAATGAAGGGGATATCGTTGCTGCTGGTGACTTATTGGGGTCTTTGGAAACAAGTGAGCTTTCCGCGCAGATATTTCAGGCCCAAGGGAATCTGGCAGCGGCGGAAGCGGCGTTAGATCAAGCTGACGCTGATTATAATCGCTACAGCACGTTAGCGGCTCAAGGCGCTATTTCGGCTCAGACTATGGATAGTGTAAGAACGAAGAAAAATGCTTCTTTGGGGCAGGTACAAGCGGCGCAGGGAGCTTTGGCGTTGCTGCAGGAAAAAGTAAAGGAAGCATCGATTCTCGCGCCTAGTCAGGGCGTGATTACGAAACGGTATTTACAGGCAGGGACTTTTGTTCGCTCTGGTACGCCCATTGTGGCTATTGCTGATGTATCAAGCCTTGTAGCTAAAACGACGATCGGTGAGGGGCAAATTGACGGAATTATGGTAGGAACGCAAGTGAAAGTCAAAGTGGATGCTTTGGGCGGACAAGAATTTATGGGCGCAATCACTCGAGTTTCCCCTGTAGCTCAGCTCCCGTCCCGTACTTTTTCCGCTGAAGTTACGATACCGAATCCAGCGGGAGCATTAAAAGCCGGCATGTTTGCTAAGGCTACGCTTCCTACTAAGATTCATCAGGCGGCGCTTGTTGTACCAGAAAGTGCTCTCGTTATGAAAGAAGATCAAAAAACAGTTTTTGTAATTGATGGTGAAAATCGTGCGCGGCAAAAGACGATTACTGTAGGATATGTTGGCGATGGTTGGGCGGAAGTGCTTTCCGGTCTTGCTGAAGGTGATCAAGTCGTAAATGGGGGCCAGAATAAAATTAAGGATGGTGCGCTGGTTACTCCATCCAAGGAGGCGGCTGGTTAGTGAAAGGGATTGCCGTTTTTATTAAGCGACCAGTTTTCACGGTAATGCTAGTCGCTTTGCTTGTTGTCTTTGGGGTGCAAGCTTATCCGAAACTAGGCATTGATTTAAACCCTGATGTGGACTTTCCTCTGGTGAGTGTGAATGTAAGCTATAGCGGCGCATCGCCGGAAGAAATGGAAAGTCTAGTTACAAAACCAATTGAAGATGCTGTAAGTTCTGTGGCTGGGATTAAAAACCTATCTTCGGTGACCAAAGAAGGTCAATCACAGACAACGATTGAGTTTGTCTTTGGGACCGATGCGAAGCTGGCGGCCAATGAAATCCGTGAAAAAGTTGCGGCAGTGCGTAAACGTTTGCCCAGTGATGCTGACGAGCCTGTTGTACAGCGATTTGATGCGAATGCGGCGCCTATTCTCTATTTTAGTTTATCTTCCGACAGCCGCAGTCCCGGTGAGATCCGGAAACTTGCTGTTGATGTAGTCAAAGATGCTTTGGCCCGGCAAGATGGTGTTGGCGATGTGACTGTTTCGGGCGCTTCGGACCGGGAAATTTCGGTACAAGTTGATAGTAAACGGCTGGCCAGCTATGGGATTTCGCTCAATCAGATCATTACGGCCATTGATAATCAAAACCTAAACGCTCCTGGCGGTCATGTTGTTGATAAAGGGACACAACTTACTGTCCGGACGGTAGGTAAGTATAAGAGTGTGGCCGATATTCAAAATGTAATTGTAGCAAATCCGGACGGTCATCCAGTCCGCCTAAGCGATGTGGCGTCAGTGAGCGACAGTTGGCAGGAAGAAACGGTTATGGCTCGTACGAATGGTAAACCAAGCGTGATGATTTCTGTGCAGAAGCAATCAGGAACGAATACAGTAGATGTAGCGGATCGGGTGAAGGCCGCTGTGGAAACCCTTAAACCGCTTTTGCCTAGTGATGTGACCATAACGGCGACAAGGGATAGTTCAACCTATATTCGCAATAGTGTGGATGATGTTATGGTTTCCATTGTTTTTGGCGGACTGTTGGCTATTTTCATTACCTATTTATTTTTACAAAATAGCCGGGCCACGCTAATTGCTGCTATTGCCATCCCTACTTCTGTTATATCTACCTTTTTCTTAATGCGCTTGATGCATTTTACTTTGAATAACATGTCTCTTATGGGGCTAAGCCTTGCTGTAGGGATTTTGATTGATGATGCGATTGTTGTTATTGAAAATATATATCGTCATCGCGAGCAAGGAAAATCGCCGCTGGATGCAGCGAGAGAAGGAACCGGTGAAATTGCCTTAGCGGTTATGGCTACGACTTTTTCGATTTTAGCTGTTTTTGTGCCGGTTGGTTCTATGGGAGAAATTGTTGGGCAATATTTTAAACAATTTGGCCTTACTGTAGCCTTTGCTGTGGCTTTTTCGCTGTTTGTGGCTTTTACTTTGACGCCGACGCTTTCAGCTTATTGGCTGAAAATAGAGTCAAACGATAGAGCTTCTTTGCAGGGTGTGAGACGGTTGGTGCAGCGGGGACTTGACTGGTGGGAGCAAGGATTTTTAGCGTTGCAACAGTTATATCGCCAGGTTTTAGCCTGGGCCTTGGATCAGCCGAAAAAGGTTGTTGCTATCGCTGTAGTGTCGCTTGTGGCAAGCGGCATGCTGTTACCCTTCATCGGTACAGAGTTTCAGCCTACCTATGATTCTGGAGAATTTAATGTTGTTATGACGGCGCCGGCAGGTACTTCTTTGGTAAAAATGAATGAACTCGTTAAGCCAATTGAAGAAACTGTACTAGCGATTCCCGAACGAGAAGTTTCTTTTATCACGATTGGCGCCGGTAGTCAGGCGAATCGCGCGACCATTGGCGTAAAGCTGACTGATGCCAGCGCCCGCTCACGAAGTTTGACACAGATTATGGATGGTTTGCGGCGAAACTTTGCTGGGAATGGACAATTGAAGATCGTTGTTCAGACAAGCCAGGGAGTTGGCAGAGGCGATTCTAGACCGGTGCAAATTGGACTTCGCGGCGGTGATTTGGATGCTCTGCTCAAAATGGCCCAAGATATTTCAGAGAAGATTAAAGCAATACCTGGTACGGCTGACGTGGATATTTCGAGTGAACAGGCTGAACCAGAAGTGGTGGTTTCGCTTGACCCTTCCCGCATGAGTGCAGCCGGCCTTGATGCTGCTACAGCGGCGCAAACCGTTCAGTATGCTTTTTTAGGGGCGACTACGCGCAATCGGTATAATGTGGGCGATACAGACTATAATATTCGCTTGCAGCTACAGCAAGCAAATCGTGCTAGCTTAGAAGACGTAAAAAACCTTCTTGTAGCGACGAAAGCGGGTTCTTTTGTACGACTTGGTGATGTGGCTGCCGTGAACTTGTCGTCAGGACCGACAGAAATTGACCGCGAAGGACGCCAGCGAGAAGTGATCGTCTATGCCAATGCGGTAGGTGTGTCCTCTGGTGAGATCATTAATAAAGTAAAAGCGTTGTTACAAGATGTAAATTTCCCTACGGGCTATTCCTATAAATTTGTCGGCCAAGCGCAAACCATGCAGGACTCTTTCCGAGAAATTGCCATAGCTCTGTTAATGGCTGTGATCTTAATCTACATGGTGCTTGCCGCTCAATTTGAAAGCTTTATTCATCCTTTGACAATTATGCTGTCCTTACCCTTTTCTTTGACTGGGGCGATTTGGGCTTTGCTGCTGTCAGGAAAAACGCTCAATATTATGTCCCTAATCGGCGTAATCATGCTTATGGGGCTTGTAACGAAGAATGCGATTTTACTTGTTGACTATACAAATCAGCTTGTAAAACAAGGTGTTTCCCTAAAAGATTCACTATTAGAAGCAGGAACCGTGCGGTTGCGGCCGATTTTGATGACAACGGCAGCTATGGTATTTGGCATGGCTCCGGTGGCGCTAGGAATTGGCGCTGGTGCAGAACTTCGCCAATCCATGGGGGTTGTCCTCGTAGGTGGGTTGCTGACTTCGACACTGCTGACGCTGTTGGTGATTCCTGTTGCTTATTTGACGGTGGATAATTTGGCAAAAAGAGCCATGGTAAAATATCAGGCAAAACGGAAAGTTTAATCATTTAGAAGTTTATTGCGAGGTTGTCTCATTGATTTTTAGTGAGACAACCTCATTTTTTGTACTAAATATAAAATATTCTAATTATTTTGGGGGGTTTTTGTCCATTCGTGATTGACAGGCAAAGCGTTTTATAAGATAATAGAAGTAGATAAATGAATTGGATTAATCCAATGATCCAATATGAATTGGCAAGGTGGTAAAATGATTGTTCAGCGTTTAGGACTGCCTATTTACTTGCAAGTAAAGGGGTATGTTTTAGATAAAATAAAATCGGGCGAGTTGCAGCCGGGTGATCGTTTGCCGACAGAACGCGATTTGGCGAAAACCTTAGAAATCAGCCGTAATACAGTAAGTGCTGCTTATAAGGAACTGCTGTTAGAAGGCATACTAGAAGCGCGGCAAGGCAAAGGAACCTTTGTAAAAAAAGAAGACCAGAGTTATGAAAGTGCTACTCTTCCCGGCAGTCGCTTGGAAAGAATGATGAAAATTATTGATGAAGCCATGCAAAAAGGCTTAGAACTTGGTTTTACTGTGGATCAGTTTACGGCGATCGCCAATGTCAGAGCTAGAGAGAAAGAAGTGGCTGTGCGTCATTTGCGGATTGCTGTTGTTGATGAAACGCCAGAATATTTAAGACGATTTTTGCAGCAACTATCCTCTTTAGCTGTTGCTTCATTAGAAGGCGTTGTTTTAGCTGATTTGCTTTCTGGTAAGACGAGTTTGGAACTGTTAAAGTCTTGTGATTATGTCGTAACAACAACGGCGCATTTAGCACAAGTAGCTAAGTTGTGGGGAAGTTCTGATAAATTGATTACGCTTTCCGTTACGCCGAAGTTAGAGGCAGTTATTAAGCTAGCTCGTATTCCGGTTTATAGTAAAGTCGGCATTGTCGCTGAGAGCGAAGGATTTGCTAAATCAGTCCGAGAGCTCCTTGGTACAGTGACCGTAGGCGATATTTCGGTGTCTACTGCTCTGAATTATTCGAAAGAAGAACTAAAAGCTTTTTGTCAAGAGCAGACTATATTGATTGTGCCGGAAGAAGAGCAAGGGAAAGTTGCCGCGCTTACGACGCCAGAGCAGCAAGTTGTTGCGTTTTATTATGAGATTGACCAAGGGTCGCTGCATCAGCTTATGTCGCGTATCGTCAGTCAATCCCATTAATTTATATAACACCCATAGTTTATAAAAAAAAGAGTGAGGTAGAATCATGCAGACAGAAAAAACAAAAATTGTACTTGGTGTAATCGGTGCAGACTGCCACGCTGTTGGCAACAAAATTTTAGACTATGCCATAACAGCAGCAGGCTATGAAGTGATTAACCTAGGTGTTCTAGTGCGGCAGGAGGAATTTGTCAATGCTGCAATAGAAACAGATGCAAAGGCGATTTTAGTAGCTTCTTTATACGGACATGGTGAGATTGATTGTCGTGGTCTCAGAGAGCGTTGTGAAGAAGCTGGTTTGGACGATATCCTCATTTATGTCGGCGGGAATCTTGTAGTTGGCAAAACCGAATTTTCCGGCGTGGAAAAGAAGTTTTTGGAAATGGGCTACAACCGCGTTTATAAACCGGGAACTTTGCCGGAAGATGTGATTCGTGACCTGAAAGCAGATTTGGCGTAAAGGGGACGAGAAAACTGTGAATGTATTACTGATTGATTTTGGTAGTACTTACACCAAGATTACGGCAGTTGACCTGGAAAAAGAAGAAGTGTTAGGTACAGCGAAAGGATTTACTACGGTAGAGACAGACATTACAGAAGGGCTAAAAGCGGCGCAGGAAGAACTATTCCGTCAGACCGGTCCACTGTCTTTTGCTAAAACGCTTGCCTGCTCCAGTGCTGCCGGGGGACTCAAGATGATTGCCATCGGACTAGTGCCGGAGTTAACAGCGGAAGCGGCGAAGCGGGCGGCTTTAGGGGCTGGCGCTAAGGTACTTAAGGTATACTGCCACGAGTTAAGTTCTTATGAACTTGATGAAATTCAGTCGTTAGAGCCAGATATTATTCTCTTGGCAGGTGGAACTGACGGCGGGAATAAAAAGGTCTTGTTGCATAATGCCGAGATTTTGACAGGGCTAAAGGCCGATACGCCGATTGTTGTTGCTGGCAATAAATCGATAGCGCCTCAGGTTGTAAGTATTTTAGAAACGAAGTTTTCGAAAGTAGTACCTACTGAGAATGTAATGCCGAAACTCGATCAACTTCATATTGACCCGGCTCGCAAAGCGATTCGTGATATTTTCTTTGAGCGGATTGTGGCAGCCAAAGGGCTCGATAAAGCCAATGCCATGGTAGATCAACTTGTCATGCCTACGCCGGCGGCCGTGCTTCGCGCAGCAGAACTATTAAGTGTCGGTACGGCGAAGGAAACAGGGGTCGGCGATT
>URQW01000093.1 GCA_900550105.1 uncultured Pelosinus sp.
TGATAAATCAATAATATTCTGTTCTAATAAACTGCGGTTCGCCTCATTAATAATCAGGGGATTATTAATAAACTGATCAATCTGCACGAGAAGACGCTGATTCGTATTACTTTGAATATCGGCAATGATTGTTTCTATTGAGCTGGTCCAGCTCGTAAAAACAACATAGCCAATTAAGCTGAAAGTTGTGAGGAGAATTATAATAAATAAATAGTTAATCGAATATTTTAGCAGTTTTTTTTGCAGCATTCATAAACTCTCCTATCAATTCAATGTTACAACCTTCGAATGGCTTGCTTGTTTCTTCCCTGCGGCTCCCCAAAACTCCTGCAACATAAAAAAGAAAGCGCTTTGGCTAAACCAAGCGCTTTCGCTTATTCCATAATATTAATGCTATCACCTGATTGAATCGATCCTGCCTGGACCACCTTGGCAAAGATACCTTCACGCGGCATTACACAATCGCCAGTCTGTTGCCGGATAGCACAACCACTATGACACTCTTTGCCAATCTGCGTAACTTCAAGTACAGCATTGCCAATTTTTAGGCAAGTTCCAATCGGCAATGTATAAAGACAAATTCCTTCTGTTGTAATATTTTCGGCAAAAACACCGGGAGAAAGATGGTGTCCGATCACAGCTTCAACTTTGGCAATACTTTCCCGCCCTAATAAACTTACTTGTCTATGCCAATTGCCACCGTGCGCATCGCCTTCAAGCCCATGATCCATTTTAAAGTAACCTTTCAGAATAGGTTTTTTAACAACGCCTTTTTTAGTGCTGCAATTTACGGCAATCACTGTAGCCAAAAACTCACCTCTTTCAAAAAACAGTCCCCTTAACCGCCGATTTGATACATCATGCGTCGATTATTTTTTCCCCAGCCAGACTGCATTTCATGTCTTAATGGTTTCTTGCGAATTGCCAGGCGAAATAGCTCAGCTAAATCCTGATCTTGTGCGCCCTGACGCAGCTCTGTCAAAAGATCAACCTCACCTTTAGCGAAAAGACAGCTCCGTAATTTTCCATCAGCTGTAAGGCGCAGGCGATTACACTCGGCACAAAAATGTTCACTTAATGCCCCAATGAAACCGATCGTTCCTTGGCCACCGCGTAAACGGACATATTCAGCAGGGCCGCTGCCCGCAACCTCAGCAAAAGGATCAAGCGTATAATGCTGTGCTAAAATTTGCTTCATGTCTCCAATTGAAACAGTTTTTTCTTGATCATAAAAAGTAAGATTGCCAATCGGCATACATTCGATAAAGCGAACATGTAGTGGCATTTTGTAAGCAAAGGCGGCAAAATCAAGGAGCTCATCATCATTAAAACCGCGCAAAACGACTGTGTTGATTTTGGTTGGAGATAAGCCGATTTGAATGGACTGTTCAATTGCCGCTAATACCTTGTGAAGATCATCCTGCCCCGTCATATAAGAAAACCGTTCGGGACGAAACGTATCTAAACTAAAATTTACTCTGTTTAAACCAGCTGCCTTAAGCTCTTTGGCTTGCTCAGTAAAAAAAACGCCATTCGTTGTCACCGAAACATCTTCAATTTGAGGAATTCGATTGATATCATAAATAATTGCGGCAAGATCTTGCCGCAATAACGGCTCCCCACCAGTGAAACGAATACTGCGAATTCCTTGCTTAGCAGCAATCGCGGCGAAACGAACAATTTCTTGATGCGTCATACTCTTTTTTTGTCTGATAAATTGGTTGTCAGGCCGACAATAGCGGCAGTTCAGATTACAGTTCTCCGTAACGGAAATTCGCAAATAATGAATCGCCCTGCCATAGCGATCAAGCATATTAGCGCCCCACCCTTCATATATAAAACTTCAACTCTCTAAATCTAAAAGCCCTTTTTTAAGTGCATATTTTACGAGTTCGGGTCTTGTTTTCAAATGAAGTTTTTCCATGATCTTTGCTTTATAAGCCTCTACTGTTTTCACGGAAAGGCACAATTTTTCGGCAATTTCCTTATTGCCGTAGCCCATAGCCACAAGCCGTAGAGTTTGTTGTTCCCGATCACTTAATAAATTAAGCGATTCAAAGGTTTCGCTTTTTTTCCCTCGCTGCAAAAAATCTTCAATCAAACACTTAGCCGCTGAGGGATATAGATAGGATTCGCCCTTGGAGACAGAACGAATGGCGCG
The DNA here is from genome assembly GCA_900550105.1 of uncultured Pelosinus sp. Taxonomy (GTDB): domain Bacteria; phylum Bacillota; class Negativicutes; order UMGS1260; family UMGS1260; genus UMGS1260. Next base: position 2,162 of record URQW01000093.1, read on the forward strand.
AATTACGTCAAAATCAAGCGCTGTTTTTAAAATATAGCCCGCAGCTCCAGCTTTTAAAGATTGGAACAAATATTCTTCATCATCATGCATGGTTAAAATCAGCACACGAATGGCTGGAGCCGCTTCTCGAATACGCGCCGTAGCGACAAGGCCATTTTCTCCCGGCGGCATCCTCAAATCCATTAGAACTACCTGAGGCTGTAGTTTAAGCGCTACAGCAACGGCTTCTTGTCCGTCAGCCGCTTCCCCAACGACCTCCATATCGTCCTGCGAATTAATCATCATAGCCAGGCCAGCACGCACAACAGCATGATCATCAGCAATCAATACGCGAATCATTGTATTTTTCCCTTCCCTCTGCTAAAGGTATGGTAACCTGAATCGTTGTACCTTTGCCCAGCTCAGTTTTTAGCACAAAGCGTCCGCCCACTAGTTCTGCTCTTTCTTGCATGCTGTAAAGTCCTAAGCCAGTTCCCTGAATCGTAACATTTTCTAATGAAAATCCCCGTCCATCATCTTGAATGATAAGCTTCAACACCTCTGACGCATCTTGAAACTCAAGAAATAGTTGATCTACATTGGCATATTTAGCGGCATTCAACATGGCTTCTTGGGCAATACGATACAAGGCTGTTTCGATGGCCGGATCATACCGTTTTTCTGCCGCCTTAATACTCAGCTCTGTTACTATACCGTAGGTTTGTTCAAATTGTTTGGCGAAAGAACGCAAGGCTGCAGTCAGACCCCAATCATCGAGCGAACAAGGGCGTAAATCAACAGCAATATGCTGCACCTCATGAAGCGCCTGACCAGCTAACTCTTTCGTCATAGCAAACTGAGGCTGTTGGTTTGCCAAAATGCCGCCAGCATGTTCCAACGTATTCAGGCCAACAATTAAGCTATAGATCGTCTGACCAACGCCATCATGTAAATCCCGCGATACTCGCTTTCTTTCCAGCTCCTGGGCTTGCATCATATAGCGAGTGATCTTGCGCTGAAAATATTCTTCTTCTTGCTCTTGATATTTTGTTACATCACGAAAAACTACAACAAGAGAGTTTCCTATTTCCGTTATTAAACGAGTGGCGCTAGCTGATAAACAAAGAATCTGGCCATTCTTATCCCGCAGCCGCCACGAGAATGCAGGCGTACTTTCCATAGTAGCAAAACAGTTCCGGCAAGCAGTAAATTCGTGACTTGTCGCCATTCCTTGGCACAACTCGCTCAATTTCAAAGGCTTTAACAGTTCGTCAGTTGAATATCCCGTTAATTGACAGGCTGCAGAATTACAATCAGTAATAAACCCTTGCGAATCAACTAGCACAACCGCATCGGTTAATTGAGAAAATAGATGTTTCCAAAATGCATCTGATCTTGCGTCTTCCATGAACAAAGCCTCCGTACTAAAAACCCTGCACCGCATACTGGGTGAAAAGAGCTTCTAATTCTTTTGCGTACCTTTGCGTCAAAGAAATTTCTTTTATAGTTAGATTCCAATCACTGCGATAGCCGATGAGTAAAACGCCGTGCACTCTTTTATCGATATATACAGGCACTCCTAAAGCTGTGCGAAGTTGTTCCGCATATAAGATAGGATATTCGCGAGGATCGTCATGTGGCATTGGCTGATAATTCACTACTTGCGTCGGGCGGCCCGAAAGAAGTACTTTGCCTGCAATTCCTTTGCCGCTATGAAGTACAATACGGCGAAAGCGTTCATTTTGATTGCCTACAGCATATTTCCAACGAATCACGCCTTGAACTGGCTCTTGGCAAGCAAGTGCTGAAAAATCAGCCCTTGCTTCGCTTCTTGTATTGTTTAATAAAGTTATAATTTTTTCTTTCAATTGGTTCATAGGGGGATGCTCCAAGCCATTAAAATTTATCGGCCAAGCCCGCTTTTCTTGCATCATCGACGCCAGTACTGAATATAAGCTCGCTGTAAGTATTCAACAGGTAGGCTCCAGACATGAACAAGACGCGTGAAAGGCCACAAAGCGAAAATAAAAAATCCTGCTAAAATGTGCAACTTAAATATCCATGGTACAGAAGACATAAGGGTGCTATCAGGGCAAAAGATAAAGAGACTTCGAAACCATGGCGCAATTGTTTGACGATAATCAAAATGGCTCGCATCAAATAAATTGCTAAAAGTAGCACCTATACCTAGTAAAATTTCACCTAGCAACAGCAAAACGATCAGGCGATCGCTAACCGAACTTACCGCTAAAATTCGATCATTCCCAAAGCGACGCAAAGCAAGTAAAACCATTCCGGCAAAAGCAATCAAACCTACCGGGCCGCCGCCGTAGATAGCGCCTTGATGATACAATTCATTGGAAATACCAATTCCGTCAAAAAAAGCTTTTGGAACTAGAAGCCCGGCAATATGACCGCCTAATACCGCTACAATTCCAAAATGAAAGAGGAAACTTCCCCATTTCAACTTTTTCTGTTCTAATAGCTGACTTGATTGGGCTGTCCAGCCTAAGGGGTCAGAGCTATAACGATAGATATGACCTACTACAAACAAAGTCAAAGCGATATAGGGATATAAGATCCATAAGAATTGTTCTACAAAATTCATAAAACACCTCCTACAGGCAATGTTGTATCCGTTTGCTCTAAAGCGATCACTAGAGCTGCGAATAATTCTTTGTAAAAACTTTTCGCTTCTGCCAAGCGCTGATATAGCAGCTCAATCGCACCTTGTACCAACTGTAAAGCTTCCTTCGCTTTACTTTCTTCAGCGGCGCAACAAAATTCCAATAGGGCCGGTAAATAGTCTGGCAGTTCCGTCTCGTCTAAGGCCAAGCCTGACTTTAGATAAATATTCTTTAAGGCAGTAAGTACATCGATTCGTTTTCGCTCATCACCAAATAACAAGGCAGTGAGATACAAACTTGTTTGTTCATTAAAATCGAAAGTGCTCACATAATTTGCCGCAAGTTCGTCTGTTTGAAACGCCTCGCAAGCTTGTAAAAAAGCAAGCAAATTTTTCGAAACTTCGCTGTCGGTTAGACTTGCAGCTTCCTGCGCGGTTTGTCTAAATATTTCGCCTCGCCCCTCAGGATACTGCAACAAGGGGATAATCAGCGCTAACGCTGCTTTATCCACGGCGTCCACCTCCTTGCATATTCTGACAGAAGCCACAGCTTCCCTGTTGCTCATAGAGTGATGCGCTGCTTTCTTCTCGTTTAGCTGTTGGCACAACAAAACGATCATCATATTTCGCAATAGCCAAAAGTCGATATAAAGGCTCGATATCCTCAACTTTTAAATCGGCAGCGCGAAGCAGCTCTTGATCGACAGGCTCCTGCAAAGAAATAGAACGCATGGCTGAACGCATCGCTAAAAGCTTGCTTAACGCGCTCTCCACAGCTGTGAGATTGCCGCCTGTTAATAATTGCGCAAGATAGGTCATGGGAATCCGCATAGCGGAGAGTTCGGCGAAAAAGGCCGGTGCTGCGTCTTGTTCGTGATGCAGGGCACTTATAATCGGACTGAGCGGTGGAATGTACCAAACCATCGGCAAAGTCCGAAACTCCGGATGCAGCGGTAAAGCCACGCCATAGCGGACGGCTAAATCATAAACGGGTGATTTTTGTGCAGCCGTCAGCCAGTCTTCCCGAATTCCCGCCTCTCTTGCCGCTTTAATAATCGCGGGATCGGTCGGATCAAGGAAAATGTTTTTCTGCGCTTCATAAAGCTGCTCATCTGATTTTAAAGCAGCAGCTTGTACTTGATCGGCGTCATAGAGAATTACACCAAGATAACGAACCCGACCGGAACAAGTTTCCGAACAAATCGTCGGCTGGCCATTTTCAATGCGAGGAAAACAAAAAATACATTTTTCCGCTTTATAGGTCTTCCAATTGAAATAAACCTTCTTATAAGGGCAGCCGGAAATACATAAGCGCCAACTGCGGCAAGCAGTCTGATCTACCAGAACAATTCCGTCTTCTTCCCGTTTATAAATGGCACCGGAGGGGCAGGAAGCGACGCAGCCAGGATTGAGACAATGCTCGCACAAACGTGGTAAGTAGGCCATAAAAGTTTCTTCAAATTCAAAGCGAATTTTTTCCTGCAGTTTCTTGACGATTGGATCACTGGGGCCAGTAAACGGAGTCCCGGCCAAATCATCATCCCAGTTTGGGCCTTGCGTAAGATTCATTTTCTGACCGGTAATAACCGATTCCGGTCTAGCTACAGGTTGGTGCCGCTTGGATCCGCTATGAATCAGTGAATCATAGTTGTAAGTCCATGGTTCATAGTAATCTTCTAGTGTAGGCAGATCAGGGTTATAAAATAGCCGAAACAGCAGTTTTTGCAAACGACCGCCACTCTTTAAAGATAAGCTGCCGTTTTTTAGTTCCCAGCCGCCTTGATACTTCTCCTGATCCGCCCACGCTTTGGGATAACCTTCGCCTGGCCTCGTTTCTACGTTATTAAACCACATATATTCGGCGCCGCGGCGATTTGTCCAGGTATTTTTGCAAGTGACGCTGCAAGTATGACAGCCAATGCACTTATCTAAATTGATAACCATGGCAATTTGCGCTTTAATCTTCAAGCCAAGCTACCTCCTTTAACTTGCGGACAGCTACATAAATATCCCGCTGATTGCCGATGGGGCCATAGTAGTTAAAGCCGTAACTTAGTTGGCCATAGCCGCCAATACATTGTGTCGGTTTTACATGAATCCGCGTGGGACTATTGTGCGTACCGCCCCTTTCTCCCGTAATCACCGACCCGGGAACATTAATATGCCGATCCTGCGCATGGTACATATAGAGAGTGCCTCGCGGCATGCGATGACTGATTACAGCTCTAGCTGTCACCACGCCATTGCGGTTATATACTTCTACCCAATCATTGTCAGCTAAACCGGCTTTCGCAGCGTCCTGGTGATTCAGCCAGACATGAGGACCCCCGCGGAATAAGGTCAGCATATGGAGATTATCTTGATAGGTGCTGTGAATATTCCATTTGCCATGGGGTGTAAGATAGCGCAGAACAATTTCTTCTTTTGCTTGTTCTGGTTTCTTTTCTAAATCAGAGAATACTAGCGGCGACAATGTTGGTTTATATACAGGCAGAGCTTCGCCGAACTCTAAGATGATTTCATGGTCTAGATAAAAATGTTGTCTTCCTGTAAGTGTGCGAAACGGCATAAGCTGTTCGATGCTTGTCGTAAAGGGCGAATACCGTTTATTGCCTTGGTTGGAGCCGGTAAATACAGGCGTGGGAATCACTTTGCGCGGCTGCGCTGTAATATCATCAAATGTGATCTTTTCACCAGCTCGACCAGCGCTGATATCACGAAGCGTAACACCAGTCTTTTTCTCTCCGTCCGCCCAAGCTTTCATGGCCAAATCGCCATTGGTAGCACTTGATAGAGCTAGAATCGTATCAGCCGCCTTGCGGGCTGTAGATAAGTCAGGTCGGCCCAGCGCCGCTCCTGGTAAGGTAATTTCGCCGCTGGACTTTTTCAATTCAGCTACTGCTTCTTTCGCCGAGTAGGAAATTCCATGAGCACCTAAAGCGTTTTTCTCAACTAACGGTCCTAATGAAATGAATTTATGGTAAACCTCTTTGTAATCCCGCTCGACTATCACTAGATTCGGCATGGTTTTGCCGGGAATAGCCTCCACTTCTCCCTTGCTCCAATCCTGTACTTTTCCCAGCGGTTGAGCAATTTCTCCCGGTGAATCGTGCATAAGCGGTACGGCCACAAGATCTTTGATTACCTCCGGTACATACTCTTTAGCCATAGTAGAAAAGGTCTTGGCTAGATTCTTAAAAATATCCCAATCGGACTGGGCTTCCCAGGGCGGATTAATTGCCGGATTAAAGGGATGAACAAAAGGATGCATATCCGTACTGCTCAAATCGGTCTTTTCATACCAAGTGGCGGCAGGCAGCACAATATCAGAGTACAGCGCCGTACCAGCCATACGAAAATCAAGATCAATTAGTAAATCGAGCTTCCCTTCCTCGGCATTCTCCCAAGCGATTTCTTCCGGTTTCATCCTTTCATTCGGCTCTGCTAATAAGCCGTGGGATGCTCCCAGTAAATGTTTTAGAAAATATTCATGACCTTTGCCGGAACTCGAAATCAAATTAGAACGCCAGACAAAAAGTCCCCGCGGAAAATTCTCCTTTTGATTGGGATTTTCCACAGCAAAATGAAGTTTTTTGCTTTTCAAAGCATCTACGGTATATTTTACAATGTCTTCATTTGACTCAGCGCCCTGCTGCTGCGCTTCTTGCACAAGGCTCAGTGAATTTTTATCAAATTGCGGATAAGAGGGTAGCCAACCAAGCCGCGCCGCTAGGACGTTGTAGTCGGCAGGATGGCGATAGCGCGTTTTTTCTACCGCAGCAGACTTAAGCGTATCCATACCGTGCGTTTCATACTGCCATTGATTGGTAGCAAAGTAATAAAACGAAGTAGCATTTTGCAATCGAGGCGGCATCGACCAATCGCGAGCAAAGGCAATCGTTCCCCAGCCTTCAATGGGACGGCATTTTTCCTGGCCGACATAATGGGCCCACCCGCCGCCATTGACTCCTTGCGATCCTGTCAAAATAACGAGATTCAATATAGCGCGATAAATCGTATCACCATTAAACCAGTGATTAATGCCCGCCCCCATGATGATCATGGAACGACCTTTCGTAACGGCGGCATTTTTAGCAAACTCCCGAGCAATTTGAATGACTAGCTCAGGATCGATACCCGTATGTTCTTGCTGCCAAGCAGGCGTATAAGGAGCAGTTTCATAATAATTTTTGGGGGAATTTCCCGCCAGACCGCGATCAATGCCGTATTGAGCCAACATAAGATCATAGACAGTTGTAACAGTCAGTTCTTTTTGACCCATACGAATCCTTTTTGCCGGAACAGCACGCTGAAATAAAGTCGACTCATAAGAGGAAAACTCCGGAAATTCTACGGAAACGGTTGTATCTTCAACTCCTAATAAGGTAAGCCGCGGTGCAATCTTTTCGCCTGCTTCATCTTCCAGTTTCAAATTCCACTGACCGTTACCATCCCAGCGTTGACCTATTGTACCTTTAGGCACAACAGCCTTTTCGGTAATATCATCCCAAATAAGCGGTTTCCATTCGCTATGTTTATCAGCTTTATCAAAATCGCTTTCCCGTAAAAACCGCCCTAGTCCGTAGGTTTGCTCTGATTTTTCTTCTAATAGAATAAGAAAAGGTAAATCCGTAAACTGTTTGGCGTAATCTAAAAAATAAGCTTCTTGTCGCTCTACATAAAACTCTTTTAAAATAACATGCGTCATAGCCTGCGCCAAAGCGGCGTCAGAACCAGGCTGCACGGCGAGCCAATGATCGGCAAACTTTACGTTTTCTGCATAATCCGGACTTACCGCTACCACTTTCGTGCCCTTATAGCGCACCTCTGTCATAAAATGGGCGTCAGGCGTCCGAGTTAAAGGAATATTGGAGCCCCACATCATCAAATACCCTGCATTATACCAATCGCCGCTTTCCGGCACATCCGTTTGTTCCCCCCATACCTGCGGCGATGCTGGCGGCAAATCGGCATACCAGTCATAAAAACTAAGCATTGGTGCGCCAACTAGCGATAAAAATCGCGCCCCTGCTGCATAGCTGACCATAGACATAGCTGGAATTGGCGTAAATCCGGCTAAACGATCAGGCCCATAGGTTTGGATCGTATAAAGCATCATGGCGCTAATCAGCTCATTTACTTCCTCCCAAGAAGAACGTAAAAAACCGCCTTTGCCGCGAGCGGACTTATAGGTTTTACTTTTATTAGAATCTTCAACAATCGATTGCCAAGCTGCAATCAGATTTCCGGTGTTTTTTTCTTTGGCTTCGCGCCATAAGGCTAGCAGTTGGCGACGAATATAGGGATACTTCACCCGCAACGGACTATAAACGTACCAGGAAAAACTAGCGCCGCGCGGACAGCCGCGTGGCTCAAACTCCGGCATGTCAGGACCAGTAGAAGGATAATTAGTTTGTTGATTCTCCCAGGTAATTAAGCCATTTTTCACAAAAACCTTCCAACTGCAAGAGCCTGTACAGTTTACGCCATGAGTCGTGCGCACTTCTTTGTCGTACTGCCAGCGCTGTCGGTAAAGCTCTTCGCTACTACGATCTTTCACTTCTTCCTGAGACCAACCGCCATTATATTGGGCGATTTCTTTAAAAAATGTAAGCTTTTTCTTTAAAGGATGTCCGTCTTGCATACTTTCGCCTCCTTATTAACAGCATATTCTTGCATTCTTACGACTGTAAAAATACCAGATGATAAGTAAACTAACGATATAAGCGCCAATAAGCAGATACAACGCGCTATCAGCTGATCCTGTCATTATAATGAAAACCTTAATCAAAATTTAGATTAAGGTTTTTA
>URQW01000094.1 GCA_900550105.1 uncultured Pelosinus sp.
TAATCGGTTCGCTCCGTAAGAATACCAAGTACCGCTTTTCGTTAAAATATCCAGTTCAGTGCCAATATCGACAAGCGCCCCTTCGCGTGATACGCCCTGACCATACATAATATCAAATTCAGCTTGCTTAAAAGGTGGCGCTACTTTATTTTTTACAATCTTCACTTTTGTCCGGTTCCCTACGACATCGTTGCCGTTTTTAATGGCTTCGCCCTTGCGCACTTCCAGACGAATCGAAGCATAAAACTTTAATGCACGTCCGCCTGTGGTCACTTCGGGATTCCCAAACATAACGCCCACTTTTTCACGAATCTGATTAATAAAAATAACGGTACAATGGGATTTACTTACAATTCCAGTAAGTTTTCTAAGCGCCTGCGACATAAGCCGAGCATGAAGACCGACATGCGAATCACCCATTTCCCCCTCAATTTCGGCTTTCGGCACAAGAGCTGCTACTGAATCAACAACGATCAAGTCTACAGCCGCACTTCTTACCAAGGCATCCGCTATTTCTAAGGCTTGCTCACCATAATCAGGCTGAGAAATTAAAAGATTTTCAATATCAACACCGAGATTGCGAGCATAATTGGGATCAAGAGCATGTTCGGCATCAATAAAAGCAGCAATTCCGCCTAATTTTTGCGCTTCCGCAATCACATGGAGCGCAACTGTCGTTTTACCGGAAGATTCCGGTCCATAAATCTCAATACAACGACCACGCGGAATTCCACCAACGCCAAGCGCAATATCCAGCGGCAGCGCACCTGTTGGAATCACTTCAATATTCATTTTCGCCGCCGCTTCGCCAAGCTTCATAATGGAGCCTTTACCAAAATCCTTTTCAATTTGACGCATAGCTATCTCTAGGGCTTTTGCTTTATCCATCTACGATCCCTCCCCAAGCAGTAAATAAAATGGAAGCGGAGAGCCTCTAGCCCTCCGCTTCTTTCGGCAGTATTAGCGCCCTTTGGCCACTTCTACATTAATTTTATAACCTTTTAAAGTATTCTTGTGCATAACGGCAATCACTCGTTCGGCTACGTCTTCTGGTACTTCCACAAAAGTGAATTTTTCATAGATATTAATAACACCGATGGTATTACCAGGAATATCAGCTTCGCTCGCGACGGTCCGCACAATATCTTCTGGACGAATCTTCTGGGCTTTACCTACATTAATAAAGAGGCGAACCATACCGGGTTCTGCGCCGGAAGAACGATAATTCGGCTTTTCCGCCGCCTCTGATGCCTTTTCTTTATAACCTTCCTGCGAAAGTTTCAAGGCAGCAGCAGCAATCTCTAACGGATCATAATCTTGTACAAGCTCAGTGACGATCGACTGATAATCAGCGATTCGGCCTTGCTCGATTGTCTGAACAAGCCGTTCTTTAATCACTTCTCTCTGACGTTCTAGTACATCAGCTGGCGAAGGTAAAGCTTTACGGATAATTCGTGTTTTTGTAACTTTTTCAATGAGCTTTAATTGACGATACTCACGTGGTTGGATAAAGGTAATAGCAACACCTTTTCGTCCAGCGCGGCCAGTACGACCAATACGATGAACATAACTTTCCGGATCCTGCGGAATATCATAGTTAATAACATGGGTAATATCATCAATATCAATACCACGAGCCGCTACATCAGTAGCAATTAAAATATCAAGTTTGCTGTCGCGGAATTTCTTCATCACGCGATCACGCTGTGCTTGGCTTAAATCACCGTGTAAACCATCAGCTAGATAGCCACGTGAAGAAAGCGATGCTACAAGATCATCTACGCCTTTTTTCGTACGGCAGAAAATAATCAATTGACCTGTAGTTTCACTATCAAGAACGCGGCACAAGCCTTCTAGTTTTTCGCGCGTTTCATAGTACACCTGATCAATCAGTGGAACTGTTAGTTTTTCTTTGCTTATTGAGACAACAACAGCATCTTTCATATAACGCTTGGTTAAGTTCATAATCGGTCTTGGCATCGTTGCCGAGAACAGCAATGTCTGACGTTCTTCCGCCACAATGGTTTCCATAATGGCTTCAATATCGTCAACAAAACCCATATCAAGCATTTCATCGGCTTCATCCAAAACAAGCATTTTTACATGGCTTAACTTAATCGTATTCCGGCGAATATGATCAAGTAGACGTCCAGGAGTACCAATAACCACATGAACGCCGAAGCGCAGTGATTTAATTTGTCTATCAATCGCCTGACCGCCGTAAATCGGCAATGTTTTCACTCGTTTAAATTTACCAATGCGCGCTAGCTCTTCAGAAACCTGAATAGCCAGTTCTCTAGTCGGTGTAATAACAAGCCCCTGGATATTGCGGCTTGCTTCATCAATTTTTTCAATCATGGGAATCCCGAAAGCAGCTGTTTTTCCTGTACCAGTCTGAGCCTGTCCAATGACGTCATGACCTTCTAACACAAGCGGAATCGTCTGACTTTGAATCGGCGATGGTTCTTCAAATCCCATATCCTGTAATGCCGAAACGATTTTCTTATTTAACTGTAAGTTACCAAAAAGGGTATTTTCTTTATCCTTCAAAAGTACCAACCTCCTCATATTGTTAAAACATAGCGATATAATTTATTGAGCGCCGCTAAAGCGCTACGTGTTTTTATTTCCTTTCGCGTACCGGCAAATCGGTATTCCTGCCAGTTAGTTCCCCGTTCGCTGGCAAGCGCAATATAAACAAGCCCAACCGGCTTTGTTTCGGTAGCTCCTCCTGGTCCGGCAATTCCTGTGATTGCCACGCCAATTGAGGTATGAAACCGTTCACGAATGCCTTCCGCCATCTGGCAAGCAGTTTCTTTTGAAACTGCCCCATAGTCACGCAAGGTATCAGATGAGACAGCAAGTTCCTGCATTTTCACTTCATTACTATAAGATACAACGCTGCCCATAAAATAGGCAGAACTGCCGGGGACGTCAGTTAAACGACTGCTGGTTAGACCACCAGTGCATGATTCAGCTAAAGCTACGGTAAGTTCTTTTTCAAGTAAAAGACGACCGATGATCCCTTCCAGAGTATCATCATTGACACCATAAATATAGCCTTGCAGACGTTCACGAATTTTTTTCTCTAAAGAAAAAATTTTCATTTCAGCTTCCGCTTGATCCGCTCCTTTGGCCGTTAAGCGAATAATTACTTCACCGCTTCGCACTAAAAGAGCAATCGTAGGATTATTTTGGGCTAAAATATAATCACGAATTTGTTCTTCTAAGTAAGATTCACCGATTCCGTAAGTGCGCAAAATTTTGGAGACGATCGTCCCTTGCTGACCAAACCGTTGCTCCAAGTAGGGAACAACCGATGAATGAAACATCGGCTCTAATTCAAAGGGCGGTCCTGGCAAATGGATGATTGTTTTTCCTAAATGTTCCAAGATCACTCCAGGTGCTGTTCCCCGCTCATTCTCAATCGCTAAAGCGCCCTGAGGAATCATAGCTTGACGACGATTATTATCAGACATAGTTAGTTTACGCCGCTTAAAAAACTCCGTAATTCGGTCCAGACTAACAGGATCAAGCATGAGCGGCAAAGAAAAAATTTCTGCAGAAACTTCCTTCGTAATATCTCCCTGCGTCGGCCCTAACCCACCTGACGTAATCACAATATCGGCACGCTCTAGAGCGTTTTTAAAAACCTGGGCCATCCGTTCGCGATTATCGCCTACTGTTGTCTGGTATAATACGTGAAATCCGAGAGCGTTTAACTGTTCCGCTAAAAAAGCCGCATTTGTATTAACAATCTCTCCTAGCAGCAATTCCGTTCCCGTGCTGACAAGTTCGACAATCATGCCGAAGCGCCTCCCTGTAAGGGGTTTTATCACTCCCCTTTATGATTCCAGCTTTTCTGCTAAAATATCATAAGTAAAGCCTTGTACTATTTTGGCCAAAACAAGGTCGCCCGCCTGCAGTGATCCAGCATTTTCTATATAGACGCGGCCATCCACTTCCGGCGCTTCCCGATAGGAGCGGCCGTAGACAATCTCCTTATTATCATCGGTTCTGCCTTCCACTAAAACCTCGATTATCTGTCCCTCGCTAGCAAGATTCAATTCTTCACTAACGCGGCTTTGTTCGGCCATAAGACGGTGATAGCGATCTTCTTTTACAGCTTCATCAACTTGGTTTGCCATTTTCGCCGCACTAGTACCCTCTTCTTGAGAATACATAAACACGCCGACGTTTTGAAAGCGTTGTTCTCTGACAAAATCAAGTAATTCTTGAAAGTGCTCCTCTGTTTCACCAGGAAAGCCCACAATAAAAGACGTACGCACAACCACATCGGGAATGGCATCTCGCAGCTTTTGCAGCAAAGTTTTAATTTCTGCTTGCGTCTCCGGACGATGCATCGCCCGCAAAATATCATCATGAGCATGCTGCAATGGCAGATCTACATAATGAAGAATTTTCGGTTCTTTAGCCATTAATTGAATAATTTCATCAGAAAAATGAACGGGATAACCATAAAGTAACCGAATCCATTTCAAATCATTAATTTTCACAAGCGCTTTTAACAGCTCAGGTAGGCTTGGTTTACCGTAAAGATCCTGTCCATAGTTTGTGGTGTCCTGTGCAATCAAAATAATTTCTTTTGTTCCTTGCGCTACAAGACGTTTGACTTCATTTTCGATAGATTCAATAGAACGACTACGAAAATCGCCGCGAATAAAAGGAATAGCGCAATAAGCACAGCGGTTGTTACAGCCATCAGCTACTTTTACATAGGCGCTGTAAAAAGGCGTTGTAGTAATCCGAGGCGTTGTATCGTCATAAATAGTCGTATTTGCATCGGCAATTAACAGACGCTGTCCCGAGAGAACTGCATTGACAGCTTCCATAATACGATGCCACGATCCAGTACCGACAATCGCGTCGATTTCCGGTAATTCATCCAAAAGATCTTGCCGATAGCGTTCACCTAAACAGCCAGCGACAATTAAACCGCGGCATTTTCCAGTCTGTTTATACTCAGCCATAGATAAAATTGTAGAAAGAGATTCTTCTTTGGCTGAATCAATAAACCCGCAGGTATTGACAATGAGTAAATCAGCATCGACCGGATCTTGTACAATCTCAACATGATTTTCAGTCAAAATACCAAGCATAACTTCTGTATCTACAAGGTTTTTGGCACAGCCAAGGCTGAGAAAACCTGCTTTTAACATGCAATTTCCCTCCTAGAGCGAACGAGGACTTAGACGAACAGACTGAATCCACTTATCCATAATAGTATGCTGCTCCACAGGCGTAAGCGGTTGACTGTCGAAAAGTTTCATATGTTTCGTCTCGTAAAATTTAGCAATATTCGTTTCAGGATTTGTTGGAACAAAGTAGAATCGGTGATTTTGCAATAACTCCTGCGCTTCATTTTGCAAAATCCAGTCAATAAAGGGCGCTGCGTCAGCGCTATGCGGCCCCTGCAAAGTCAAGGCAATGCCAGTTAAAGAATAAGCCGTTCCTTCATCAGGATAAACAATCGTTAGAGGAAACCCATCATTATAATAACGAATTGTTTCACTTTGAACAGCAATGGCCACATCCGCTTCACCCATACCAGCCATTCGCACTGGCGTAGCTAAAAACTTGGCATACTGAATCACTTGAGGATGAATTTTCTTGAAGAAAGCCAAAGTAGGCTGTTCTCCCTGCAGAGAACGCAACGAATAAAGTAAACTAGCTGACGCTTCCGACGCTAAGAAATCAGTCATAGCTAAACGTACCTGACTGTCTTTCCCTAAGTCAGCCCACCGTTGAATTGGTTGAGAAAGCTTCTTGGCAAAATCGCGATTTACGGCAAATACAATCGGGTCATACCAAGTACCAACCCAAAAATTATCTTTATCCTTAAACCGGTCAGGAACTATATCGGTTTGCTCTGAGGTTACAGGCGCGAGAAGATGCTCTTTCTGGACCTGCCTCAGAACAGCCTCTGTAGCTAAAACAAGATCAGCCTGTGGCGTTTGGCGCTCATTCTGAAGTTTTTGCAACAGATCCTGGTCAGACAAAGGCACCATTTGAACTCTAATTTTTGCGGACTTTTCATATTCCTGCGCAAAAAGCGATACTTGTTCTACAGGCAAATTTGTATAGACAACGATTGACTTAAGGTTTTCCGGTGTTTGATTACCAGCGTGTCCTAATAAATCGGTACCAATAATCGCAGCAAAAACCAGAAAAAAAGATAGAAACAAGAGTGGCACATAACGTCGCATGCACATTCCTCCGTCTTGAATACGTAAAGTATCAACCTATACTATAACCTTTCTCTTCCTGATATGCAAGCAAATTATGGACAAAGCCATAGGTTTGTCAGAAAAAATATGCTAAAATATAAGAAGACTGAAAAATCAATAACCTAATTCACCTTATAAGGAGCGAATAAAATGCAACTTCCCGCAGGACTTTTATTATTAGTTGGTTACTTAGGACTCATTGCTTTAGGTAATATAATTGGTCTATTCCATAGCTTATTTTTGGGAGATGTCGCAGGCATCTATACTTCACTTCCCGGCATCTTTCTCTATGCGTTTCCTGCCTATGGCTTGTTTAAAACCAAAAGATGGGCTTGGTTTGCAGAAATAGCCATATCCACCCTTGCTGTTTTATTAGGTCTTTTGGTATTTTTGCTCTTCAATCCACTCATGGGAATCATCGCCTGTCTGATTCATGGTCTAATTCTCTACTATTTATTCCGTAAATCCATTAAAACTCTTTATTTATCCAAACCGTCCTCAGAATCGCTTGTATAAAATATCGTAAGTTAAAGCAGGAATCTTCAGCTGGTATGCCAAAGATTCCTGCTTTATTTATACATATACATCATGACCGACGCTTTTTAAAAGGCTTTTGGCCTTTTTGTTTTGGCGACCTTGACGATTTTGGCGGTCTTGACGATTTTGACGACTTTGAGAGATTTGATGGCTTTGAAGATTTTATTGGTTTTTCTACTGTTTCTACAGTTTCAGTTTGGAGCAAATTTGCTTTCCCCTTGAAACTACGTCTAGGCCTAATAAAGCATTTAGAACCAAGACCAATCAAATCAAGTCGTCCAGCTTTTTCCAAAGCTTCATAAACGAGATCATAATTTTTAGGGTCACGGTACTGTAGGAGAGCTCGCTGCAGTCTCTTTTCGTGAGGCTGGCGCGCTACATGGACAGCTTCGCCTGTAAAAGGATTGATCCCCGTATAATACATACAAGTAGAAAGACTGCCTGGCGTTGGAATAAAGTCTTGCACTTGTTCCGGTTGGCAGTGAGTATCACGCAAGAATTCCGCCAACTCAATCGCCTCAGGCAATCCGGAGCCGGGATGACTGGACATAAAGTATGGTACAAGATATTGTTCCTTGCCCACTCTTTTGTTCATAGTCATAAAAGCTTCTTTAAACTTCAAATACACTTCCTTACTAGCTTTCCCCATGAGTTTCGTAACCGTCGGTGCTACATGTTCCGGAGCAACTTTTAACTGCCCACTCACATGATGCTCACAAAGTTCTCTAAGAAATTCTCTGTTGTTATCGGCTAGTAAATAATCATAGCGAAGCCCCGAACGAATAAACACTTTTTTGACTTTCGGTAATTTCCGTAGTTGACGCAATAAGGAAAGATACTCATCATGGGAGGTATCAATTTCTCGGCAAGGGCCTGGAAACATACACTGTTTTCCCTTACAAGCACCGCGTTCTTTCTGATGGGAACAAGCTTGATGACGAAAATTAGCTGTAGGCCCTCCTACATCATGAATATAGCCTTTAAAATAAGGAAGTTTCGTCATACCCTGTGCTTCTTTTAAGAGTGAGTCTTGACTGCGGTTTTGAATAATTCGACCTTGATGTGATACAATGGCGCAGAAAGAACACCCGCCAAAGCAACCGCGGTGACTTACAAGCGAAAACTTGACTTCTTCAATGGCTGGAACACCACCTTGCGCTTCATAGCGAGGATGGTATGTTCTTGTATAGGGTAAATCATAGACAGCATCCATTTCTTCTGTCGTCAGTGGCAAAGCGGGCGGGTTTTGCACTACATAAACAGGTCCATGGGCTTGAACAAGCTGCTTGCCGCGAACAGGATCCTGCTCTTCGTACTGGATTTTAAAAGCTTTAGCAAACGCTTGTTTATCTTGTGCCACATCATCGTAGGACGGCAATTCGACATAATCCCAAAGAGCTTCTAAAGAACGGGTAGGATAACAGGTCCCACGGACAGAATGAAGTTGGTCAATAGGAATGCCTTGCGCTAGTTGATGCGCAATATCCAGAATCTGTTTTTCTCCCATCCCATAGACAACAAGATCCGCCCGGCTATCAATCACGATAGATCGTCTTACCGTATCAGACCAATAATCATAATGAGCAAACCGACGCAGACTTGCTTCGATGCCGCCTAAAATAATCGGTGTATGTTTAAAAGCTTCTCTCAGTCGCGTACAATAAACAAGACTGGCTCGTTCCGGACGATAGCCAGCCTTGCCGCCAGGTGAATAACTATCAGTACTGCGCGTTCTTTTTGCTGCTGTAAATTTATTTAACAATGAATCAAGATTTCCCGCCGAAACTAATACACCAAGCTTCGGCTTACCTAATGCTAAAAAATCCTTCGTTGACTGCCAATTAGGTTGAGCAATAATCCCGACTCGAAACCCTTCTTTTTCTAAAAGTCGACAAAGAATAGCCGGACCAAAGCTGGGATGATCTACGTAAGCATCGCCGCTCACAAACAGAAAATCAAGCTGTTCCCAGCCGCGTGCCTCCATCTCAGCCTTACTCATGGGAATAAACGATTGTTCCATCATGCACTCCTTACTATTTTACTCCCGTAGGCGTAAAGGTTTTTACTACAACATCGCCTTTTGTTCCAAGTTTTCCCTGGCTCTGTCCATTAAAAGTCACATCGACGGCGGCAGCATTTCCTGCTTTAATCACTAAAGTCTTATCAGCCTGCCACGTAAATGATTCGTTGATTTTAGGAATTCCTTCATAAAGCTGCTTACCGTCAGCCGTCACCAAAGTCCAGCACTCTGCAGTAAATTTAGCTTGCACATAAACCGGTTTTGCGTCAGCTGGTTTCGTAGCAGTCGTTGGCGTTGGCGGCACTTGAGCTGGCTGCTGTGTTTTCGCTTCTGGCGCTGGCATAGGTCCCGGTGTCTTACCGCTACTCTGGTAGGCCCAAAAGCCAATCCCCACAACAGCTACAAGCAAAATTACCATGGCAACTAGCTTGCTCGGAAAAGAACGTCCTAGAGAATCCTGTTTAATCGGTTGCGGCGTTTGCGCGATCGGCTCAGCCTCTTCCTCTGGCGGTTTTTGTGTTTGTCGATAAAGCTCTACAAGCTCTGGGCCATTTAAGCCTAAAAAATTAGCATAATTACGAATGAATCCTTTTAAATACACTTCACCTGGAATCACCTTATACTGATCTTCTTCAATTGAGGTGATATACAAAGCCCGAATACTCGTTGCCTTTTCTACTTCACTGATCGATAAATTCTGCTTTTCTCGTTCGGCACGAAGTATTTGACCTACTGTTTCCATTGTCACAACCCCCTTGATGGTTTGCCTACTTATTCGTAATGCTTTTCTGATAAAAACTTACAAATTCATATTCTCTATGAAAGACTTAGCAGCAAAGAAGTTTCTTCTAAGAAACATCAAAAAATAGTTGTTGTATTTTATAGCATAACAGAAAATTGCTTTATACGCAAAATTACTTTTCGAGAAAGTACTTCTCATAGACCTCAGCTGAGGTCATGGTGATTTCTCTCGCTTTACTGCCTAGACTTGGTCCCACAATATGCATTTCTTCCATTGTATCAATTAAACGAGCCGCTCGTGAATAACCAACACGGAATTTTCGCTGCAACATTGAGGCGGAAGCCTGTCCTGTCTCTAGTACCAATCTTACGGCTTCTGGTAGAAGCTCATCTTCATAACTGGGCGTCTTTTCCGGTTCTTCCGTTTCCTGACTTTGAGTAACCCCTTCCGTATACTCAGGTTCGGCCTGACGAGCGCAAAAAGCGACAAGTTCCTCAACTTCATCATCTGAAATAAAAGAGCCTTGTACACGTAGCGGCTTGGCGGCTCCCACCGGATAAAACAACATGTCCCCTTTACCTAACAATTTTTCAGCTCCAGCCATGTCAAGAATTGTCCGCGAATCAATTTGCGATGAAACAGCAAAAGAAATCCTTGATGGAATATTGGCTTTAATAGTCCCTGTAATAACGTCAACGGAAGGTCTTTGCGTGGCCAGAACAAGATGGAGCCCTGCAGCACGAGCCATCTGGGCTAAACGGCAGACTGCATCTTCCACATCAACAGGCGCTACCATCATTAAATCA
>URQW01000095.1 GCA_900550105.1 uncultured Pelosinus sp.
CGATTTAATGTGAATACAACAACTGTAAAAGGTTATTTTATGGGATTGCCTATTCCGGCAGGCGGCTGTGTTGTAGCGACTTTTATTATGACAGGCATTCAGCCTTCAGGATACTGGTTTCTTGGTTTTGTAGCGATTTTTGGCTATCTAATGGTTAGCACAGTTCGCTATCCTGATTTTAAAGGCAAAGGCGAAAAAATTTATCGAATTGCCATTATTTTGGCTGTGGCAACTGGCGGATATCTTTTTTATGCATTACCGCATTCTTACCTCTTTGCTCCTTTCTTCACTTATGCTGTGTTCGGTATCTTCAACAGTATTTTACGACTTTTGGATTATAAATCAGCCTTGTCGTAAACAATAAGAAGAGCCACCTTTTTAGCTTGTCCCCAAAGATAATTTGGATAGATATACGAAATCGGATTTTAAAGGAGAAAAATCCATGGAACATATTTTTGATATTATTATGATCCCATTGCAATTACTTATCGTATTTTTTTCACTCTACTATTTTATTATTGCCATGTTTGGTCTTTGGAAACGGCATGAAAACAAAATTTTGACGCCGGAAAAAACGTTTGCGATTATTGTTGCCGCCCATAATGAGGAATCGGTCATTGGACAGCTTGTCGAAAATCTAAATGTCTTGAATTATCCGAAAGACTTATATGATATTTATGTGATTGCCGACAACTGTAATGACAAAACGGCGGAAATTGCCAAAAAGGCTGGCGCCATTGTTCATGAACGGACCAATTTGACAGAGCGTGGTAAAGGTTTTGCTATGGAATGGATGTTTGCAAAACTTTACGCTATGGAAAAACAATATGATGCTGTTGTCGTATTTGATGCCGATAATTTAGTCCATCCGGCTTTCTTATTGGAAATGAATAATCGCCTTTGCAAAGGCGAGCGTGTAATCCAAGGGTATCTTGATTCTAAAAACCCCAATGATACTTGGGTTGCGGGCACCTTCGCCATTTCTTTCTGGGTAGTAAACTACATTTGGCATTTAGCAAAATACAATATTGGTCTTACGAGCGTTCTTGGTGGAACAGGTATGTGTATTAGCATGGATGTTCTCAAAAAATTCGGCTGGGGAGCTACTTGCTTAACCGAAGATATGGAATTTACTATGAAAAGTCTGCTTTGCGGTATTCGAACAACTTGGGCTCATGATGCCATCGTTTATGATGAGAAACCGCTTACCTTTAAACAATCGTGGAAGCAGCGTCAGCGTTGGGCGCAGGGACATTTCGATGTAGCTGGCCGTTTCATTCCTAAATTGCTTAAAGAAGGTTTTAAACGCGGTGACGTTCGCATGCTTGATGGTGTATTTCATTTGTTTCAGCCCTATTTTTTGCTGATGTCTACGGCTTTCGTAATATCTAGTTATCTTTATGGCTTTTTCCCATTTTACACTAATATTTTAAATCGGGTTCTTCCTGTAGAAGTATGGACAATTCTCGCTTTTGCCCAGTATGTTTTTCCGATGATTATTTTGGCACAAATTCGCGTTTCCTTAAAAATGTGGTTTTATTTGCTACTTTATCCAATTTTTATTTACAGTTGGATTCCTATTACGATCTACGGATTTATTCATCGCCATGAACGAGTATGGAGTCATACACAGCATACGCGTAGCTTAAGCTATAAAGAAGTTCTAGTGACTGATGATGCGGAATTTTCGAAAGATGCTATTTTGAGCAAGCAGGCAGCAAAATAAATTTCAGGGAAAAGATGAGTCTTTGCTCATCTTTTTCTATTTATGCTATACTAATTCTATTCTAGATGATTAGGGGAGGTTCTTTATGTTTGAGTTAACTATACAGGCAGAATTCGAAGCTGCACATAATTTGTGCAACTATCAAGGAAAATGTCATAGATTGCATGGCCATAACTGGAAAGTAGAAGTCACTGTACGGGGCTTTGAATTAGATGAATTAGGTATGGTGATTGATTTTACCGTATTAAAAGCAGAAGTCAAAACGATTATCGACCGTCTTGACCATTACTATTTGAATGAATTGCCAGCTTTTGAAACGAAAAATCCTACGGCAGAAAATATCGCCAAATATATTTATGACGAACTAGTTACTCCTTTGGAGGCCAAACAGGTTCAAATTTACGAAGTAAAAGTATGGGAATCACCTCGCTCTGCTGTAGCATATCGCCAGGAGCGTAATCATGGATGAGCATATTGTAGAAGTTTTTTCTTCGATTCAAGGAGAAGGACCCTATGTCGGTTATCGTCAGCTTTTTATTCGATTTGCTGGCTGTAATCTGCGCTGCAATTACTGTGATACAGCAGAATCTTTTGTTACAACAGAACCAGCTAAACTTGAGCAAACACCTGGGACTGGTGACTTTCTGTTATTAAGTAATCCTATTTCACTGGATCGTCTTGTTTCTCATTCACTTCGTCTAATGGAAAAACCACATCACTCTGTTAGTTTTACCGGTGGTGAACCGTTGTGTCATGTACCAGCGCTCCTTGCTCTAAGCGAGAAGTTACCTGTTAGAAAATATTTAGAAACAAATGGCACGCTCTATGAGGAACTTGCCGAAGTACTACCTGCTATAGATTTTATTAGCATGGATATTAAACTGCCTAGTAGTACTGGTCAAGATCTCTTTATGGTTCATCAAAAATTTTTACAACAGGCAATTCATAAAGAAGTGTTTGTGAAAATTGTTCTGACAGGACAAACTACCGTTAAGGAATTTAAAGAAGCGCTAGCTGTGATTCATTCGGTCAGTCCAACAGTTCCCCTTGTTTTGCAGCCTGTTACGGCCAAACAGGCTGGCCAGGAACTGATGCAACGAGAACTTTGGACATTTTTTGATTTGGCATCAGAACAACTGGGAAATGTACGAATCATTCCCCAAACCCATAAACAGTTAGATTTACTTTAATTAGAGCGGGGGGAACAATGCTTGCGGATTTTAGTAACAAATGATGATGGTATTCAAGCGCAGGGAATTCTTACTTTAAGCCAGGCTTTATCAGAGATTGGGCAGGTCTATGTAGCGGCGCCTGATGTAGAAAAAAGTGCTACAAGTCAGGCCATTACGGTCCATGAACCGATTCGAGTCGATTCCTATGAGCTACCACAGGCTGTAAAGGCTTGGAAAATCGGTGGCACGCCAACCGATTGCGTGAAACTGGCCTTAGAGGAACTTTTATTAGACGAAATGCCCCATATTGTTGTATCAGGTATTAATCATGGTCCCAATCTGGGAACTGATGTACTCTATTCTGGCACAGTAAGCGCAGCCATTGAAGGAATTCTTCATGGTATTCCCGCCATTGCTTTTTCACTCAATGCGTGGGATCATTGTGATTTTACTGTAGCTGCGAATTTTGCCAAACGACTGGTTCCTAAAGTGGTAGCAAGCGGTCTGCCGCCACATACCTTGCTAAACGTCAATATTCCAGCCCTGCCGCCAGAACAAATTTCTGGTGTGGCAATAACAAAACTAGGAAGTCGTCAGTATGAAAATTCGTTTGAAGAACGCAAAGATCCGCGGGGGCGTAGCTATTACTGGATGGGAGGCAATGTAGTCCAGGAACCTGATGACAAAGACAGTGATGTAACGGCTGTGAAAGAGGCAAAAATTGCGGTAACACCTGTTCATATCGATTTAACTCATTATCCACTTTTGCAAGAACTCCAAACATGGAATTTTGAAAAATAACTGCCAGGAAAACCGTTACTGCAGAACTTCTGGGCTAAAAATCAAGAATGAAACATACATTTTTGGTAAAAGCCTGGAGGGATGCCTGATGTATCACCCATCCAAAAGTAAAAAATCAGCAGCTAAATTAGGAAAAATGCCTGCCTTTGCGCAGGCTTTGCTGCGTGGAATTCTTATGAGTCTTCTCGTCTCGTTTACGGCAATTTTAATCGTTTCCCTGGGACTTTTACTTACAGACAGTATGTTTGTGGAGCAGCATGTTTCAGGTGTCATGGCAGCGATTACGTTAATGAGCATTTTTTTAGGTAGTCTCTATGGTGCTTTTATTAAAAAGTCCAAGGGGTTGTTGCTAGGAATTTTCATCGGTTTTTTTTATGTATCCATTTCCTTGGCCTGCGGATTCTACTTAAGCGGCGACAGCCCATCGGTGTTGCTGTTACTAAATAAATATGCTGCCGGTCTTGCCGCGGGCGCCTTAGGCGGACTCTTAGGCATTACATTATCTTAATCATAAGACAATGTTTGTCTAGCAGCAGGTAAATAAAAAGACTGTACCGAATAAACATAAATTGATGTTTTACAAGTTTTTATTTTGCGTTTTATTTTAAGAAAGCTAGGTGAGCACATGAAAATTGCAATTATTGGCGGCACAGGCGTATATGATCCTAAAATTCTTGATAATGTACGGCAACAAGAAGTAGAAACGCCTTATGGACCAGTGTCAGTTACCAGCGGCTGGTATCAGGGAACTGAAATTGCTTTTATGCCAAGACATGGAAGCAAGCATTCGATTCCGCCCCATTTGATTAATTATCGTGGTAATATCTGGGCGTTGAAAAAATTAGGTGTGGAGCAGATTATCGCTACAACGGCTGTCGGCTCGCTCAATCAGAATATGAAACCAGGCGATTTTGTCTTAGTTGATCAATTTCTTGATTTTACGAAGGGGCGGACGTCTACCTTCTACGAAGGGGGAGAGCGCGGCGTTGTTCATGTTGATGTAACAGAGCCTTATTGCCCTGATCTAAGACAGGTTTTATTTGCAGACTCTAATCAGCTAGGCATTACCACCCATAACGGCGGTACCTATGTTTGTACAGAAGGACCTCGCTTTGAATCACCAGCGGAAATTAAGATGTTTGCCATGCTTCACGGCGATTTAGTGGGAATGACAAATCTGCCAGAGTCAGTCTTAGCCAGAGAAGCGGAAATGTGTTATGCCACGGTATCAATGGTTACGAACTTTGCCGCTGGAATTTCACCGCATAGTCTGACTCATAGTGAGGTCGTAGAAACGATGCGGGCAAACGGTGAAAATTTGAGAAAGCTTATTATGGCGGCCATTGCTGTTTTGGCTTCTGGTAAACTAACAAAAACCTGTCACTGCCATGAAGCTTTACGAGAATTTGGCGGTTTTACTCTTTAGAAAGTGGTGAGACCATTGCTAGCTTTAGAATGGAAGCAAGATCGATTGATTCTACTTGATCAAACCCTGCTGCCTGAAACAATCGTCTATAAGACTTGCAGTGATTATCGCGCGGTGGCAGACGCCATAAAACGACTAGTTGTACGCGGCGCACCGGCGATTGGTGCAGCGGCGGCTTTTGCTATGGTGTTAGGAGCTTTAGAATTTCAACATTCTGGAGCAGCTTTTAAGGATCACATGGAAACTACAGCAAAAGAATTGAAAGCGACAAGACCAACCGCTGTGAACTTGGCTTGGGCTGTTGATATTATGCTAAACTGTCTGAGTGTTGCTAATTATGATCCGGCTAAAAGTGTTACTGCTTTAAAGGACCAAGCGATCGCGATTGCCAAAGAGGACAAAAAAATCAATGAGGCCATTGGACGGTTTGGCGCTGAGCTATTTACAGAGCCTGTTCATGTATTGACGCATTGTAATGCTGGGGCGCTAGCAACAGTTTCTTTCGGTACCGCTTTGGGCGTGATACGCCAGGCTCATCAAGAGGGGAATATTCTAGGTGTATTTGCTGATGAAACGCGGCCATTGCTGCAGGGAGCCCGTCTGACAGCGTTTGAGTTGGTAGCTGACGAGATTCCTGTTACAGTCATCACGGATAATATGGCTGGCTGGGTTATGAAACAAGAGAAGGTAAAGGCAGTGATTGTAGGGGCCGATCGTATTGCCCAAAATGGCGATGTAGCCAATAAGATTGGCACCTATAGCGTAGCCGTTTTAGCCAAAGAACACCAGATCCCTTTTTATGTAGCAGCACCACTGTCTACGTTTGATTTTTCTTTAAGTAGCGGTGAAGAAATTCCTATTGAAGAACGCAGCGCTGAAGAAGTCGGCTGCTTTGCCGGGAAGCAGACTGTTCCTAGTGGCGCCGCTGTTTATAATCCCGCCTTTGATGTAACGCCAGCTGCCTATATTACGGCAATTATTACGGAGTATGGCGTCATTCACAAACCTGATTGTAAAAAAATTATGGAAATAAAACAACGAGCTGAAATGAAAGGATGAATCACATGTCGCTAATTCGCAATAAAGACCTTGCACCGCAAGGCCATGATAAGATTAACTGGGTAAAAGAACATATGCCTGTTCTCAATGTTTTAAATGAAGAACTCTCAGCAACAAAACCCTTCGCTGGTAAAAAAATCGTTATTAGCATGCATTTAGAAGCAAAAACAGCTTACTTGGCAATCGTGCTGAAAAATGCCGGAGCTCAGGTAGCAATTACCGGTAGTAATCCCTTATCGACGCAAGATGATGTAGCTGCCGCGCTGGCTGACAGCGGTGTAACCGTTTATGCGTGGTATGATTGCACAGATAAAGAATATGAGCATTTTCTCAATAAATCGCTTGATACAGAGCCAGATATTATTATTGATGACGGCGGTGATCTCGTGGCGCTGCTGCACGGCTCTCGCTCTGATTTGGCGCCGCGCATTCTTGGCGGTTGTGAGGAAACCACGACAGGCGTAATGCGTTTAAAAGCTTTAGCCGCCGAAGGACGACTGAACTTCCCCATGATGGCTGTAAATGACGCTTATTGCAAATATTTATTTGACAATCGCTATGGTACTGGCCAGTCTACCTGGGATGGTATTATGCGGACGACAAATCTGACGGTAACAGGTAAAACGGTCGTCGTAGCTGGTTATGGTTGGTGCGGTAAAGGCGTGTCCATGCGAGCAAAAGGGCTTGGCGCCAATGTCGTGATTACAGAAATTGATCCAATTAAGGCAGTAGAAGCTGTTTATGACGGATTCCGGGTTATGCCGATGGCGGAAGCAGCAAAAATTGGCGATATTTTCGTGACGGTTACAGGCTGTAAAGACATCATTCGCCGTGAACATTTTGAAGTGATGAAGTCTGGTGCAATTTTTGCAAATGCCGGACATTTTGATGTAGAAATTAACAAAGTTGATTTGAATGATTTGGCTGTAGCGGTTCGGACAGCGCGCCGTAATATTCAAGAGTTTACCATGGCTGATGGTCGGAAACTTTATTTGCTAGCTGAAGGTCGTCTGGTTAATTTAGCAGCAGGCGACGGTCATCCGGCGGAAATTATGGATTTGTCCTTTGCAATGCAAACAGTAGCCGCGTTACATATCTTAGAACATCATCAGGAACTTACAAATGACGTTCATCAAGTTTCCTATGAGTTCGATCAGAAAGTGGCTGCTTTAAAATTAAAAGCCATGGGCTTTTCGGTGGACAAGCTTACGAAAGAACAGGAAGAATATATTAACCAAGCCTGAGAGAAGGTTATAGCATGACAAAACTTAAACAGATTCAAGAGGAAATCATTGAAGTGGGTCATCGGCTAGTCCAAAAAGGTCTGGTTGTAGGAACTTGGGGCAATATTAGTTGTCGCGTCGAAGAAGGCGTGATTTTAGTGACTCCCTCTGGCCGCGATTACCTGTCATTAAAGCCAAAGGATCTTGTTTTAGTCAATCTTTCCGGTCGTGTTCTCGATGGGGCGTTAGCGCCTTCCTCAGAACTGCCGCTTCATTTAGCTGTTTATTTGCAACGTTCTGATGTACAAGCAGTTGTACATACTCACAGTGTGTTCGCCAGTGTTTGTGCCGTTGCCCGACGCTCAATTCCACCGATTATTGAGGATATGCTGCAGGTTATCGGCGGTTCTATTGAGGTTGCCCCTTATGCTTTACCGGGAACGGATGAACTGGCTCTAAATGCTGTAAAAATGCTAGACCGGAAAAATGCTGTACTACTGGCAAATCATGGCGTGCTTGGCTGTGGGACGAGTTTAACAGAGGCAATGCTATCTTGTGAACTCGTAGAAAAATCAGCGCAAATTTTTCTTTACGCCCAAAACCTAGGCGGTGCCGTTCCGCTAAGTCAAAATGATATTGATGCGATGCACCAGTTCTATCAGTCGAGTTATCGGTTGCGCAAAGGAGGCGTTGATCATGACTAGTATATTGATAAAAGATGCTGAAGTATTAGGAACAAATGGAGCTATTATTAAGCAGGATTTATTTATTAAAGATGGCAAAATAGCTGCATTAGGACAAAACCTTACGAATCAAGCCGACAAAGTAATAAATGGATCACATAAATTGGCAATTCCCGGGCTTGTAAATACCCATACCCATGCGGCCATGACACTGTTTCGCAGTTATGCCGATGATATGTTGCTTATGGATTGGCTACAACAAAAAATTTGGCCGGCAGAAGCCAATTTAACGCCCGAAGATGTTTATTGGGGCACGCTTTTAGCCATTGTGGAAATGATCCAAACAGGCACAACGACCTTTGCCGATATGTATTTTCATATGGATCAAGTAGCTAAGGCAGTAGAAGAGAGCGGCATGCGCGCTGTTTTAGCGCGTGGTATGGCTGGAGTTGCACCTAACGGTCAGCAGGCTCTCAAAGACAGCGAGGTTTTCTATAAAGATTGGCATAACAAAGCTGACGGACGCATTACGGTTCGTCTTGGACCACATGCCCCATATACGTGTCCACCTGACTACCTAAAACAAGTTGTGGCATTGGCGGAAAAATTAGAAGCCGGTATTCATATTCATTTGTCAGAAACCAAAGGCGAAGTGGAAGAATGCCAGAAAAAACACGGTTTATCACCGATTGCCCTAATGGAAAAAGTAGGACTGTTAAACCATCCCGTCTTAGCAGCTCACTGCGTTCATTTATCAACAGAAGACATTGCTTTGCTAAAAAAATACCATGTAACTGTAGCGCATAATCCTGGCAGCAATATGAAACTGGCAAGCGGCATTGCACCAGTACCGGAACTGTTAGCGGCAAAAATCCCTGTAGGTCTTGGTACAGATGGAACAGCAAGCAATAATAACCTTGATATGATAGAGGAAATTCGTCTAGCGGCATTGCTGCATAAGACGAATCATTTTAACCCTGAATTATTGCCAGCCAAAGAAGCTGTAGCATTGGCAACAGAACAAGGCGCTGTATGCTTAGGACTTGATCAACAGATTGGGAAATTGGCTGTGGGCTATGATGCCGATATTACCTTAATTGATATGCATAAAGCACATTGGTATCCGCGTCATGACCGCTTATCGCTATTAACTTATAGTGCAAACGGCAGTGATGTTGATACTGTCCTTGTTAAAGGAAAAGTATTAATGGAAAATAGACAACTTCTTACATTAGATGTAGAACAGATTATTTTTGAAAATCAGCGCCGTGGCATGCGTTTAGTAGAAAAATAAGGATAAGGTACTTGACGTAATTTGTGTTGTGAATTATAGTGCTATAGGAGGAGTAAGATATGCGAGCTTTAAATTTTTATTCGTCTCATTATCACTCCCAGCTTGTTTCTCGCCGTAAGATTTGCACGATCCGTCTTGGCGATAAAAGTAGTAAATATCAAGAAGGCGATCTTGTTTGGATTACGGTAGGAAAACGATTTGCACCGCGTAAAAAGCTTTATCCGGCTGTGATTGACAAAGTAGATACGAAACCGCTAAACCTGCTATCCCTAGAAGAATTGCAGGGAGAAAGTCAAAATATTACTAGCGCCGATGAACTTATCACATTTTTACATTCTATTTATGAAAAAACCTTATCACCTGACGATATGGTGAGTGTGGTATACTTTTCTGAAGTCGTCGAATAACTAGTGGTAGATAAAGAAATTTAGCTTTTATAAAAAGGAGTGCTTGTATTATGTCATTGAAAGTTCCTGTTGGTATTTCTGGCCGTCATCTCCATCTTTCGCAGAAAGATTTGGATATTCTCTTTGGTGAAGGACATCAGCTCACATTAAAAAAAGAATTAGGACAACCTGGCCAATTTGCTGCTGAAGAAGTTGTTGATATTGTTAGCGAAAAAGGTTCAATCAACAAATTGCGCGTTCTCGGTCCTGTTCGTAAAGAAACGCAAATCGAAATTGCTTTGACTGACGCGATTAAATTAAAGTTGAAACCGCCTGTTAGAGAATCTGGTGATTTAGCAGGCACACCAGGCATTACGATTGTTGGCCCAAAAGGCAAAATAACTCTTGATAAAGGGGTTATTGTG
>URQW01000096.1 GCA_900550105.1 uncultured Pelosinus sp.
TCATAAGCAGCTTCTGTCGCTCGAATTCCTTCCACAACCATTTTACTGCCCTCTTGAATCTCCGTCATACTTTGCCCAGCGGCAAGCATCAGTCCGGCACGACGATTCCGACTATGACGGCTGGTACAAGTAACAATTAAATCGCCCGCGCCGCTCATACCGGAAAAAGTGTCATTGGTTGCGCCCATGGCCACGCCAAGACGACGAATTTCAACAAGGCCTCTGGTCATCAATGCTGCTTTGGCATTATCGCCAAAGCCTAGTCCTTCGGCAATGCCTGCACAAAGAGCAATAATATTTTTTAAGGCGCCGCCTAGTTCGACGCCAATAATATCGTCATTTGTATAAGGCCGAAAGGCTGTTGTCATAAGGAGTGTCTGCACAAGCTCCGCCGCCGTCCGATTCGCTGAAGCCACCACAGTCGCTGCTGGTGAACCAAGAGCCACTTCTTCAGCATGATTCGGTCCGGATAAAGCCACAACGGCGCCTGCTTCAGGCATTACCTGTGCTAAAATTTCTGACATACGATAATAGGTTTTGGCCTCAAGCCCTTTCGCGGCGCTCACGAGAATCGCCCCTTTTGCTATATAAGGCTTGACTCGTTCGGCCATTTCCCGCATGACTTTTGAGGGATTTACGAAAAAAATCACCGAAGCTTCCGTTACGGCTTCCGCTAAATCCGTAGTGATCGCTAATGAATCAGGCAAAGCAACGCCAGGCAGATAGGTCTTATTTTCCCGATCTTGGTTCATTGCTTGGGCCTGATTGTCGCTGCGCGCCCACAGATAAACCTGCCTGTTTTCGGTGGCGGCTTGACTGCTTTCACTTAACAGTTTCGCTAAAGCAGTACCCCAACTGCCAGCGCCGATTACAGCAATTTTCATGAAGCTCACTCCTTCTTCACGATATTTTTGCTATTGCCTGGCTTAATTTTAAGCTCTTCGCCGCGCAGCAATCTACCGATATTGGGTTTATGACGATAAATAACAAATAAAGCCGCTAGTAGGCCAAAGATAAAATATTCCATTTGCACTTGAAAAAACCACATGCACACAGGAACAAGGAAAGCTGCCACAATCGAGCCAAGCGATACATAGCGAGTAACGAGAACAATAAGCAGCCACACAGTAAACACAATTGCCGTAACTTTTGGCACAAGAACTGCAATTACGCCAAGGCCAGTCGCTACGCCACGACCGCCTTGAAATTTCAAGAAAATAGGCCAGTTATGACCACAAATTGCAGCAATCCCCCCAGCCAAACTGCCAAGCGGCGTACCAACTAAATAAGCACCCAAATAAACACCGGCGATTCCTTTTGCCGCATCAGTGAGCAAAACAAACAACGCTGGTTTAGGCCCAAGCACACGAAAGGCGTTCGTCGCACCGATATTTTTGCTGCCAAACTGACGAATATCAACTTGGCAGAAATATTTTCCGATTAAAAGACCGTTAGGAATGGAACCGATCAAATAACTTACGAGCAGTGTCATGACATATTCCATTGTAAAACTCCTTTTATTCTTCTTGTTTTTTCCCGCGCATAATCAGGTGAAGCGGCGTTCCTTCAAAACCAAAGGCTTCCCTGAGCTTATTTTCCAAGTAACGATTATAAGAGAAATGCACGATTTCCGGCTCGTTGACAAAGAAAATGAAAGTAGGCGGCTTTACGCTGGCCTGCGTCGTATAGTAAATTTTCAATTTCCGGCCTTTATCCGATGGCGGCGGACTGATGTGAATCGCATCCTCAACCACCTGATTCAACACGCTGGTAGAGACGCGCATGCTATGCTGCTCAGCCACATATTTAATAATTTCAGTTACGCGCTGAATCCGCTGTTTTGTCAAAGCGGAAATAAAGAGAACTGGCGCATACTGCATAAAAGCAAGCTCGCTGCGAATGTTATCAGTATAGCGCAGTGTGGTTTTGTCGTCTTTTTCCACGAGATCCCATTTATTGACGACAATGGCCACACCTTTACCTGCTTCATGAGCATAACCGGCAATCTTCTTATCTTGTTCCGTAATACCGTCAGTCGCATCAATGACCATAAGAACGACGTCACAACGGTCTACGGCTCGCAGTGAACGCATGACACTATAGCGTTCTACGGCAATCTCCACTTTAGAACGGCGACGCATTCCTGCTGTATCAATGAGAACATATTTCTGACCGTCTTTGACAAAATGCGTGTCAATGGCATCGCGGGTCGTACCAGGAATGTCACTCACAATAACTCGATCTTCGCCTAAAATAGCATTAACCATCGAGGATTTTCCCACATTGGGTCGACCAATAAAAGCGACTTTGATTTGATCGTCTTCCACTGTGTCGGCATCATCTTTCGGCAAAGCTTTGACAATTTCATCAAGTAAATCGCCTGTATTCAGCGCATTCGCCGCCGAAATAGGAATCGGCTCGCCAAGTCCCAGATTGTAAAATTCATAAAGTTCCATACTATCTTTTGGACTATCTACTTTGTTTACAGCTAAAATCACCGGTTTTTTCGCCCGGCGCAACATAGAAGCTACTTCTTCATCAGATTGAGTCATACCGGCTTTGGCATCCACCATAAATAAAATTACATCGGCTTCTTCCATGGCTAGTTTTGCCTGAATACGAATATTCGTCGAAATAATATCCTCAGCCATTACTTCAATTCCGCCTGTATCAATCATGGTAAAGGTGCGGTCAAGCCATTCCGCATCCATATAAAGGCGATCGCGTGTTACACCAGGAAAATCTTCTACAATCGCCACTCTTTTTTTCGCAATACGATTAAAGAGCGTCGATTTACCAACATTCGGTCTTCCTACAATCGCTACAATTGGTTTACTCATCATTCTCACCTTCCAAAATTCAACCTTTAATTCAACCTCTGGATTCGATCTTTAATCAGCCCTTGAGTCGATAAATCCTTTAGTTCCAGTTTTTCAATAGTTCCAGTAAATCCTTGGCAAACCAGGCCAAACGCACGGGGGTATTGAGAGCTTCGCTCACGTGATCTGGCGTTTTGCCGTCTAAAAAGATATGCTCGCCCTTGCGTAAAGCCACGCCAGGTAAAACCAGCCCATCCATTTCACCGCCAAGAGCCTGCAATTGATTAATAATATCGGTGGCAGTTAAAAGTCCGGTCACAGTAATAGCTTTGCCAAAAAAAGTATTTTCAATCGGCACTACGCGAACCTTTAAATTCGCAATAGCAAGTTCTTCGGTCAAAGGAGCAATAATTTTCGCAGCGGAAGCGCCACAGACTACAGTCAAATGAAAGGGCTTTTCGTAACCAGCTGCTGCTTTCTCCGTTTCCTGCCATTCATCAATAAAGCTGCGAACAAGACCAATGCCATTTTCAAGCTGAGGAAATCCATCATAATCCTCTGTTTTCGGCAAAGGACGGCCTGCCGCCATGTAAAACTCATCGCCAAGATGAACAAAAGTGCGATCTTGTTCCTTCCGGCATTGTTCCTGCCACGAAGAAACTTCATCAATAATGGTTCCTGCTTCCTCGGCCGTAAAGCCTCTGAGTTCAAAGCACTTTTCCCGGTAGCGGGTTAAGCCAACCGGAACAATCGCCATAGAGAGTACGGAAGACGACAGCGCATACAAATCCTCAAAAGTCTTTTTTAAGGCAGGGCCGTCATTAAAGCCAGGACATAATACAACTTGGGCATGAAAATCGACGCCAATATCAATCAAAGCCTTGAGCTGCTGCATAATCTGTCCTGCTCGTTTGTTATTGAGCATACGCGAGCGTAGTTCACCGTCTGTCGTATGAACTGATATAAAGAGCGGCGATAAGTGCAGCTTCTTAATCCGTTCCATATCGTTAGGTCCGATATTCGATAAGGTGACAAAATTTCCATAAAGGAACGAAAGTCGATAATCGTCGTCTTTTACATACAAACTTTGCCGCATACCTGTGGGCATCTGATCAACAAAGCAAAAAATACAACGATTGCCGCACCGTCTCACGCCGTCAAAAACAGCGCTTTCGAACTCAATCCCCAGATCTTCATCGAAATCTTTTTCTATTTCTATTTCAACAATTTCTCCCGATGCTTTTTCAATAACAAGTTCCACAAATTCATCAGATAAGGCAAAGCTAAGATCAATCAAATCCTCTACGCTTTCACCATTTACACTGATTAGTGCATCACCAGAAACAAGGCCTATTTCCTCGGCAATGCTCTCAGGCTGAACACTTGCAATTAAGGCTTTATATGCCAAACTACTCACCTCAAAATCATAATTCCTTATTATCTAGCCTTTTCCTGCTTAGCTAGAAATACAAAGGAAAAGAGTGATGAAAAACATCACTCTTTTGTACACCAGAATGAACACCTAATTAATCATATCATGAACTTGCTATTTATTCATCCTTTTTCTTTCCATCTTCCGCTTTGTTTTCCGCTTTTTCTTGTTTTGCCGCAAATAAATTTACAAATTCCGTAGTGGTAAATTGCTTCAGTTTTGCCTTGGCTTCTTTCATACTGCCTGTGCTGAGCAGGAGAAACAGTGCAGCGCCAATCACAATCACCACAGCCATAATGCCCATCGATTTAACGGCCCCCGATGGCCCTGTCGTAGTGGTACCGACACCAGCCTGTCCACTCACGCCATTGGCGCCGCTTTTGGCAATTACGCCAGGAAGCACATCGGCAAATAAGGCAATACCGCGTTCGGCTTCTTCTTTACTATTCGTATGAGCTCCTACTTCTAGTAACATGGATCGGGGAAACAAGTCCTGATTATAATCGCCGCCTTTGGCAAAAAAGATCCCTTTAATGAGTCCCGGATGCTTCGTATCCGCTACCGATTTAAGCTGCAACGCATAGTCTTCAATCTGCTTGCCTGTAGGACCATACTGGCCCACAACGAGCTGCACCTTCGTCACATCCTGACCATTGATCTGTGTCTGATAGACCTGCGGTGGCGTTGAATCGCGATGTACGTCAAAAATCGCATCAGGCTGTTCTTTTAAGAGATCAGCTGCAGTCCGTCGCGACCGCTCATAGGCCATATCATCATGCGGATCATGCTTTGCCTCAGAATGAATCACGGTCATTCCCTGCGCTTCTAACGCCTTTGCAAACGAATCGCCGACTTGAAAAATTCCGCCGCCGCCGCGAATGCTGTCCGTGCCGTCAGAAGGAACGTAGGATTCGTCCGTATGGGTATGGTAAATAGCAATTTTCCCTTTATCTTCAGCTGTCGCAACAGAAAAATTGAACCACTGCGGCAGCCAGCTGCCAAAAGTTTTTTCCTGTTGCGGCAAATCTGTCGTTCCCAAATACTTTCCTTGGGCCCTATCACCCGTTATTG
The DNA here is from genome assembly GCA_900550105.1 of uncultured Pelosinus sp. GTDB lineage: Bacteria > Bacillota > Negativicutes > UMGS1260 > UMGS1260 > UMGS1260. Next base: position 5,323 of record URQW01000096.1, read on the forward strand.
AAACAATTTCATAGCGCTTATTGTCAGCCGTCAAAACCTGATCGCCCTTGCGAACTTTCCAGCCGGTCTCGTAAACAACTTGACCGCCTTCATCAATGATTTGATAGTAATTTTCGGCGGCGTAAACCCGCAGCGGCAACAGTTGCAGTAATAGAATAATAATCGTCAGAAGCCATCTATTCATTCGGTCCACCGCCTTCGGGAAAGCGCTGTGGTTCGTTTTTTTTCTTTTTCCCCTTTTCCGTTAACTCTTTACTAAATTCATAGAGGCCTTCATTATGAATCGGCCCAGCAACATGGCCGCCCTGCAATTTTTCTCTTGTCTCGCCAACAAGCTCGGCAATCATAATACCAACAAGTCCCGCGATGACAGTGACATCAAGGGCGCCAGCGCCGCCAATGGCTGTCGTTCCAGCTGTTTGCGTGCGAAGCAGCGTAACCATATGCCAGATATCACTTAATACGATGCCCAGAACACCGCCAATAAAGGCGCTGCGCCGTGAACGGCCTGCAATATAAGCAATGAGCCCGGCAGCAATTCCGTAAATCAGCTTAGGATCTAAAAACATGCTTTCTGGCTCGTCCGGCAAATACTTAGAACCAAGCATAACGGCTGCAGCTACGAGCAGGGCGCTTACAATCGCCCGAACTCTTTCTGCCGTTTGGTCAGCCTTTACAATGAGCCAAATCGACAAGAGTAAGGGAAGTACGGCCCCGCCGATATTGACCGTAACTTCTACAGGCGAACGCAAAATCGTAATATCCATAAAACTTCCGATGATCATTGCAGCAATAAACAGCATCGCCTGCTTATCTGTAAGCCGCATTCTGTCTAATAGCCGTTGAGCCAGACCAAAATAAATTAATACAGCCATAATGATAAGCAAAACCATTCCGAGCGGCATCCCCATTGAATTCCACCTCTCACCTTTTTCTATAATTTTTCCTTTATAGTTTTTCCCCGCCTGCAAAAAATATACAAAAAAGCATGGCCGAAGCCATGCTTAGCGAAGTGCATAAGAGGTAATATCAATTTGCCGCGCTGTGAGCCACTCGCGGGTAAAGCCAGTAATTACAAACGGTCGCTTTGCTAGTTGCAATGGATTATCGGCACCGCAAAGCAACATAAATTTCTTCAATTCCAGTAAGAAATCGTCTAAATAAGCAATGGCTTCCGCCTCATTCTGTTGCGATAAGAAGCGCAGCCACGGCGCCGCTATCCCGACAGCCTTTGCCCCAATCGCCAAAGCTTTTGCCGCTTCTATGGGCGTTCGTACCCCACCAGAAATCATAAGATCTACCGAATTTTTTAAAGCAGATTTGACTTCGAGAGCGCTGAGCGCCGTAGGAATCCCCCAATAGAGCCAATCCTGGGAAAAGCGATTTTCCTGTGGTTTGCGACTTGCTTCAATCGCTACAAAGTTTGTACCGCCAGCGCCGCCCACGTCAATGGCCTGTATCCCAGCCCCACATAATGCTTCAGCCTGCTCACGCGCAATGCCGTTGCCTACTTCTTTCACGACAACAGGAACAGAAAGATGACTAGCAATCGTTGCAATATTATCTAAATAACCTTTAAAGGAACGATCCCCTTCCGGCATAATCATTTCCTGCGCTGCATTGAGATGAATCTGTAAGGCATTCGCTCCTATCATATCAACAGCAGCTTGCGCCTCTTGCCAAGAAGCATGCGCTCCTAAATTAGCAAAAACGATCCCGTCTGGATTCTGTTGACGAATAACTTCATAGGAGTGATATCCTTGCCCTTTCGCGACTGCGGCGAACTGGGAACCTACCGCCATGGCGCTCTTGGTTTTAGCCGCCAACGCGGCAAGCGCCGCATTGACAGCAGCAACATCATCATTGCCGCCGGTAATCGCATTTATAATAACAGGATGCACTAAGGAAATCCCCATAAATGTAACGGAAAGATCCACTTCATGAAAAGCAAGCTCTGGCAAAGCGTTATGAATCAGTTGAATATCTTGAAAGCCCGTAGTAGCAGGACCGTCATCTAGCGCTAAGGCGTATTTAATATGATCCAATTTTCGAGACTGCCGCGACATTTATTTTAACCCTTTAAGTAAATCTTTAAACTTATCGCCTAAAGTCACATGAAGACTGTCTTGATTGCCTAAATAACCCTGGAATTCTTTACGTTCCAAATCTTCTTGCGCTGCTTTTAGACTGAGAGCAATTTTTTTCTTGCCTTCCTCAACAGCCAACACCTTTACTTTCACATTTTGCCCCTTACTTACTACATCTTCGGCTTTGGCAACACGCTGCTCTGCCATTTCGGACAAATGTACAAGGCCTTCCAAGCCATCACCAATTGCCACAAAGGCGCCGAACGCTGTTAATTTCGTTACAGTACCTTCAATAATTTTTCCTGGTACAAGTTCAGCAACCTTATTAAACCAAGGATCTTCCTGCACTTCCTTAAGACTTAGCGAAATTCGTTTATGTTCTTTGTCCACTTTCATAACCATAACGGAAACAGCATCACCGACAGCAACGACTTCATCAGGCGAAGCAACTCTTTCCCACGATAAATCGGAAATATGAATCAGTCCGTCAACGCCGCCTAAATCAACAAAAGCCCCAAAGTTGGCAATTCGGCTAATCGTACCATCCACAGTAGTACCAACGGTAAGTTTATTATAAACTTCGTCTTCTTTGCGGCGCCGTTCTTCTTGCAAAATGACGCGCCGGGAAAGTACGGCTTTATTTTTTTCTTCGTCTACTTCAATCGGTCTAGCGGCAACAATATCGCCAACATAACTATTTAGATCTTCCACATATTGGAGGCTAACTTGTGAGGCAGGAATAAACACGCGAACACCGGAAAATGCGCCCACAAGGCCGCCTTTCACAACTTCCGTGATTTTCACGTCAATAGCTTCCGCTTTGTCTCTAGCCAAAGCAAGCCGTTTCCAGGCATCTTCTTTATCAGCTAACACTTTCGATAATAAGACAGGCGTATCGTCTCGATCTAACGCTACGACACTTACCGAAATCAAATCGCCATTTTTCACTACATCAGCCGCATTTTCTGGTGTCGGAAAAGCCAAGTCGGCCCGCCGCACCATGCCTTCTGACTTATAACCAATATCAACAAATACTTCGTCTTTTAATACACTGACAACTTTACCTTCTATAATCATGCCAACAGAAAGTTTTACGCTTTCATCCTGCATCATTTGCTCCATCTGTTCCATTTTCTCCATCTCTTCCACCTTGTTAATAACCTCCTCTATAATCCAATCAGGCGTTGACGCTCCTGCTGTAACACCGATGGTATGAATTCCTGTGAACCACTGCGCTTCAAGCTCAGCGGCTGTTTCAATATGATATGTGGTAGTCCCGCTTTGACGACAAAGCTCGGCTAAGCGCGATGTATTCGCACTATTTTTACCGCCAACGACCAAAACAAGCTCTACCTGCGTTGCAACAGCGACCGCCGCTGCTTGCCGTTGGTCTGTTGCCGTACAAATCGTACGCCGCACTACAAGGTCAGGACATTTTTGCGCCAAAATTGCCCGAAGTTTCTCAAACTTTTCCCCAGAAAAAGTAGTTTGGCTGACAATTCCGAGTTTCTGGGTTGGTTCATAGGCGTTTGCTTCTGCTTCTGTCTCAAGAATTTGCGCCTGTTTCCCAGTCCACTCCCAAATACTTTTAACTTCTGGATGATTTTTTTCACCAATAATTACAACTTCATAACCGTCCGCTTGTAAAGCGGCAGCTTCTTGCTGGGCCTTTTTCACATGCGGGCAGGTTGCGTCAACGACTTCAAGCCCTAACTGAGCTGCTTTATCATAAACAGCCGGGCCTACGCCGTGAGAACGAATCACGACGGTTTTCGCTGTTACGTCCTGCAAAGTGTCGGCAACTAACGCACCTTGCTTTTTTAGCTTGTCCACCATTTGGGGATTATGAATAATCGGACCTAATGTAAACACGCTTCCCTTTTCCCGCGCTGCTGTCTCTGCTACTTCCACAGCACGTTTTACGCCGTAGCAGAAACCACAGTGTTCCGCTAATTTGATTTCCATAATTCCTCCCTAAAAGTTATATGTTCTTATTATAAATCTATTTGATAAAATCTTTCAATCTTTTCTCCTGAATAAAACAAAAAGAGAGCCTACCGGCTCCCTTTTATTTTGCTAATTTCTCAGCTTGGAACATTGGGTTTCGTCGTACCATATTCACAGACAGGATGAATTTCCGTGTTCATACCAACTGGTTTATCCGTCTTAAGCAATTCCATCCATTTGCGGATGGAATCTACTAAGGTAATAGCAACAAGCACGAGCAAAATCACACTGACTGTTCCGTTAACGATTCCTGACGTATCACCTTTTGCAAAGAACATCTTTACATTGAGGATACCAGCCCAAATAACCGTAACTGCCAGAAAAGCGAGCGGCGCTCCCGTAACTAGCGCATAGGATTTCTTCGTGGCAATTTTCAAGATGATCGTCGTGCCAATTGCTAAAGCAACAACAGACAACAGCTGATTGGCTACACCAAAGAGTGGCCAAATTGTAGCAACTTCACCACTGTAGAGAAGATAGCCCCAGCAAAAGCTAACAAAAGCACTCGTAAGCACAATACCTGGCCACCAGTTATTGTCTTTAAACTTCGGCAGACCATGATCGCCCAGCACATCCTGCAGAATATAACGACTTACCCGTGTACCAGCATCAATCGTAGTCAAGATAAACAAAGCTTCAAACATAATGGCAAACTGATACC
>URQW01000097.1 GCA_900550105.1 uncultured Pelosinus sp.
TATCCATAAATAAAGCAAAAAATTGACCATAGGTCCCAGCTTCCCGCAGTTTTCTTACATCAACGGCATAAGAATTCTCCCGCAGCGAAGCTTCTTTATCAGCCATAAGCTTCCATAATGTATCACAATGCAAATCAATCATTTCTCACCGCTCCCTTATAGGAATTTCTTCGTGCTATTTTCCTAAAATCCCCCTGTCCTTACAAAGTCTTGGTGTCAAGTAGAAAGATTTTCTGAACTTTGAAAAAATCTAAGAAAATATAAGGATTTTTTTCTAATAAAAAGAGGATTTTGACTATTTTTTCTGAACTTTATATTTTGTAGGAGAATTTTTGCAAGCCAAATGTCGCTACTTCTCTGAGCTTTCTTTTTACTTGCTTTTATATTGCTTGAAGCAATATAAAATAAATAAAAAATGACCACTAGGAAGGGAGTATGATTTATGCCAAAGATCATTACCTGCTACAAATGGGTGCTTGATGAACAGGATATCAAGGTCAACCCGACTACACTGGCCCTGGACACGAGCCGGGCGAAAAAGAAAATCAGCGATTATGACAAAAATGCCATTGAGGTAGCTACCCAGCTTTTCGAAGCCCACGGCGGCAGCTCGACGATCATTTCCTATGGCGGAACAGATTTAAAACAATCGCTAAAAGACGCCTTATCGCGCGGACCGGAAAAAGCCATCTGGGTAAGCGATGCCAATGCAGAGCAAGCTGACGGCTATGTAACAGCAAACGTCTTAGCGGAAGCAGTAAAACAAGCTGGCGAGTATGACATGATTCTGTGCGCCGACGGTTCCGCTGATGTCTGCAACCAGCAGCTACCCGCTCGTCTTGCTGCACTACTTGATGTTCCGGCTATTACTTCCGTTGTAAAATTTGAAGTAGAAGGCACTAAAGTCACAGCAACGCGCCGTGTTGGCGATTCGACGGAAACAATCATCGTGGAAGGCCCAGCCGTTTACAGCGTTTTGCCCGAAATTGCTCAGCCGCGCTTCCCTACCGTTAAACAACTCATGGGAGCCTCGAAAAAACCTCAGACAGAAATTAAAGTTGCCGATTTAGGATTGCCTGAAGCAAAACTGACCGCAAAAAGCAAAGTCAGAAGTATCACAGGGTATGTCATGTCTCGTAAGAATATGCTCTTTAAAGACGGCTCGCCGGAAGAACTGGCTTCTCAAGTCGTTGCGAACTTAACTAAAGAAGGCGTACTATAAGACGCTAGAATTGAAAGGGGTTGTATGATAACATGGCAGGAATTTGGGTATATAGTGAAGATGCCGTTTTGGCAAAAGAAATGGTAACCCTAGCCAAAGAACTGGCTAAAACGAACAATCAGCCGATTGGGGCTGTCACCTTGTGTGAAGATACGGCAAAAGAACTGACTGCACTGGGCGTGCAGAAAGCGATTGTCTTAAAAGGCAATTCTGCTTGGGCGGAAGCTTATGAACAAGCCCTAGCTGACACGCTTGCCGCAGAAGGCGCATCGATTGTGCTCATCGGCGGAACTGTGTCTGGAAAATATACAGCTGCAAAAGCAGCGGCCCGTCTTGACGCCGGTCTCGCTACGGACGCGACGAAAGTGTCCTTAGAAGGCGATGAAGTCGTCATTGAAAGAATTATTTACGGTGGTTTGGCCGTTTCTACGGAAGCGCTTTCCTATCCAGCTTTCGTAACCATCCCGCCACGTTCCTACGACATTAGTGCTGAAGCAGCTAGCAGCGGTGAAGTGATCGTTAAAGAAGTAACAGTCGATCCCAAAGTTACTGTAGGTGCAACAGCTAAAATAGAACGCCAAGGAGTTGACATCTCCAAAGCAGAAAAAGCCGTCGGCGTAGGCCGCGGTGTAGGCAACCAGGAAGACCTTGCTATGATTCAAGCGCTGGCTGACGCCATTGGCGCTGAAGTCGGCTGCACGCGGCCAATTGCCGAAGATGCCAAGTGGTTCCCTATCGACCGCTATATCGGCATTTCCGGTAAAATCTTTAAAGGCAGTCTCTATATCGGCGTAGGCACATCCGGTCAAATTCAGCATGTGTCAGGCATTCGCGACTCAAAAGTAGTTGTTGCAATTAACACTGACGAAAATGCGCCAATTTTTGCTGCAGCCGACTATGGTATTGTCGGAAATTATGCTGAAATCGTCCCGGCTCTGACTGCAGCCATCAAACAAGCAAAATAAGATTCGATAGGGGGCGAAGTTTGTGAGCGAAGAAGAAAAAGTTGACGCGATTATTGTCGGCGGCGGCGTAGCAGGGTTAGCCTGCGCCTATAAACTAGCTACCGAAGGCAAAGAAGTCGTTGTCATCGAACGGGGGTCCTCCTGTGGCGATAAGAATTTGACAGGCGGACGAATTTATACCTATTCGCTGCTCAACTTGCTTGGTGAAGAGCTTATGGCCGAAGCACCACTGGAACGGCCCATTGTAAAAGAACAAATTGCCATGACCCATGCCAAAGGCGCCATGACAATTGATTATACCGACTACGGTTTTACCGAAGGCGTACCACAGTCTTATTCCATTTTACACGCTGTTTTTGATCCTTGGCTGGCAGAAAAAGCCGAAGAAGCCGGGGCAATGATTGCGCCAGGCATTTTAGTAGAAGAACTGATCGAACGGGACGGAAAAATTGTCGGCGTAAAAATGGGCGATGAAGAAATGTTCAGCGACATTGTCATTGCCGCTGACGGTGTAAATAGTTTTCTCGCCCAACAGGCCGGACTGCGTTCGGATTTAAACGATCACGAAGTAGCTGTAGGCGTAAAAGAAGTCATTGAATTGCCGGAAGAAACCATTACGGACCGCTTTGGCTTACAAGCCGGTGAAGGCGCTGCCCGACTATTTCTTGGCGTGTCTGAGGGCATGGGCGGCGGCGGCTTCTTATACACCAATAAATCAAGTATATCACTAGGTCTTGTGGTCAGTCCTAAGGACTTAGGCAAACATAATAAACGGCTCCACGAAGTCATGCAGGATTTCAAAATGCATCCTGCCGTTTACCCGCTGATCGCTGGCGGTACAACGACAGAATACGGCGCCCATCTCGTCGGCGAAGCTGGTTATCACGGTCTCCCGAAACAATTGTATCGTGAAGGCCTTGTCCTAATCGGCGACGCAGCTGGCCTATGTATTAACATGGGAAGTACGATTCGCGGCATGGATCTGGCAATTGCCAGCGGCGTAGCTGCGGCAGAAGCCATTTTAGGCGCAAAATCGCCCAGTGAAATCGGCCCCGCCTACACGGCAAAGCTGAATGAAGCCGTATTGCCAACAATGAAAGTCTATGCAGGGTATCCTGTCATGATGGAATTGCCTCGTCTCTTTACGGAATATCCGCTTATGGCGAATGAAATGATGCACTTCTTATTCGCCGTCGATGGCAGCGTCCCGGCAAAAATGCCAAAAGCAATGCTGGATATTGTGAAGAAAAACGTCGGTATCGGCGCAATCCTGTCCGACGGCTGGAAGGGGTTTAAAGCCTTATGACTGTAAAAAAACAAGCTGTAGAAGAATTACTTGGCTACAACAAGTTTAATGTGGACGAAGAAAATGCTCACATTGTCATCGACAAAGAAATTTGCGCCAAATGCAAAACCAAACCCTGCCTGGTAGCTTGTCCCGCTGTGCTGTATCGTCAGCAAGACGAAAAGAGCGATGTTACCTTTGATTATGCAGGTTGTTTGGAATGCGGCACTTGCCGCGTTGTCTGCTACAATCAAGGCAACAAGGGCATTGTCAAATGGGTTTACCCCAACGGAACCTTTGGCATTAGCTATCGTCACGGTTAAGACTATTTAAATAAGATCGCCACAGCCGAATCGGTATCGGCCGTGGTAACAAAAAGAAGCTATCTGTCATTAAGACCTACGTCAAAATGGCAGATAGCTTTTATTTATTTTCTCTGCTGCTTAAATCTGTTGGGCATCAGAAGGAACTGTCAAGAACTTCAGTTCGGGATTCCGTTCAATAACCCAATTTAAGGACCATTCATTGTTCACAAGGGCTACAGGTCGCTCTTTAATATCAAAAACAAGCATGCCGCTTTCCATGCTTTTTACTTTTTTCATATCGACAAGATCACCTGACTGACTATAAAGCCAGCGGGCCACGCCAAAGGGTAGACGATTCATGAGAATATCCACGCCATATTCATTCTTTAGCCGATATTCAAGCACTTCAAACTGAAGCGTACCAACAACACCGACAATAAAGGATTCGACCGCGCTATCATGTTGGCGGAAGACCTGTACGGCCCCCTCTTGGGTCAGTTCGGTCATTCCTTTTATAAACTGTTTACGACGCATCGTGTCTTTCGGTTGTACTCTGGCAAACTGTTCTGGCGGAAATACGGGGAAATCTTTAAACTCAATTCGTTTTCCCTCATCACAAATCGTATCGCCGATCCCAAAAACGCCAGGATCAAAGAGGCCCACAATATCACCAGGATAGGCTTCGTCAATCAAAGTCCGCTCCTGCGCTAAAAACTGTTGTGGCTGTGAAAGCTTGATCGCTTTGCCGCTACGACCATGGTACACGCTCATCCCTTTCGTAAATTTGCCAGAACAAATCCGCATAAAGGCAAGGCGGTCGCGATGGGCCGGATTCATGTTCGCCTGAATTTTAAAAATAAAGGCAGAAAAAGCGGGATCTACTGGATCTACTGGACCTTCCTCTGTAAGACGAGGCGCTGGCGCTGGCGCTAAATCCAAAAAGGCCTCCAAAAAAGGTCTCACGCCAAAATTACTCATAGCACTCCCGAAAAACATAGGTGTCAGCTCGCCATTGCGTACTTTTTCAAAATCAAAAGCATCGCCAGCCATATCTAGTAGTTCAATATCATCAATGAGCGACTGATGAACTTCCTGACCTAACAGCTCCTGAAAAGCAGGATCATCAACACTTCCCTGCTTGGAAGGCAATACGGCCGAACCGTGACTGCCATCCTTCTCAAACAACTCAACCTGGGCCAGCTTACGGTTATAGACGCCAAGATAACTTCCGTCCACACCGATAGGCCAGTTCATGGGATACGCGCGAATGCCTAGCACCTGTTCTAGTTCTTCCATAAGGTCAAAGGGGTTTTTCCCAAAGCGGTCCAATTTATTGACAAAAGTAAAGACGGGAATGCCCCGCTGCTTACAAACATAAAACAGTTTTTTCGTTTGTTCTTCCACGCCTTTGGCCACATCAATAAGCATGACAGCACTGTCAGCAGCCATCAGCGTGCGATACGTATCTTCACTAAAATCCTGATGGCCCGGTGTATCCAAAATATTAATACGGTAGCCTTGATAGTCAAATTGCAATACACTCGATGTAACGGAGATACCTCTTTGTTTCTCTATTTCCATCCAGTCTGATACGGCATGCTTCTGCGCTTTACGGGCCTTTACAGAACCAGCTAAGCGAATTGCACCGCCATAGAGTAACAGCTTTTCCGTCAAAGTTGTTTTCCCAGCATCTGGATGGGAAATGATGGCGAAGGTTCGCCGTTTATTCGTTTCTTCTACTAGGGACGACATGTACAGCCTCCTACATATTTACAGACTCAAATTACTCCCCATTAAGGGCAACTCTCTTTGTACTATAGAGATCTTCCCGTGCTTTGTCAAGCGCCTTATAGTACATTCTTCAGTACTTCAATGACTTGATGGGGCACTGTCAAATTCGTTTGTAATTCCATCGCGCCTGCCTGATTTTTCACTCCGGAGATCACTAAATAATCAAGCAGTCGATAGCCCATCACTTCGATATCAGCTAAAGGAGAATGTAAAATAGCCTGATGGAAATCCACCGTTATATCATTCCCGCGAAAAGTAATATTCATATCAGGGTTGACCGCGCTTACACCAGCTAGCTTTGCGACCATAGCCATACTCATGAAAGATGCCATGAAGGAAAGGATCGGCCGATCAGGCATGCTCTTGGAAAGTACCTCTATTTTGAGGATTGAATGGTCTTTATCATGTTCCAATTGATGAATTTTGCAAACTAACTCTACTGTGCCAGACTCTTCACTGACAAGGTGGAGTTTCATTTTATTATCGCCAAGCGAAGTCATCTGGAATTCTTTTATTTTAGGCGAGTCAGCGATCGCCTTACGTAAAATCTCATTGCTCCATTCATCGGCTACGACGATTTTCCCTGTTTCCAAGCCGTCCAAAGTCTGATGATCCCAAACTTCTCTGAGTTTCCCCATCATCTTAGCAATATCGGAAAATTTAGTGCTCATATCCCAAGCCTTAGTCGGCTGAGCAACTTCTACCATCATCACAGGCATATCCATCGTAATTCCTCCTTTTCTGCTTAGCAATTCTGCCGCAGATAGGTTGTAAAAAACTCTATATTTTCTTTTGCCACTAAATGGCGGTCTGTATCAACTGTAATCATATGATAGGACTCTTCTAAAATCACTTTGCGAATTGATGTAGATCCAACATGCTGCTCGACATACTCGGCATTCTTTAGACTAGCCGTATCATCTTCACGAGCATGAAGCAGTAATATCGGTGCGGTAACAGCTTGTAGATGGCTTTTCACGTGGTTAATAAGTCGAAAATTTTGGTCCATTGCCAAACCAGGTACGCGATCATAAACCATTTCTGAAGCATTTTTTAGTACAATACTCCGCAGTCGATCATTTTTTATGCCGTAAGGCGGCCGCTCTGTAAAAGAATAAAAATACTTTAAAGGCGTACAATAGACTAGAGGAATTAGAAAGGAATACCAAGGTATCGTCCAGCCATCATAAAAAAGCGTAGTCGACATCAACGAAACTGCTGGAATTTCGGGAAATTCCGCCGCAAGCTCCAAAGCTAGCACAGCTCCCATACAAAGGCCGGCAACGCCGACCTGTTCGTGCGTTTCTTTCAAATGCAAATAGGCTTCTCTCGCACCTCGGTACCACTCTTGCCAGGGAGTCTGTTTTAACACTTCAATCGTTTCATTATGACCAGGCAAACAAGGCGCATAAACAGAAAATCCCTTCTTGTGGAGTTTGTCTGCCAAAAATTTCATTTCAAACGGGTTGCCCGTAAGTCCGTGAAGCAGCAATACTGCTTGCTCGCCGCCAGTTAATTCAATTTCATATTTGCTCATGTTACTTCTTCCACCCTATTGATAAATTCCGTTTTTCCCTGTCCTTAAATATCAAGAAAACCGTTAGCTCCGAAGGTCGCTAACGGTATCCTGTGCCTCAGCCAAAAAGAGCACAAATTATAAATGCAAACGGTGCAAAATGGCTTCAAAGAGTTTAATAAAGAGATCAATTTCTTCAAAGGTAATCGTAAGCGACGGCGCCAGCGTGAATACATTCTTATAATGGCCGCCCACGTCAAGAACGAGACCATACTGCTTGCCGTCTACTTCAATATCGCCTTTCATTGCTTCGTCGACAATGCGATCTGCCAAAGCCTTGTCAGGCGTAAAGCCGTCAGATGTAGTCATTTCAATGCGCAATGCCAGTCCCAGACCGTCGACATCGCCAATAACACTATGACGCTCTTTCATTTTCTTCAGTTCTTTTAAGAGATAAGCGCCTTTTTCGGCCACTTGTTTTTCCATATCCTGGTCTTTGCAGAATTGAAGCGTAGCTAAACCTGCTGCCGTTCCCAGTGGATTGCTGGCAAAAGTAGAGTGCGTCGATCCAGGCGGGAAAAGCTGTGGTGAAATCAGTTCTTCTTTGGCCCACATACCGGAAATCGGATTTAAGCCGTTAGTAAGAGCTTTCCCGAAAACAATGACATCAGGATCCACATTAAAGTGCTCTGTCGACCAGAGTTTCCCAGTACGATAGAAGCCCATTTGAATTTCATCACAAACAAGAAGAATGTTATGTTTCTTCAAGATTTTCTGTAGTTTATTAAAATAATCGCGCGGCGGAATAATATAGCCGCCTGTAGCTTGTACTGGTTCAATATAGAATGCAGCATATTCCGCTTCATTGACTTTCGGATCTAAAACGCCATAGTATTCTGTTTCAAAGAGTTTTTCAACCTGCTGAATACATTCATACCCGCAACTTCCAGCCTGTTTGCCGTAGAAACAACGATAGCAGTAAGGATAGGGGATGAAGTTCGCTCTGTTACCAAAATGGCCATAGCGACGACGATAGCGGTAGCTGCTCGTAATCTCCGATACAGCCAGAGTCCGGCCATGATAACCGCCCATAAACGCAAACATCAAGGACTTGCCATGCTTATAATTTCGTACCAGCTTTAAGCTATCTTCTACAGCCTGAGCGCCGCCTACGTTGAAATGAACGCGGCCTTTGGAGCCGAAACGATCTTGCGTCGCTTTCGATAATTCATAAGAAAGCATAATCTTTTCTTTATGGAGATACTGGCAGGCTAACTGCGGCAATTTTTCCAACTGCGCCTGATGCTTTGCACCAATTTCTTCATTCTTATAGCCAAAGTTTACTGCCGAATACCACATTTGCATATCCAGATAGGGTTTGTCCTGTCTGTCAAACAGCCAGGAGCCTTCACAGTGATCGAAAATTTTGGCCGGATCGATATAGTGAACCGTATCGCCAAAGGAACAATACTCCGCTTCTACTGCGAGCAGTTCTTCATCCGTCATTTCTTCCCATTTCATACATATAGCCTCACTTTATATAAATTAAGCCTGGTTAGGCAATACCTGCCTGGCTCTTTTGCCGCACGCGTAAATCCTGCTGAATTTCCTGAAAAGATCGGTAAACGCAATAATCCAGGCCTTCTTCCTCACAAAAATCAACAAGCTTGGCCTTAGCATAGACAAAATCAGCTTGCTTAGCTAAACAAAAATCGCTGCGTCCATCGCCGATCAAATACACGGGCAATCCCCCGGAAATTACTTCGGCTGTCTGACATTTACACGTCCCTGAGGGGCAGTGCGGACTGTTATGAGGATAGGACGTCATAAAAGCCCCCTCATGCTCTTTTAAAGTATTAGCATAAACAGCAAGACCTTGTAGCCCGTTCTGCTCTAAAATCCGCTGAATAAACACTTCAAAACCATCGCTAATAATCGCCATAGGAATTTTTTCTCTTTGGGCAAACTGAACAAACGCTCTAAAGGATGGGTCAATGGATATGGTAGAAACAAACTCTAAGAGTTCTGTAAGCGGTCGTTTCACTAAGGCCATCTGACGGCGCAAACATTCCTGCGAACCAAAGATGCCAGCTTCCCACTGCTTTTCGATAAACTCCCATTCCGGTTCGGCAAATTGCTCCAATACCGCATCTGTTACATCTCTATCGGCTATCGTACCATCAAAATCGATAGCTAAAAAATAATCCATAAGACAAAAACTCCATTCTTTCTCATCTATTGCGATCACCAAAGAGATAGTTCTTGCTTGGCTTACACGTTTATAACTATACCACAAAATGCCCCAGCACGAAAGGAAATCATAGCCTTTTTACCTAAAAAAGCCCTTTTTTTGTCACAGTCTGGCGATTTTTTTCTTTTCCCATAGCCGCAACCACTGGTTTAAAATTTGGCAAGCAATCGCCGTATCAGTTATTTCTCGCAGAGCAGCTCGAAACGCTGGATTTTGTAAATCCGGCGAAAGCTTTAGTGCCTGTAGGGAAAGCTGCAACGCCTCACAGACTGCTACTGGTCCAATTGATAAAGCCGGACAATTCAATCTGTCATTATCAAGGACCAGCAAAAGACGATTCTTGGCTGAATAAATCAGCGAACAATCCGCTTGTCCCACTTGGGCTGACTGCGCAAGAAAACCGGCAAATACAGTTTCCATAAATAGCTTCATTTCTCTAAGGCAAAGCGCGGCGTTGGCAGTCTCTACTGGCGGCAACTGCCAACGCCAGCCTAGACACAATATTTTTTCGCATAAGTGCAGCGGCGGCGCGAGAGCAATAATGCCAACTTCCCGCCCGGCTAAAGTCAAGCGGCGGTAAGACTTTACCGTCGTAAACTTCTCCCAAAGACCATAGACTAAATCCGCACTGCTTTTCTCATATTGATAAGAGCTATCGATAGGATCCGCTAAGATCGGCGCGCTAGAGAGCCTGTCTGAGGCTCGCACTAGTT
>URQW01000098.1 GCA_900550105.1 uncultured Pelosinus sp.
TTCTGTTTTCGTGTCGCTCAGCGGCGACTTGTATATAATAGCACAGCAGATTCACTTATGTCAACACTTTTATTCTTTAATTTTTTATTCACTACTCTATTTCATTTTTATCTACGAAACCACTTATACAGCCATTTGAGTTTAAGTAATCTTAAACATTTTCATTCATTATATTAAATAAAACAGTATCTCACTTTTAATATCATTTTTCTTAGCTTTGCTTCATAAAAATCAGCCTTTTAGCCTATGGATTTGAAACAATCCCTGTTATAATAAAAAAATGACCTATATAAATATGAATGAAGGAGGATGCATTTTATGAGTTTACGTACCAAACTTACATTGATTTTTTCACTCTTATCAGCAATCATTCTTTTAGTATCATCTTTAGCTGGTTACTTATTTACAAAGAATGAAATGACCGTACGAATTCATAGTGAATTAAAAAACAATGTAAACTCACAAGTAAATAGATTGGAAGGCTGGTTGCTGACTAAAGGAAAAATTCTTGAAACCACCGCCGGAACCATTCAAAGTACTGTGGGTGATGGCGAAATCACTGTTCCAATGGTTGCTGGTTATAAAAATGTTGATCCAGGTGTTTCCGATCTATACTTTGGTAGTCAAGATGGCAAAATGATTGATGGCAGCGGTTGGGCTCCCCCTCCCGGCTATGATCCCCGAGCACGTGGCTGGTATAAAACGGGCATGGAGCAGAAGAAATTAGTCTTTACCGATCCCTATTTAGATTTAGTAACAAATCAAATGGCCGTATCTGTAGCCATGCCGCTAAAAACTTCTACAGGTCAAATTCGTGGTATTTTAGCTGAAGATATTTTACTTCAAACTCTTGTTGATACGATTAAAGAAATCAATATTTACGGTCAAGGATATGCTTTTCTCATGGATAGCAAAGGCATGATGCTGGCCCATCCCGACAACGAACTTCTATCTAAAAACGTCTTTGAAGTCGAAAAATTAAAACCCTATAGTGATATGATGAAAAAAATGCTTGCCAGCAATGATGGGTATAGCAGCTATGATTTAAGCGGTACAACCTATTTAATGGTTTATCAAAAAGTTCCTTCTACTGGATGGACTTTGGCCATTACCGTACCGGAAAAGGTCGTTTTTGCTTCTCTCACCCATCTGAGTTGGCTTTTAACAATTATCGCTGTTCTTTCTATTCTAATTGTTATTGGCATTACCTATGTGACAGCCAATCGTTTGTCTAAACCGATCGAAGCCCTCGCTCAAGATGTCCAGGAAGTATCATCAGGAAATCTCACGGTTCAAAGTACCGTAACCGGAAAAGATGAAATTGGTATTCTTGCCAGCGGTTTTAACTCCATGGTGCAAAACTTAAGAGATCTGATTCTAAAGGTACATACAGGCTCCGAGCATGTTGCAGCATCATCAGAGGAACTGACAGCAAGTGCGGAAGAGTCTTCACAGGCTTCTAATCAAGTTGCAGTTTCGGTAACCAACATTGCAGAGAATGCAGCACATCAACTTCATGCAGTAGAAAGAACTAAGATTATTGTTGATAAAATGCTTGCCAATAGCAATGAAATTATCACAAATACCCGTGGCGCTGTTGACAAATCAGCGATAGCAAGCGAGAAGGCACAGGCAAGCGGCACATCGGTCTCACGAGCAATCAATCAAATGGAACTCATCGAAAAGACAGTAAATACTTCCGCAAAAGTTGTTGCCAATCTCGGCGAACGTTCCAAAGAAATCGGCCAAATTGTCGATACGATTGCCGGAATTGCCGGACAAACTAATTTACTTGCTTTAAATGCTGCTATTGAAGCTGCTCGAGCTGGCGAACAAGGCCGTGGCTTTGCTGTTGTTGCTGAAGAAGTTCGCAAACTAGCGGAACAGTCGCAAGAAGCAGCAAAACAAATTGCCGAATTAATCCATGAAATTCAATCGGATACGAATGAAGCTGTCACAGCAATGGATCAAGGCACACGGGAAGTTGCACTAGGAACACAAGTCGTTGTATCTTCTGGTGAAGCGTTCCGGCAAATTGCCGAATTAATTACAGAAGTCTCCGGCCAAGTTGCTAACATTTCTGCCGCCATCGAAACAATGGGACAAGGAAGCCGTGAAATAGCTACCGCAATGACTTCCATTGATAATTTAAGTAAAACAACAGCTGCTGAGGCCCAAACGGTTTCCGCTGCAACAGAAGAACAATCCGCCTCTATGCTAGAAATTTCTTCAGCAAGTCAAAACCTAGCGGATATGGCGCAACAGTTACAGCAAGCTGTCAATCGATTCAAAGTGTAGTTAAAAAGCAGATAAATTAAAATAAAAAGCACAGAAAGAAGGAATCTTCTCAATTCCTTTTTCTGTGCTTTTTTAACGAATCCCCAGAACGGTTTTCAACGCTTTTACTTTATTGCGGCTCACTGGCACTTCTTCATGCTTGCAATCAGACATACGCAAAAGAAAAGAACCGTGAAACCAGGGAACAACTTCCGCAATAAAATCGAGATTAATAATATATTGGCGATGCACGCGCATAAACGATCCATCATTTAATGTGGCCTCGACCTCCTGCAAAGTCAGTGCAACAGGAAGCTCCTTTTCTTTCGTGCGAATAAAAACGTCTTTATCTTTCACATAAGCTAAAACAATCGCTTTTTTATCAATGGGAACCAGATTTCCCTTTTCGATTGCACAAATCCTAGAAACAGGAGAAATTTCACCTGTTTCCCGTGTTGATAACAAACGAATTTTATGCAACACCTTCGTAATTTTCGCCTGAGTCACCGGTTTCGTAATATATCCCACGGCTAAAGTGTTAAAAGCTTCGAGAGCATGCTCATGGAAAGCTGTTAAAAAAATGACGAGTGGCGGTTGACGCAACACATCTAGTTTTTGTACTAATTCCAGTCCAGTCATTTGCGGCATTTTGATATCAAGGAACAAAAGATCGCAATCGTTCTTTGCTAAGTAAGTCAAAGCATCCATGCTATTGCAAAATTTTTGGGTTACTTCCATATCAATATGACTTTTTAATAGATATTCAATTTCATCACAAATTGGCTGCTCATCATCAACAATGACTGTTCTAAACGGCATACTGACGAGTCGCCTCCTTCAGTGGGATTTGCATTCGCACCGTAGTACCTTGTCCGACTTTACTTTGAATCTGTAATCCTCTCTCTTTACCGTAAAGACCGATTAAACGCCGCTGGACATTCACAAGACCGATACCATCTGTTTGTTCAGCGAAAACAGCCTCTACTTGCTGCCTTTCCATTCCTACGCCATTATCATAAACCTCGACAGACAATTCCTGCTGCGTTCGCCGAATTTCCACCTTCAAATGACACTCAGCAATTTTCGGAAACAGCCCATGTAAAATAGCATTTTCCACTATAGGCTGCAGAAATAGAACTGGCAGTTTCTCGCTTCCCTCACAATTAATTACATCAACACCCACAGTAAGCCTTGGTCCAAACCTCGCCTTGGCTATTTCTAAATAAGCATGAATCCCTTCTATTTCCTCATTTAAGCTGATAAATTCACCATGTTCACTAAAATTGAACTGCATCATGGTGGCTAAATGACCAAGAAGTTCTCGTGCCATATTCGGATCGGTACGACAAAAAGAAATAATAATATTAATCGTATTAAAAATGAAGTGAGGATTAATTTGCGCCTGCAACGCTTTTAACTCGGCTCTTTCCCTCAGTTTTTTCTGTTGTTCAATTTCATCAAGCTCAATCTGCGCCGATAACAGACTTGCTAAACCATCAACAATATGAGTATCAATCGAAGTAACTGAATTTTTCTGCGTTTTAGCAATTTTTATTGTACCAACTACTTCGCTGCCAACAATAAGCGGCGCCACAATCCCTGATTGCAGTGGACATTCGGGTACAATACAGCCTTGCTCTTCTGATGTGTTAAAAATAACGGGATGTCTACTGTCTAAGGCAGTCTGCGTGGAAGAAGCCAAAATTTTTTCACCCACTTTATGATGATCACTGCCTGATCCAATAAAAGCTAAAATATTCTCCTTATTGGTAATCGCTACCGCATCCACCTCGGCTAATTCATAAATAAACTGAGCTGTTTTTCCGGCCGATTGCACAGTAAGACCATTACGCAAATAGACACTGGTTCTCCGGGCGATATTTAATGCTAATTCGGCCGCTCTAGCACCTGCTAAATCCTGTTCAGCACGAATATCTTTAATGATAAGAACAAACACGACTGTTCCAATGACAGAAACGAGAGTTGTCGGAACCGCAATCGCTTTCTCCAACGCCCATGCAGCCTCAAAGGGTTTTGCAAAAGCAAGAACCATCAGTTTTTGAATCACTTCAACGAGAAAAGCAACCAAAGCCGCTGTTTTCCATGGCACCTGAACGATGCCAACTTTATGGCGTACCCAACCCGAGATCAAACCTGCTAAAATAGTGGCAAAGCCACAAGTTTCCGCCGTAAACCCGCCCAATACATAGCGATGAAAACCGCTGATGACCCCTACAGCAAAACCAACATAAGGACCTCCCATAAATCCGCCCATTAAAGCGCCAACTGTTCGATTATTAGCCAAAGCCCCCTCTATTGGCATACCATTATAAGTTCCCATAATGGATAAACTAGAGAAAATTAATGTTAATACAAGTTGCGAAGAAAAAGTAGCCGGACGAATCATACAATTAACTAAGTACTTGTTACGTCCTATTAAATAAGCAACCATGGCAATTAAAGCCATTTCACTTAATAGTTCAGGAATTAATCCCATATTCCCCTCCCGTTTTCTTGAAAAAATCTAATCGATTTAAATTCTCTTTCGCCAAGAAAAATCCTGCTAATTCTGCAAAATAGGCCCTACTGTAACAGTAGGGCCTAGCACTTTCTATTCCGATAAAAAAGCCTTACACAATACCAATCCATTTCCAATAAGTTGCTCCGAGCAACAAAATTAAGCCGTAAGCAATTAAAGCTAGGGGAACTCCGGTACGAATAAAATCTTTTACTTCAAAAGTTTCCGTACCATAAGCAATCATATTCTGTGGTGCATTTACAGGAAGAATAAAACCAAAACTGATGACATATTGCAAGATCATAGTAAGACCAACAACGTTAATGCCAGTGACGGTGCTCCCTTGTAAAATTGAGATAATAATAGGAATCATCGCCGCTGCCAAAGCAGTCGCACTGGCAAATCCCAAATGAATAATGATCAAAAAAGCTGCCATAACTGCTAAGATCACCAAAGCGGGCATAGTCTGCAACCCAAAGAGCGTTACAATGATTTTCGCTAACCAAGCAGCTGCTTTTGTTGATAATAAAGCGGAACCCAAACTAATGCCAACACCGAATAAAATCAAAGTTCCCCAGGGAATCTTAGCCTGGGCATCTTTCCAGGTCATAATCCCGATCTTCGGTAACAACATTAAAGAAATCATTGCAATCGTTGTCGTTGACGTATCAAAAGGATGCGCAATCTTCTCCGTAGACCAGAAGAAAAGCAGAATAAAAGACATCGCCATTAACTTTTTCTCAGCAAGGCTCATGGGTCCAAGCTCAGCTAGAGCACGGGCAATGGCTTCTTTACCACCTGCAACTTCTTTTGTTTCCGGCGGCATCATTTTAATAAGAACATAATAAAGAACCACAGACATAATTGCCGCAAAAGGAGCAGCAGCAACAAACCAGTCCATCCAAGTAATATATACGCCTAATTGTTTTTCTATGAATCCAAGGGCAATCATATTCTGAGCCGCAGCTGTTTTAATCCCTACGTTCCATATACTATCAGCCTGTGCTACAGCAATCATCATAACGCCAGCAAAGCGGCTCTTCTTATCCACGCCAAAGGCGGTAATAATCCCCATAACAATCGGTACAAGACAAGAAACACGAGCTGTTGTGCTTGGTACAAAAAAGCTCAAAATAAAACCAACCGCAATAACACCCATTAAAACCCGATTTGTCTTAGCTCCTATTTTAGATAAAACAAACAAGGCAATCCGCTTATCAAGCCCGGTTTGTGTCATGGCAGCGGCTAAAAATAAAGCACCACCGACAAGGGCCAGAGCTGTATTAGAAAACCCACTTAACGCCGATGTCAATGCGGCATTTGTTCCAAGTAAAACATCAGGCTTTGCCGGGTTAGGCGCCGTCCCTAATAAAAAAGACATCAAACTTAAAATAACTGCCGCACTGACAGGATAGGAAATCGCATCAGTCATCCACACCACAATAGAAAATACCAAAATAGCTAACATCCGATGCCCCGCAACAGGCAAAGTCGGCGATGGTGGCAACAGTAAGATAGCGATCATGGCAATAAGTCCAATTAGTAATCCATACTTCTTGGCAAAAGATTCTTGACTTGCATTCATTCTCTTATAAACCCCATTTCTATAGTTTTAAATAATTTATGGATTTAAGTATACTGTAATTTGCATAAAAGCACTATAAAAAGCGTCTCAACAGTTAAAATCTTTCACTGAGTGGCAAAAGATAAACACCGAAAAGTCCGATAATATTGATCAAATCAAATAGATAGTAAAATGCAAACAATTTTAAAACATCATAAAAACCCTGTTTTATAGTATAATCATTCATAATGATTCTTTACTAGAAAGAAGGTTTCCATCAATGAAAACATCTTATCTTGGCCCTTTTTATTTAACGATAGCAGCTAGCATCTGGGGTGGAACTTACGTGGTCAGCAAAGTAGTTCTAACAGTGATTCCAGCACTAGAGCTTATCTGGCTTCGCTATATAATCGCTCTAAGCGCCTTATTACTGCTCTGTCTCTTTTCGCGACAATCGCTTTCGATTCGCTGGAAAGACATGCCTCTGCTTTTTTTAATTGGTTTTATTGGATATTTTCTTTCGATTTGGGCCCAATTTGTTGGAACTCATTTGGCCTCCGCTCAGATGGGAGCCGTAATCACAGCGGCAACTCCAGCACTCATGGTCGTCTTTGCTCGCTTTCTATTAAAAGAAACGATAACGTGGCGTAAAGGCTTATCCGTTCTTTTGGCCTCGGCTGGCGTTATCTTAATCGCCGGCTTTGGCAGTCAGCAAGATGCATCGCTAATTGGCGGATTGATTCTAGGCTTCGCTGCAATCACCTGGGCATTGATGTCCGTACTGATTAAACTTGTCCCCGCTCGCTATTCGTCTTTATTGATTACTACTTATGCTATTTTCACGGCTACTCTTACGCTAACTCCATTCGTATACGCTTCTTTGCCAAATATTCCTTGGCAGTTAATCCAAGAGGACCCTACCTTATGGAGCGGACTCTTCTACTTAGGCGTTATTTCTACAGCTGGCGCATTTCATTTTTGGAATAAAGGCCTGCTGCTTGTAGAAGCAAGTAAAAGCGGCATATATTTCTTTTTTCAGCCGCTCGTGGGAACATGGCTAGGCTGGTTGCTACTTGGCGAAGAGGTTACCCTTGGGTTTTGGGCTGGAACCAGTTTTATTTTATTAGGAGTGCTGCTAATTTTAAAAAAATAAGTCCGCCTGATTAACTCAAGCGAACTCGTTATTTCTTCTTTACTTTTGCATAAGATAAGGAAACTGCTCTTCTTTGCCCATTTCTTTTAACCGATCTTTCGCTTCCTGTACGGTGTAGCCAATTCGCACAGGGCTTCCCGCTTTTAAAGGAATCAGCCAAAAGTCACCATTACCCAAAACAATTTTTTCTAAAGCATTTACGCTTACTAAAGGGTCCATCACTTGATCCATCATGATTTTCTCTCCTTCTCGCAAATTACTTGTAAATCAACACCCTTTATTCAGGGCACTAGTCAAAAAAGAAACATAAAGCAATTATCTTATTATTTACTCTAATTCGATAATTCTACTTAATACTGCAATTTCCTTTTTCTTTCATAAAAAATTTTTAGTCGAATCAACTGATCTTACAATGAAACTGGTAGAATTTTGCCTTGCGCTACATCAACTAGACCACAATCTGTTAGTTTGGCAGCGGGAATTACTGGAAGACTTAGAAAAGCTAAAGTCATAAAAGGATCATAGCCATCTCGAATACCAAGCTTTTTTGCTAAAAGCTGCAAAAATAAAAGTCTCTCTCTTACTTCTTCCACAGGAAGCTCTGTCATTAAACCTGCCAGCGGCAAAGCTAAAGATCCTAAAACTTTGCCACTATCTACAATGGCAAGCCCGCCTTGCAAGCGCTGTATTTCCTCTAATGCAAGCATCATATCATCATCGCTCGTGCCCGCAATAATAAGATTATGGGAATCGTGTGCTACAGTAGAAGCAATTGCACCTTGTCGTAAGCCAAAACCTTGCAATAAACCTACCCCAACATTTCCACTGCCATGATGCCTCTCCCATACGGCTAGTTTGATAATATCCTGTTTAACGTCAGGTAAAAATTCTCCCTTATAACTAGGAACAGGCAACGTCAATAAAGTGGTAACCAACTGCCTTGGTATCAGCCCAATCACTCGAGCTTGAGTCGATTCGGCGGGAATTCTTAACTTCTCTTTTTTTATCGGACCTAAGCAAATCGTATTGGTAACAACTTGCTGTTTCCTAACCAAATTATGAGATAAACAGGCGCCCTCTCTAGCAACAACTTTCCCATCCTTAATAACAACAGCAGGCTTCCAGGTAGTAGTATCGGAGAAAGCTAAAATATCGGCTCGATAGCCAGTTGCTATGGCGCCAAGTTCTTTTAAGCCAAAATACCTAGCAGTATTGATGGTTGCCATTTTCAAAACCCAACTTAGATCAAGTCCTGCTTCAATAGAAAGCTTAATAAGATAATTGATATGACCAAATTCAATTAAGTCTTCCGGATGACGATCATCTGTCGCTAAAAGGCATTGTGGCAAAGTATGCGCTGTAACTGCCGCTAAAAGTGAACGAAGATTTTGGGCAGCGGAACCTTCCCGCAACATAATATACATTCCCTGCGCCAACCGTTCCATCGCTTCCGATGCAGTTAAACATTCATGGTCAGATTGAATGCCTGCAGCAATATATGCGGCCAAAGTTTTTCCCGTAACACCGGGAGCATGTCCGTCAATCATTTTCCCCTGCACCAGAGCTAGTTTAGCCAATACTTCTTCTTTACCAGTTATTACACCAGGATAATCCATCATTTCTCCCAAACCTAGTACGCGAGGGTGATCGAGAAAAGTAGCAAGATCTGCTGCTAAGAGCTGGTCGCCAGCATGTTCAAACTCTGTAGCCGGTACACAAGAAGGCAGCATAAAATAAACATTGAGCGGTAGGTCTTCGGTTGCATCGAGCATATACTGAATGCCTTCGCCACCTAATACGTTAGCAATTTCATGAGGATCAGCAATGACCGTCGTTGTCCCGATCGGAACAACAGCTTTCGCAAATTCACTTGGGCTGACCATCGAACTTTCTATATGCATGTGGGCGTCAATAAATCCAGGCGTTAAAATAAACCCCTTCATATCCAATTCCTCTTTGGCACGGTATTTGCCAATTCCAGCAATATACCCCTCAACAATTGCTATATCGCCTTCCATAAATTCGCCTGTAAAAACATTAAAAATTCTGCCATTTTTCAATACCCTATCAGGTTCCTCTTGGCCTAGTGCTGTAGCAATTAAGCGTTTTAACGGTTTTATATAAACCCCTCCCACATTACTCTTGCTATGATACAAGTCATAAATTATCTCTAAGCTTGCCTAAAATAAAGATAAAAGTCAAGCTATTTGCCATAAAACCAAGTATTTTAGGTTTTGAATTACATAATTTCCCAGGAAATAAAATAAGAGATGCTATAAAAGCACCTCTTTACATACAAATAAAAACCAATAAAACTAAGCTTGAAGACCTG
>URQW01000099.1 GCA_900550105.1 uncultured Pelosinus sp.
GGCGATGCAGCTGTAGGATATAGCTTTGCTGGATCAGCTGATGTATTTGATTCTATAGGAACTAAGCATACACTTAATACAAATTACTATAAGGCGGCAGTTACCACAACAACACCGACAAGTTCAACCTGGTTGACCTATTCGAGTGTTAAAGATCCAGTGGTCACAGGGACGGTTGCTAATAAGTGGCAAACAGTTACGTTTGATGCGACAGGGGCAAACCCAACGGTACAATCGATTCCTGACGCGAGTATTCCTACAGGCGGAAGTGACACGGTTAATTTTAACAATTTGACACTTGATCCTACACTTGGCGGGAAAAGTACTCAAACTTTCTTAGCAATTCAAAATGGTCAACCACAAACATACCAATTGACAATTACCGCTGATTCCGCAACAGCCAATAAATGGACTTATACGCTGTCACAGGTAGGGGGAACTGCTTCTGCTGTTACAGGCAGTATTGACTATGGAATTACAGCTGCTGGTGTTTATAGTTTTAAAGATAGTGCTGGTGCAGCCCAGACCACTATTCCTCTCGGAACAGCCCCTAATACATTTACTTTACAAAATTTAACTGGGGGCACACCAGTAGCGCCTGTGGCCGGTGGCTTTACGGTTGGACCGGCTAAAAGTGCAAATGTAACGACAGCTTTAGCAGCGGCGACAACAGCAGCTCCTTTTCAAGTACAGTTTTCTAACGGTACGAGTCAGCTAAGTATAAATCGTAACTTATCTGCTTTAACGCAGTTTGGCGGTATGGGCGATTCCACTTTGTTTGAGCAGCCTGATGGCTATGCGGCTGGCACACTTCAATCTACTTCGCTCGATAAAACAGGTACGATTGTGGGAACTTACAGTAATGGCGAACGGCGTAACATGGCTCAGGTGGCTCTCGCTGGTTTTGCGAACCCGGAAGGGTTAACGAAAGTCGGCGACTCTAATTATCAGGTGTCTAATAACTCCGGTAAACCCCAGATTGGTGCGGCGAAAACTGGCGGGTTAGGAACTATTACTGGCGGTAGCTTAGAAATGTCTAATGTCGATTTGGCCACGGAGTTTACTAATATGATTATTACGGAACGCGGTTATCAAGCAAACTCTAAGGTTATTACGACAAGTGATGAGATGCTACAAGAATTAAATAGTTTGAAACGATAATAGATAGTGAACGTTGACGGGGGGAAATTTCCCCCCGCTATTTAAGGAGGAAGTAAGATGATCAAGTTGTCAAAAATAAATGGTGAGCGTGAATTTATTATGAATGCGGAGCTCATTGAGACTGTTGAGGAAACGCCTGATACGGTTGTTACTTTGACAAATGGGAAAAAATTTATTGTGGAAGAAAGAATGGATGAAGTGGTTCGTAAGGTCATGGATTATCGACGTGCCATATTTAGAAATTTACGGTAAGCCTATAGGTTATAATCATTGTGGTGAAGTTTTAAAATAATTTTGTTTTGCATTACATGTTTTTAGTATTTGGTTTTATAAATAACATACTTAAGTCGGAATTTTGTCGATTTCTGAAGGAGTTTTCTTATCTTTGTAGAAAAAATATGCTTAGGAAAGAAACGGAATTAAAGCGCCTATAGATAGATGCTAAGGTCTTTAAGACCGATATGATATAATTCTTAAGGGGGGGACCCGAATGGCTGAAGGTGGGAAAAAATTTCCGCTAGCAATAGTTGCAGGTTTAGTTGTAGTTGGACTTTTATTAGCTGGCGGTATTTCTTATTTTATTGCAAATAAAATTGTAGCAGAAAAATCAACTGTAGAAACAAAAAAAACGGAACCAGGCGAATTTGTTAAAATAGGCGATCCCAAAGAAGGATTAGTATTGAATGTAGGGGGCGCTGGTAGCGGTCGTTTTATTAAAGTCGGTATTATATTAGAAGTTAAACCGGAAAAGAACGCGCCGCCGAAGGAAGGAAAGAATTTATCACCTGAAGAAGTGAAAATGACAGATACTGTAATATCCGTGTTACGGTCGCAAAAGATAGAAGATTTTGATCCGTCCAAACAAGAAAAACTGAAAGATCTTATTAAAGGGGCGGTAAATGAAAGTTTAGGCGGCGACCGTGTTTATAATGTATTTATAACAAATTTTGTTATACAATAATGTGATTTTCTAGATTTTGCGGGAAGGGAGGCAACTGGATGGCCGGCGACGTACTCTCACAAGCTGAGATTGATGAGCTGCTTTCTAATATATCGAGTGGAGTTCTTTCAGCTGAAGATATTCAAAGTGAAGAGAAACAGCGCAAAATAAAATTATATGATTTTAAGCGTCCTGATAAATTTTCCAAAGACCAAATTCGGACGCTCTATATGATTCATGAGAATTTTGCTCGACTGTTTAACACATATCTTTCCGCAAACTTGCGTACTCTCGTGCATATTGATGTCGCTTCTGTTGATCAGCTTACCTATGAAGAATTTATTCGGTCTTTGCCGAATCCAAGTGTAATTAGTGTTTTTCAAATGAGTCCGTTAAAAGGAAATGCTATATTGGAACTGAATCCTAATGTAGTATTTGCTTTGATTGATCGTTTATTTGGCGGCGTTGGATCACCGCCCAATAAACCCAGACCTTTAACAGATATTGAAGAAGCGATTATTACTCGAGTGATTAATAAAGCCTTGGAATCATTGCAAGAGGCTTGGAAACAAGTGATTGCCATGAATCCAAGTATGGATGTTATTGAAACAAATCCTCAGTTTACACAGATTGTTCCGCCTAACGATATGGTTGTTATTATAACGTTACAGGCAAAAATCGGCCAGGCAGAAGGTCTTTTGAATTTGTGTATTCCTTATTTGGTGTTAGAGCCCATCATGTCAAAACTGACGACAACTTTCTGGGTCGCTTCTTCTGTAGCAAAGCAAGATTCCGATGAAAATAGTCAAGCATTGCAGAAAAAATTGCGCAAAGCTGTGATTCCAATTACCACGGAATTAGGCAAAGTTACGATTAGTGTAGCAGAAATGCTTGGTCTTGCAGCAGGGGATGTTTTACAGCTAGAAACAAAAGTGTCTGATGAATTAACTGTATATGTTGGTCAGCAAAAGAAATTTTTATGCAAACCTGGTGTAAGCGGCAAAAAAATGGCTGTACAAGTGACCAGAGTGATAGAAGGAGATGACTTAGATGAGTGATGGATTTCTCTCACAAGATGAAATTGATGCTTTGCTCAGAGGTGAACCTAGTTCGTCTCCTGCGGCTGATGTAAGTGCAGCAGAGGATTTATCTGATATAGAAAAAGACGCGCTTGGTGAGATTGGCAATATTTCCATGGGCAGTGCGGCGACGACCTTATCAATATTGTTAGGGCGTCGCGTATCAATTACGACACCACGTGTCTCCATTACGACCTTAGATGAAATCAAAGAGCAATATCCGCTACCGTATTTGGTAATTGAAGTAGGTTATACTCATGGTCTTACTGGGACAAATATCCTGGCGATTCGTGAGCAGGATGCTTTGATCATTTCTGATCTAATGATGGGTGGCGATGGTTCGAATCCTCCGACTGAGATGAATGAACTTTATTCAAGCGCTGTTACGGAAGCAATGAATCAAATGATGGGATCTACGGCGACTTCTATTTCGACGATGTTTAAAAAGAAAGTTGATATTTCGCCGCCGACGAGTACGCGTGTTGATTTTTCAACAGAGACGCCGATTACGAACTTGGCTCAAGGAGATCAATCCATTGTTCGCGTATCGTTTCGTATGGAAGTAGAAGATCTTATTGATAGTGAAATTATGCAGCTTGTTGGTATAGATATTGCTAAGGAAATGGTAGGAAATCTGCTTAACATGTCACAGGAAGCACCACCGCCACCATCTGCCCCAACACCGACTCCGGCCGCGGCGGCGCCAACACCAGCTCCACCAGCCGCAACGCAAGCAGCTTATGCGGCACCATCGCAACCTATGATGCAAGCGGCAAAACCGGCACAGCCAGCTCCGAATGTTGTGGTTCAACCAGTTCAATTTGCTCCACTTACGCCCAGTGGAATTCCGCTTGGTGATACAAATATTAATTTAATTATGGACGTACCGTTGCAGGTTACGGTAGAATTAGGGCGTACCCGTAAGTTAATAAAGGAAATTCTCGAGTTATCTACAGGGTCTGTCATTGAACTTGATAAATTGGCAGGGGAAGCTGTCGATGTTCTCGTGAATGGAAAATTGATTGCCAAAGGTGAAGTTGTAGTAATTGATGAAAATTTTGGCGTTAGGGTTACCGATATTGTAAGCCCCTTAGAACGGGCTGCGAATTTACAGTAAAAATTTATAATGATAAGGAGAGATTGTTGAATGGCAATTCGAGTATTAATAGTAGATGATGCTGCTTTTATGCGAATGATGATTAAAGATATTTTATCAAAAAACGGCTATGAGGTAGTAGGGGAAGCCGAAAATGGTGCTAGGGCTGTTGAAAAATGGCAAGAACTTCGTCCTGAATTGACCACCATGGATATTACTATGCCGGAGATGGATGGAATTGCGGCAGTTAAAGAGATTAAAAAGATAGACGCTAATGCGAAAGTTATTATGTGTAGCGCCATGGGACAACAAGCTATGGTTATTGAAGCGATTCAAGCCGGTGCGCGCGATTTTATTGTAAAACCTTTTCAGCCTGACCGAGTTCTTGAGGCCGTTCGTAAAGCTGTAGGCTAAATGTGATGAATTTATTGCTGATGTCTAAAGCATTTGCTGCTGATGCTTCTGGTGAATATCTGAAATATCAAGAGCCGGCAGCAACGACAATGAGTGGTTTTTCCATATTTTCTTATGTGATTTCGCTATTGTTTACTTTTGGAGTGGTTGTGGCATTAGCATATTTTACTTCGCGATTCTGGGGGAATAAACTGAATCTTGCTGGGCGGAAGAATTCCAGCAAGATTCTAAGCTCCCTTTCGTTAGGGACAAATCGCGCTGTTTATGTTGTGGAAATGGCAGGAGAATATTTGGTTTTAGGTGTCACAGACCACAATATTACTTTACTGCAAACAATCACTGATCCCGATAAAATTCATGAACTCCTAGAACAAAATATACAAGAGTCAGAAACTTTTCAGGCAGTATTTCGCAGTCAGCTTCATTCACTGCAGCATATGTCTCATAAGTTCCCTGAAGTTTTTGGGAGAGACAAAATGAATAAAGAACGAAAAAATGCATTAGATCATGATGCAACGGATATAGAGAAGAGGTAACCGCTTTGCTAAGAGTATTTATTGTAATTGGTGCTGTTCTTCTCGCTTCTTTTGTGACAATCTCTTCAGCGGTTGCTGCACCACTTATTCCGATTCCGAGTGTTACTGTGGGCGTTGATCAGGCTAGTACGCCGCAGGAAGTTGCTACAAGTCTACAAATCTTATTAGGACTTACTGTTTTAACGTTAGCGCCTTCTATTTTGATTATGATGACTTCGTTTACGCGGATACTTATTGTACTTTCTTTTTTGCGAAGCGCCTTAGGGACGCAGCAAATGCCGCCAAATCAGATTATAGTAGGACTTGCTTTGTTTATTACTTTTTTCACGATGTCGCCATATATTGATGAGATAAATTCTAAAGCGCTGCAACCTTATTTAGCGGGAACGATGGATCAGCCAACTGCTTTAAATGAGGCAATGAAGCCATTACGATTTTTTATGTTTAAACAGACACGTGAAAATGATATCGCTTTATTTATAAATTTAGCAGATGGGCCGCGTCCAGCATCACAAGAAGAGGTTTCAACAATGACGCTTATTCCGGCCTTCATTATTAGTGAATTAAAGACTGCCTTTCAGATCGGATTTTTAATTTATATTCCGTTCATTGTTATTGATATGGTTGTAGCTAGTACGCTGATGTCTATGGGCATGATGATGGTACCGCCTGTTATGATTTCTCTTCCTTTTAAAATTTTACTGTTTGTCTTAGTTGACGGCTGGCACCTTCTAATTCGCTCGCTAGTCACTAGTTTTAACTAGAAAGGGAGGGAAAAACAATGAATGGTGATATGGCAATACAAATTGGTCGCGATGCTTTATCTATGGTTATGTTGATTTCCGCGCCCATGCTAGGATTAGGACTTGTTGTGGGAGTGCTTGTGAGTATTTTTCAGGCGACGACACAAATTCAGGAACAAACACTGGCTTTTATTCCGAAGATTATTGCTGTATTTGTAGCAATTTTAGTATTTGGACCTTGGATGCTGCGTTTAATGGTTGATTATATGCAAGCGATTTTTCAAAGTGTACCGCAAATAATTCACTAAAAGGGTTAGAGGTGGACAAAGAGTGGATTTATTTGCCCTAGTTCAAAATCAAATGGGTCTTTTTTTCCTGCTTTTTGTAAGAGTGAGCGGCATTTTTACGGCAGCCCCTATTTATGGCAGTCGCAATGTACCGATTATTGTAAAAGCAGGACTTTCCTTAATTTTGGCCTTGGTTCTGTTGCCAATTTTAGGTCAGCAGACGCCAGAATTACCAAAAACGTTCTTATTATATCTTTTTCTTATCATGACGGAATATATTGTAGGCCTTATTATTGGTTTTACGAGTACTTTTGTTTTTTCGGCGATTCAAATGGCAGGGTCTCTTATTGATACTCAAATTGGCTTTTCTATGGTTAATATTATAGATCCTTTATATGGACAAAACGTTCCTTTGATTGGCAACTTTAAATATATGCTGGCGCTTCTTGTTTTTTTAGCAACCAATGGGCATCATTTATTATTGACAGCGCTATTAGACAGTTTTCGTCTTGTTCCGGTAACTCATGTCGTTTTTTCAAAATCGCTAGCTCCTTATATGGTCGATCTCGTGGCAGGTTTTTTTGCAATAGCTTTGAAAATCAGCTTGCCTGTTTTAGTTACCTTATTACTTTTAGATATTGGTATGGGAATTTTAGCTAAGACAATGCCACAGATGAATATTTTTATGGTAGGTATGCCGGCAAAAATATTAATTGGTTTATTTATGCTTTCAATGGCTTTGCCTTTTTATATTTTTTTTCTCGAGGTATTGTTTAATGGAATGCAGGCAGATATTAATAAGCTTATACAATTATTTCAGGCTGGACCATAAGCACAGGTTGAATTTTGATTTGCAGCGTTTTTCTGGCGAGAAAACAGAAGATCCAACAGCAAAGCGAAAATCTGAGTCACGTGAAAAAGGTCAAGTTGCCAAAAGTATGGATTTTAATTCGGCAGTTGTTTTGTTAGCGGCCTTTTTTTCTCTTAAATTTATTGGCCCTTTCATGTATGAACAGCTTGCGGGGTTAATGAAAACTGTAGTTACTAGTTTTCCTTCTAGTGATTTTACGATTGATTCCTTTCAAATTTTATTCTTGTCATATGGACTTGTTTTTCTACAAGCGGCATTACCGCTTATGGCCATTATTGTAATTGTATCTGTTGCAATTAATTATTTTCAAGTAGGGTTTGTATTTACATTAGAACCCTTAATACCAAGTTTAGATAAGTTGAATCCTATATCGGGCTTTTCTCGCATGTTTTCCATGCGTTCTTTAGTCGAATTAGCTAAGTCGATTTTTAAAATTTTTATTATAAGTTTTTTTATTTACCGATTTGCCGAAGATCAGGCTAATAATTTGCCTAAAATAATTTCTTTTGACTTAATCTCTTCCTTGCAGTGGATTTGTTCACTAGGCCTTGATTTGGCGTTTCGCATTATTACAGTGTTGCTTGTTTTATCAGTCGCTGACTATTATTTTCAATTATGGCAGCATAATAAGAGTTTGAAGATGAGCAAGCAGGAAGTAAAAGAAGAGATGAAACAAGCCGAAGGCGATCCGAAAATTAAAAGTCAAATCAAACAAAAACAGCGCGCAATGGCTATGCAGCGCATGATGCAGGAAGTGCCGAGTGCCAGTGTGGTTGTAACAAATCCGACACACTTTGCTGTAGCTTTAAAATATGAGCCTGATATGCCGGCGCCGCTTGTTGTAGCCAAGGGGCAAGATTATTTGGCTTTTCGCATTAAAGAAGTTGCTCGTGAACATGGGGTTACGATTGTAGAAAATAAGCCTTTGGCAAGGTCATTATATAGTTTAACGGAAATCGGCGATTTGGTTCCCGCTGAACTATATCAGGCTGTGGCTGAAGTTTTAGCATATGTATATCGACTCAAGAAAAAGCTGTCCTAACAGAAGGAGAGAGATTATTTGGCTTCTCAATCATCTACACCTTTTCCCAAAATTACAAAATATAGTGATGTTTTTGTTGCGCTAGCGATTGTAACGATTGTTGTTATGATGATTATTCCGCTGCCAACAATGCTTCTTGACATTTTCTTAACACTAAATATTACTTTAGCGCTTACGGTTGTGATGGTTGCTGTTTATAATACAGAACCACTTGATTTCTCTGTATTTCCCTCACTGCTGCTTATTACAACATTGTTTCGTTTAGCTCTTAATGTATCTTCAACAAGGCTGATCTTAAATAGCGGCTATGCTGGGGAAGTGATTTTAGCTTTCGGAAATTATGTTGTTGGCGGGAATGCTATTGTCGGTTTTATTATGTTTGTTATTTTAATTATTATCCAGTTTATTGTTATTACTCGAGGCGCTGAACGTGTAGCGGAAGTAGCGGCTCGATTTACTTTGGATGCTATGCCCGGTAAGCAGATGAGTATTGATGCTGATTTAAATTCAGGGTTGATTAATGATGCTGAGGCGAAGGAACGGCGGCGTAAAATTCAGCGAGAAGCTGATTTTTATGGCGCTATGGATGGTGCTAGTAAGTTTGTCAAAGGCGATGCGATTGCTGCTATTATCATTATTGTAATTAATATTGTTGGCGGTTTTGTTATTGGCATGGTTCAGTTTAATTTATCAGCCGTCCAGGCTCTGTCGCAATATACCCTTTTAACTGTCGGTGAAGGACTTGTGAATCAGATACCAGCGTTGCTTATTTCAACGGCTACAGGTATTGTTGTGACAAGAGCTGCTTCTGATCATAATCTTGGCTATGATTTAGCAACACAGTTGATTAGTAATGACAGGGTCTTTTTGATTGTTGGCACAGTACTTGCTTTTTTTGCCATTGTACCAGGTCTGCCGGGAATTCCGTTCGCTCTGTTGAGCGGCTTACTATTTTTTACAGCTTATGCATTGAAAAATTCACAGAAAACGATTGAAAAAGAGGAAGTTAATCAACAGGAACAGCAAGAAATGGAAGAAGTGCGTAAACCTGAGAATATTGTTTCGTTACTTCAGGTTGATCAAATGGAACTCGAAATTGGCTACAGTTTAATTCCACTTGTTGATGTTGGCCAAGGCGGTGATTTATTAGATCGCGTCGTCATGATTCGACGGCAATGTGCCATTGAACTGGGGCTTATTGTACCTACGATTCGCATTCGTGATAATATTCAACTAAAACCGAGCGTTTATGTCATAAAATTAAAAGGTGTAGAGATTGCTCGAGGTGAATTATTACTTGAACATTATATG
>URQW01000100.1 GCA_900550105.1 uncultured Pelosinus sp.
TACGCTTTCTCTAATTGGTCCTTCTGGAATTCTAAAATCTGATTGACCAAGGCAATATTCAATTATATCTATAATAGTACTTTTTCCTGTATTTGATTTACCAGTTATAATATTCACTTGTCCTATTTTAAATGGTATTTTTCTTATTTCACCGTTTTTATTGTAAAGCGCAATTGATTTTATTTGGAAACTCATGGGCAAATCCCCCACATCATAAAAATTGTTGTAATATCGCCCGCTTTACTAAACCATCGACCTAAAAATAAAGCTCTTTGAGAGCATTGATATACTTCTGATGTTTTCGTAGTCTTCAATTTTGATATGTTTTTTGAAACAATTAAACCATTATTATCGATATTTATAATGCCCTGCTTCATACCAAAAGTTAATGCTTCTTTTGTGTAAAATACCATTTGCCTTGTCCGAGCTGCGAATGATATTTTTTGGTTTTGATTTTGTTCTAACCATGCATGAAATTTAGTTGCTATTGACCGAGGCAAAGATTCACGTGTGCTTTTATGAAGAACAATAGGTAATATAAGAAATAGCAAAGGGTAAGGCATGTTAGTTTTTGCCTCTTGTCTGTATCCTTTAATTGCTTGATAAAGCAATACCGAGCAGAACGCTGGATTAAGTAAATTAGCAACTTCTATAGGACGCTCTTCCCACTTAGTCATTCTAAATTACCTCCCAGTAATGCAGTAATTCGTTCTTTAAAGCTAGGATGCCACCATACTCTAGGTGGATCTTCGTTAGCTAACATATGATAGCTACCTCGCATAACATATGCTTCATTACATTTCGGCCTAATTGGTATTTGAGCTGTAAACTCTACCCAATTGTATACTTTTCTACCGATTTTTTTTAATATTTCTTCGGAAGATTCAGCAGGTAAATCTTCTTTAATCGCAAGAGAAAATCGTTCCCATTCTCCAATTAGTTTCTTCTCGTATACTTCAATTTCTTGGTCTATTAATAGTTCTTCTCTTGTCCATCTTGATCTTTGAGTAAAGGCCTTATGAAAATCTTTGATTGCATATTCGATTCGTTTTGTATCGACAGAAATCTCACGAAGTTGTTTTACAAAAAGACGACTATCATTTATTGGGTCTGGCATATCGGGTGGTTCAATATCAAGAAAATCTATTGGTAATGCTTCTGGCTCAAATGATTTTGCTATGTCATTAATTTTATAGTGCACTTCTAAACCGTCAATAGGTTCTGACGATTTTCTATTTAAGTAAAGAATCGCTTTATTAAGCCACCAACCCTCTAGTCTTTCATATAATCCCTGAATGTGGTTAGGTAAAACAGCTAATCTGAGTTCCTTTTTTATCATATTTTCTAAATTGGAAATAAATGGTGAACCATCTAAAATGATGATTTTACTAATTAATAATTGCTTTTGATGCTGATTTAATAAATTAAATTTGTTAAAACAATCCTTTAACGCTGTGTTTTCTGATGTCTGTGAAGCTAAATTAATTCTATTAAGAGCATTCGCTTCATCCCGACATTCGGGTCTTAAATAATAAGCTGCTGATTCTTTTGGTGCCATAGCAGTAGTAATAAGTTTTAAAATCGGAAGTTCTTTTTGATTTTCCAACAAGTAATTGCTCCAAACCCGCAATGACTTCCATAAATCGACACTCATATCAGTTAATGATGCTTTTCGGACAAGATGATGCTTTAATTGAAGCAGCTCGCTTACGGTTCCAGCTTTTTCGAAAGAAATGTCATCCAAACACTCAATACTAACACTATGTTCATCTCCTATAGTAAGAAGATAGTATAGTGCATACCTGACTTGATAGATATATCCCAAAGCAGAAGCTTCTGCGGAATATTCCGACATTCTCCTCACCTTCATCGTAAAATTTTTTAAAGTTCTAATCAAAATGATTTTTATCTTTATTTCCTAATATTGTTCTATTGTAAAAATCTTCATAAATTCCCCGACTAATAGGAGTCTTAGTATCACAGTAATGATCTAAAATGGCCCTAATTAAATCACTCCGACTGATTTTAGTTTCGTCGTGTCTCATTTCTGCTATTATGTCGTTTAAAAATTCAATATGATTTTTTTTTAAATAAATTGTTACTCTAGGATAGCTTGTATCATTAACTCCCATAGAAAACCCTCCTACTATAAATTTTATCATAGTAACGTTTTTATAGCAATATTGTAACGTTACTATTCCGCAAATTATAAAACATCTTGCCAAATACAAATTGAAAATGACAAATAACTACAGCGCAACTTTACAAAAAAGAAATGTTGTGTCGTATAATAATCTTTAGTGTGCTTTAATATGCAAAAATCGGGCAAATATGAATTTTATAAAGGCTTACAAGCGGTATATCTGGCGGCACCAAAGCCCTAATCATAGGTAAACACTTTGCTAAGAAGTTCTGCGGGAAAAATGAAATTATTTATCCCATAATAAAACCTCCAAGTTAGTGTCTTCATTTTACACAAACTTGGAGGTTACTTAAAATTCTTCTGGATTCTACTGAGATACATTTATAATTTGAGCCTATATTTCTTATTTGCCCTTCTTTAAGTAATCACTCGTTTATTCATCATTGTAGGCTCTAAATTTAGTACAATTAGAGGGATCATATAAAGCACAGGTATGTCCTATAATTTTATTCTCTTTCATATAATCATACAACTTCGAGCACTTGCAATTAGAGCTTTTGTCACAGAAACTCCCACTGGCACACGCTATAAAATTTTCTGATCCAATTGCTTTGTGCTGCAATAACTTTTCTGCCTGTCTTTCAAATACTTTTTTCCGATTATATTCCTTTTGCCATTCAATCTGATTCCATTTACCGCCTGGTAAAGGATATGTAATGTGTCGTCCTTCCGCTTCCAATTTGTCAATTAAATTGCCAATCTCATCGTAACAAGGGGCTTTTTTTTCAGGAAAAGTTGCCTTGAATTTACTTAAATATTTCTCTATTTTCCAATCTCTTAATTCAGGTTTATAAAAAGCAATCCGTTCTTCCTGAATAGCTCCAATACTATTATATAAAGCAATAAATTGATCTAGTGATTTATTCTGATGAAAATGACCGAAAAACCAGCGTCCAAATGTAACATTTTTCAAGAAGTAATCGAGCATTATACAAGTTGGGTCTTTTAATTTGTGTATATCTAATTCCAACTCGGAAATAACACTCGTCGGAGCAGTGTGAGTTACAATATAATCAACTTTCATATCATGCTGCTTAAGATTTTCAATAGCTTCTTGAAATTCCTTTTCCGTAGGAACTTCTTGCGACCACCAACTTTTATTCTCCTTACGGAACTCTTTGTCACTCGACGTCGCGCCCCCAAAAGTAAAGAAGGTTTTTCCATCAATTTTAAAGACCTGACCGCGCATCAGATGAAGAACTGATGGTCTAATTTGATGGACTAAACCACCATTCCACTCTAAAACTGGATACTCGTTTAAAAGATTAAAGTTTTCATGATTTCCATCTACCCATAAAGTTGTAAAGGACTTTGCTTCAAACCAATCTAAAAGCCATTGATCATCTTTGCCACCACTCCAAACACAGCCAAAATCCCCTGTTATAATTAGGTAATCTTTCTTTGATAGCGACTTCTGGCATGCAAAGTTTTTCATATTTAATTTGGCCTTATCAATATTACCATGAAGGTCTCCTGTAACATAGATCATAGCTGATTACCTTTCTTTTAGAAGAGTTTTATATACTCATTTTATAATAATCTAACAGCTATTTCTATCTAATCAGCCATTGTTTTATGTAAATAGAGAAAGAGGTGTATTTTTATACAAATAAGATACTGTTTTGCTATGAAAATCCGCTTAGAAAGTATGCATTTAAGTGTCGCTAGCAAAGCAGGTATGCATCTAAGTGTCGCGCTCTAGCGACACTTAGATGCATACCTGCCCTTAAAAACCCTGAATATTCCTATATCCTAAAGTATGCACTTTTGTGTCGCTGGACATCTACTGTGATATCGGAATATATTTTTTACTGATTTTACTTTTTGGTATTTAACTAAAATAAATTTTACTTTTTCTATTTAATGCAAACAAGTAAAAAATATTCAGCAATAACTTTATTTGTTTTAAATAAAGCTATTGCTGAATAAGATATTTGTATTTGTTGTTTTCCGATTTTCCAAATATAAACTCGTAGCATTTCCGGTCAATTTTGCATATTATTAACATCGTGCATAGTAAAAATATTTGTTATTAAATCCTTTTCGTTATTTTTTCACTTCGCCACCGATTATCTTATTATAGTGCTTGTGACCACCGGATAAATTGTATACTTCTTTAAAACCGGCATTAATCAAGATATTCTGCGTTGCATTCCCAGTCACACCTTTATTACAATAAGTTACCGTCGGTTTTTCTTTATCTAAAGAATGCAATGTATTGCGAAGTTCGTCTTGAGGAATGTTCCGTGCTCCCACAATATGAGAATCCTCGTATTGTGGGCCTATTCGAGCATCAATGATTTGGATGTCTTCTCCCTGTTGAATTTTTTCTGATAAACGATCTGGTGTGATCAATCTTCGTCCTCGATTAAGCGTATTTTCTAAAATCATGCCAGTATAGATAACTGGATCTTTTGTCGTTGAAAAAGGCGGTGCATAAGCCAAATCCAAATGGAATAAGTCCTCAGCCTTTGCTCCAAATGAAATCGCCGTAACAAACACATCAATCCGTTTATCGACACCTTGAAAACCAACAATCTGAGCACCTAAAATCCGTCCTGTTACTTGATCTGCAATCGCTTTGATTATCATTTCTTTTCCATGAAAATATTCCGGTTTATCCGGTTTAATATTATGGCATACAACGACTTCGTAGCCAGCTCGATGCGCTTCTTTCTCAGTGAGTCCAGTCTGAGCGACTGTTAAATCAAAGACTTTAAAAATTCCTGTCCCAAGGCCACCGCGAAATTCTAAATTGCCACCTGTCATTTGATCGCCGACAATACGGCCAATCTTATTTGCTGTTGATCCTAGCGGACGATAAAAAGCTTGTTTCGTAATTAAAGAATAGCTTTCCGCACAATCTCCACAAGCATATATTCCTTCGAGATTTGTTTCCATACGTGAATTTACTGCGATCGCGCCCGTCACGCCAAGTGCTATTCCTGCTCTTTGAGCCAATTCAACAT
The DNA here is from genome assembly GCA_900550105.1 of uncultured Pelosinus sp. GTDB lineage: Bacteria > Bacillota > Negativicutes > UMGS1260 > UMGS1260 > UMGS1260. Next base: position 5,173 of record URQW01000100.1, read on the forward strand.
TAGGCCGAACTCCAACTGCCATGATTACAAAATCTGTCGGTATGACCTGACCGTTTTGCAAACAGACTTGCTCAACAGTATCCTTTCCTTCAAGATAAACAACTGGATTGGCAGTAAAAAGACGAATCTGCTTTGCTTTTAAATGGTCTTCAATATATACAGACATGTCTAAATCTAAAGCGGGCATAATATAGGGCGCCATTTCAACGATTGTTACATAAAGCCCTCTTGCCGTTAAGTTTTCGGCCATTTCTAGACCGATAAATCCCGAGCCTACAATCACTGCCCTTTTAGGTTTTCTTTCTTGAATATAGGTCCGGAGTTTATCAGCACTAGCAACATTTCGCACAAGAAATACGTTTTGTTTATCCATTCCCGGTAAAGGAGGCTTTATTGGTTGCGCGCCTGTCGCTAAAACCAACTTATCATAATGCTTTTCAAAAATCTCTCCATTCAGTAGATTCTCTACAAGAACGAGTTTCTCAGTTGTACGTATTTCCAAGACTTTATGCAAAGTATATAAATTGACATTGTACTTTTTCTTAAAAAAGGCAGCGTCTCTTGGTACTAGTTGTTCCCTATTCTCAATTCCTGTACCTATATAGTAAGGCAAGCCGCAACTCGAATAGGATATATCTGTATCTGCATCAAATAAGTCAATTTCTGCAGTTTCATCATTACGTCTTGCTTTTGCAGCAGCAGAAGTACCAGCTGCTACCCCACCGATAATGACAATTTTCACGGTTCGTTCCTCCCTGTTCGGCTGTTATAAATACCTTGGTCCATTTTAATTACTCTTAGCAAGGTGCGCTTTCGTCTTAATCTGCGCACCTTGCTATAAATTAGTAAGCTATATAGAAGGTACATCATCTTGAGCAACAAACTAGGGAACTAGATTTTTATTGATTCAGATTTTATTGCAAAAAAGCCGATAATTTCTCTTTTTTTATGTCTTCCCCTTGCCATGGAATCACGGCCATAGAACCAGCAGAAATCTCATCCACCTTATTCAGCCAAGGAATCTCATTTTGCGCTTTTGTTTTTAGCAAGGGACTTTGTGTGTGAGTCATGAGCAGACTCGCATTCATCACCCACCATTTGTTATGAATTCCGGCCCGCACTAAATCATCGCGAAGACGCATGGCTTCATAAACTGGCGTAGCTTCCGGCAATGTAACAATCACCACTTCAGTCTCTTGCTCATCGCGTAAACGCGGCAGAAGTTTTTTTACCGACTCTGGTACATCGCCATGAGTCCGCTCTACCTCTTTATGATAACTCTGTGTTGCATCAAGGAGCAATAAGGTGTGACCTGTTGGCGCTGTATCAATAACGACAATCTGATCATCTGCTTTATCAACAAGTTCAGCAAAGGCGCGAAATACGGCAATTTCCTGGGTGCAAGGAGAACGCAGATCCTCTTCTATATAAGCAATATCCTCTTCTTTCATCGTTTGCCGTGCTGTAGCCAGTACTTCTTCCGTATATTTTCGTAATTCTTCTTGCTCATCAATGTGACTGATTGTAACGCCTGGCTGCTCTGTCATAACAAAGTCGAGATGGTTTGCCGGATCTGTTGTCGTTAGATGCACCTTCGCGCCTTTTTGCGCCAAGCCTAGCGCAATGATAGCTGCTAACGTAGTTTTGCCGACCCCGCCTTTGCCCATGGTGAAAATCACACGCTTACCGCTTTGATAAAGATCCTCTACTAAAACTTTTACTGTGGCAAGCTTGGATGGATTCAGCGTATAAGGTTTCGTTTCCTGATGATCCTCTTGAAACAGCAAACGAATATTATCAATTCCGGTGAGATTATAAGAGCGGAGCGGAATTTGATAGGTAGCAATATTTTGTAAAGTAACAGGAATTGAATCTAGAGCCGCCTGTTGTTTACGCTGCAGTTGGTAGGCGATTTCATCATTGGCACTCTCTTGCTCCAGAACACCATTAATGATCAGCAGTTGATTTTCTACGCCTAACTCTTTTAATTCCTTCGACGCACGCGCGGCTTCGGCCAGCGGCGAATTTTCCGGTCTGGCAACAAGCACCAGCGTTGTCAAATTACCATCGGCCAAAGTCTTTACAGCCTGCTTATAAACTTCTTTTTTACTTTCTAGACCCGATAGTTGACCTAAACAGGACGCGCCATGCGTATTTTCACTAATAAAATTGCTCCAGGCCGAAGGCAATTGCAGCATGCGCAAGGTATGTCCGGTCGGCGCTGTATCGAAGAGAATGTAATCATAAAGAGCTTGTGTCTTGGTATCCGTAATAAAGTGCGAGAACTCATTAAATGCGGCAATTTCCACCGTGCAGGACCCAGATAACTGTTCTTCCATATTCTTAATTACGCTCGCTGGCAGTTTCCCTTTATAAGGAGCGATCACGGATTCGCGATATTCCCGCGCCGCTTCTTCCGGATTTAAATTTGCTACGATAAGATTAGGGACTTCAGGAATCTCTGTTCCCTTTCCATTTAAGTCCATGCCAAAAACATCTTGCAAATTCGAAGCTGGATCAGTACTAATAAGCAATACTTTTTTCCCTTGATCCGCTAAAGTAACAGCCGTAGCACAGGCGGCAGAAGTTTTCCCCACGCCGCCCTTTCCGGTAAAGAATAAATATTTAGTCAACGTAATCGCTTCTACGCAAAAAGACGGATACATAATGAGCGCCTCCTCAGATTGAAACTTAACAACATCCACCGCTGCAGCAGCAACCGCCATCATCTTTTTCTTGTGACTCAGACGGGGCATCTAATTCAATGCCTGACCATGCGACAAATTCAGCATCAGTCGGATAAAGACGTGTTTTTTTCACTTCACCATCTACGAGAGTGATTGGTAAAACCTCAGCTTCTTCTTTTAGCAATAACTCATTAACTTTCTGATAAGAAATGAAGGCTTGCGGTTGATTGGCTAGGCCAAATCGAGTAATATCGGCTCCCTTGGCTGTTAAATTTTTAATGGTAGTTGCCACTCGCAGCAGCTCTTTGTCAATACTGGGACCGCAAATCCCAGTTTCGCAGCACATGGCAGGATCAAAAATTTCAATTTTACTCATCATAATCGCTCCCTTTTCTTTGATATATATTTTTATCTTACTATATCCTATGGATCTTATAATCCTATGTGCTAATATACAAATATATACATATATGCATATTTACATAAACAAGAAAACCAGAGGAGCGAAATCGCGCTTCCGTCCAACCAGTTAGCGCGGTATCAGGTTTCTGCATCTCGCTCTAAACTTAATATACCGCAATGCAAGGTACTACGCACTTCTCTAAGCTTTTCAATATCTTTCGCATACTCAGGATGCTGCGCTAAATCTTCGTCTAGAAGCACCTTGATAAACAAGCATTCTGTTAACAGTTGCTCATTAATGCCATAATAGACCCATTGCGCTTTTTTCTCGCTTCGAATCAAATCAGCATCGCGTAATTTGGCTAAATGGCGGGATGCATTGGACTGACTACTTTCTAATAAAGCTTCTACTTCACAGACACATAGCATTTCCTGGCGCAGCAAATTCATCATCCGTAGCCGCGTTTCATCGCCTAAGGCTTTTAAAATTCTTACTAGATCCATGCTGCAAGCCGCCTTTCACAAGTCTTAATAATTAATTCTTATATGCAAATATAATCATATTCTATGAATTGGAAAAAGTCAAGTTTGACTTTTTCCCTATAACTTTATTACAAGCGATGTATCACTATCGTCTTTAAAGAGGCGCCGCTAACGATATTACTGCCGACAGAGGAATATCATACTTGAAAATAATGCAGAAGATACTCCCGATGATAAATGTTAATAAGATACAAAACCCAATCGCAACACTTCCTTGCCAGCTGTATTTCGGCTTATGAGTAAAGTAATCCCCTCTTTGAACCATACAAAAGCCTCCTTAATTAGCAATCTACATAAAGTTGCTAAAATAAACTGTTTAATTTTACAACTATCACAAAGATAAAAAGCGATTGATAAACCTTCATTTTACTTTATCAATCGCTCCTAAAGCAGCTTAGTTTGTTTACGAGGCTGCGACATGGGACACACGAGACGGCAATTCCAGCAATTCGTTAGCGCATGCCCGCGATCCGATACAGTTGCGACATGACTCCTGCATCTCATTTGAATGACTGATCCATTGCCAGATAAAGTCTGTGACGGACAAGCATCAAG
>URQW01000101.1 GCA_900550105.1 uncultured Pelosinus sp.
GTTGGCGCTGTGATTGATGTGACTGAGAAAAAAGAAGCAGAAGAGGCTTTAAAAATTAGCGAAGAAAAAAATAAAGTGCTTGTTCAAACGATACCAGACATTATGTTGGTAGTAACGCCTGAACTCACTATAGTTGAGTTTAAACAAGCTTCAGAGTTTAGTCATATTGGCGATAAAACGATTCTTGGCAAGCGGATAGGAGATGTTTTACCCGCGCCAGTAGCTAGTGTTTTTAAAAAGAATGTTGAACTTTCTTTTCAGCAAAAGAAAGTCCGGCCATTTGAATATCAAATTGAATATGAAGATGGTATCAAATATCGCGACGCACGTGCAGTGGTTATTTCCGGAGAACAGGCGCTTATTATGATTCGTGATATTACGGAACAGAAGTTAGCTCAAGAAGAAATTCTTAAATTGTCACAGGCCGTAGAAGAAAGTCCTGGGTCCATTATTATTATCGATAAAGCAGAAACGATTATTTATGTAAATGCAGAGTACAGCAGAATATCTGGTTACTCTAAAGCGGAAATTGTAGGACAAAATATTAGTTTTTTTAGATCAGAAGCGCACCCTGAAAGTTTCTATGAAGAAATTAAAGAAACTGTAACTAACGGGCATCAGTGGCAAGGAGAAATCTGCAATAAAAGAAAAAACGGAGATTTATATTGGGTCTTAGTATCCATATCACCTGTGAAAAACGCTGATGGTGAAATTGGTTACTATTTAAGTATGGAGCTTGATTTAACGGAATATAAAGTTATGGAAGATTCCTTATATAGACATAATGAAGAATTAGCGGCGGCTTACAAAGCGCTAGAAAGTACACATCTGCAAATGGTTCAACAGGAAAAGTTAGCAAGCATTGGCCAGTTGGCTGCTGGCGTTGGTCATGAAATTAATAATCCCGTTGGTTTTGTTTCTAGCAATTTTGATACATTGCAGAAGTATTTTTCTGGGATTACAGAAGTTATATATAAGTATAAAGAATTAAAATTACTGCAGGGGATGGAAAATTACCCCGGGGTATCCGACTTTATCACCCAAATAAATCAGTTGGAAAAGCGAAAGAAAGTAGACTTTGTATTGGAAGATATTCCGATTCTATTTAAAGAGTGTGAAGAAGGAATGCAGAGAATCCAAGACATTGCTAAGGCTTTGAAGTTGTTTGTACGCAGTGACAGACAGAATGAATTTGACGCTTATGATTTAAACGAAGGCATCAAAAATACTTTGATCATAGCGAAGAATGAAGTGAAATATGTTGCTGAAGTAGAGACTGATTTACGAGAAATTCCTGCATTTTCTGCATCCTCCGGGCAAATCAATCAAGTTTTACTGAATATTATTGTAAATGCCGCTCATGCCATTACAGCAAAGCAGAACGAGGGGATGGGAAAGATCAAAATCGCGACACATCATGACGAAAACTTCGCTTATTGTATTATTAAAGATAGTGGAATTGGTATGAGTAAAGACGTGAAAGAGAAAATTTTTAACGCTTTTTTCACGACGAAACCACTCGGCAAGGGAACTGGTTTAGGTCTTAGTATTTCCTATGATATTATTGTGAATAAACATGAAGGAACGCTGGATGTGGAAAGTCAGGAAGGCGTAGGAACAACCTTTATCATTAAATTGCCCTTAAAGGAAGGTTTGCAGAAAAGCGTATAGAAAGACTGGAGGTTTTTACTAATGACGAATTGTTTTGATTTTATTGACATTTTATAGTATTGGTTTTAAGATATCTTTAAGTGATAAGCTAAATAAATTTAAACGAAATAAATTAACCATGATGGCTCTTGCAATGATAATTTATTGTAACTGCCATCATGGTTTTTGGTTAAAGGAAGGTATATGAGAGAAAACACATTTGTAGACTTTGGGCAAATAGCAAAGAAAAAGTTTGAATCCACGTGCGATGATTTTAAGGAGGATCCTAATAGTTCTTATGTTGACTTGGCTTTTGAAGAGTTATTAGAACCGGATGGGCGAGTGAATATTCATTTAGATAAAATAGAAAGAATGATTGAGAAAGCTGCACTTTCTTTTGAATCTACAAATAGCTCATGTTCTATTATTTGTGATAATCACGAATGTGAAAAAAAAGAAGAGTGTTTTCGATATGCCATATTCTCATACTTGATGCAAAAGGGAATTTATGAGTATATCTATCCTTTATTACAACATCAGATTTGTACTTGTTTTCACACAGCAAATAAAGACTGAAATATAAATGGAGTAAATCTTTCTTTCGAGTAACTTCTGGTATGTTTTTCAGTGAGCAGTTAATATGGTTCTTGTGAAATTTTACTGTTATAAACACATCATAATAAGGCGAGTGTTTATGGACTGGCCGAAGTGGGTAATGCCTGGAATGAAATGGTGTTATAGCCTAATATCAATAACAAAAAGAGCAACTATTATGGGAAGCCCCCTGAATAGTTGCTCTTTTTAAATAAATAGTAAATAGGATAATCCCAGTTTGAAGTTTCTTTAGGATTAGGATTATTGTTTGTGTATTAGAAAATTGCTGTTTTATAGCAGCATTTCTAAAGGTTGGATACATTTACGTTCAGAATCTATTTTGATATAATGATGGCAGTTCTTAGTGATTCGCGTAGCTTTGCTTATGGTTTTTAGAATAATCCATTTTGCATATACAGAAAAGTCACTACGAATTTTTTTTGTATTTAATTTTATTTTAGAATCGACCAAAACAAAAAAAGTTTGCGATCTGTGATTTTTATTGAAAATCTTGTTTATGGGCTGGTTCTATTCAGTAACGACTTTATTCTTACTTTAAGCGCCATTTAGTAAGTAATAATCTGCTGGGGGAAAGAGTCCATGAAATTTATCAGTATTAATCATAAAATGCTTGCTATTTCAATTATTGGCTGCTTACTTGTTAGTATTTTGACTGCAGGGATAATGCGCTTTATTGTGCAGGATTATGTGAAAGATATGGAGTCGCAGCACATAGATGTTACTTATAAGAATCTTGAATTAATTTTGAATCATGAGGAATCAGATCTAAAGCGAACCAATTTAGACTGGGCTCAATGGGATGATACCTATGCTTATCTAGACGGTAAAGGCGTAGCAGAGTATGAAAAAGCGAATTTACAGGCAGAGACAATGCAGCACTTACATTTGAATTTTATGATTTTCATTGATGCACAGGGGAAAATTAGAAAGAATCTTAATAGAAACATGACAGCTGAATTAGAAGATTTAATCATAAGTAAAATTCTTTTTCAGAGAAATGTTTTGTTTATTCCTGTAAATAATTCTGATGTGCGTTCAGGCATCTTGAGCGCAGGCGGACAAATTTTTCTAGTTTCCTTTTCACCAATTACTACAACAGATGAGAAAAGCTTAAGTAATGGAATGTTAATTGTCGGGCGAGTGCTCGACAATGCACTTTTTTATTATATTAATTCAGTTAGTCAAGCGAAAATAGAAATGTATGATTATACGGGAAAATATAAAGAGAAAGACCACATTGATCGAGATGAGGATTTTATTACTGCTTATCGGCAGATAACAGATCTTTTGGGAAAGCCGGATATTTTAGTAAAAGTCATTATGCCGCGGTATGACTATCATTTAGGAAAGCATTACATATTAATCTTTACCGCTATTGTATTTGCATTGGTAAGTTTGGTTTTTTTAGTTTTGATTTTGGTGATACATAAGTATTTTTTGAAAAGATTAAATCAAATTCATTAATTAATTGATTAGGTGACAAAGAAACAAGAATTTGAGTCGCTCTATGTCATCATGAAAGATTCGATCCAATGTTAGTTAAACTATTTATAGCGATGATAGAGGAAGAACGATTTAAGGTGAAAGAAGGGGCTGAGGAGATTGAAACTAATTGAAGTTGATCTGGAAAAATGCGTGAAATGTGGCATGTGCAGGGAGATCTGTCCGCGGCGTGTCATCGAAATGAATCCACAATGGCCTGAAGCAATTCACCCGGAATACTGTATGAACTGTGGTCAGTGTGTCGCTATTTGCCCCACGGTAGCACTTGAACATGCCACGATGCCGCTATCCGGCCAGATTTCTTTACAGGAGCTTCCGGTAATTAATAGGGAAACGGCCTATCAATTTCTTAGGTCAAGACGTTCCATCCGCAGTTATAAACAAGAAGCGATACCCAGAGATCTCTTACTAAACCTTATGGATATTGCCAGGTTTGCACCAACAGCAAGTAATTCTCAAGGGGTTTCTTATATTGTTATTGAAGATAAGGAAACACTGCAACAAATTAGTGCTCTTACCATTGATTGGATGGAAGAACGGATCCAGCAGGGCCATGAAGGAGCGAAACGTTTCAATGGTTATGTGAGGAGCTACCGTGATACGGGGACAGATGTGATATTGCGAGAAGCGCCTTGTCTTATCATTGCGGTCGCTGATCAGGGCTTCTCAAATGGACGAGACAATACTCATTTCTCTTTTGCTTATACGGAATTGTATGCACCCACTCTTGGGCTGGGAAGCTGTTATGCCGGATTAGTTGAGCTATGTGCACTATCAGGCTATCCTGCCTTGTTAAGGTTGCTAAATTTGCCAGAAAGTAAAACATTCACTGGGGCCATTATGGTCGGATATCCTAAATATCGCTATGCTCGACTCGTAGATCGAAATCCGCTGGACATCCGTTTTGTTTCGCAAAAATCGTAAGAGAAGTAATGGTGGCCTTGCTGTCGTAGCCAGGTGCGAAGGCTTAATTTCTTCTGAGCGTATCAAAGTAAAAAGGTCAAGAACTATGCTACTTCGCATGTTTCTTGACCTTTTTTAGCTACTTTATTAATTTTTGAGGAGAACGATCACAGCTTACCATAGCTATCTCGTGCTACATGTTGTCAAGGTAGGTTGAGGATATTTCCTGAAATTTGTCTGCCAGTTCAAGAAATGTGGCCACTACTGTAGGATCAAAATGGGTGCCGGAATCTTTTTTGATTATTTCTACAGCCGTGACGTGGGGGATGGGGTCTTTGTACACTCGGCGGCTGATCAGTGCATCGTAAACATCGGCTAATGCCAACAGGCGGGCAGAAATTGGGATTGCTTCTTTAGACAGCCCTTCGGGATAACCGCTGCCATCCCATTTCTCATGATGATAGTAGGCCATTTCTTTGGCAAAACGCAGAAAGGATTCCGGACTTTTAATGAGTGCTTCCGCGCGCAGAATTGCATCACGACCAACAGCGGGATGCCTTTTGACAATTTCAAATTCTTCAGGCAATAGGCTGGCAGGCTTCCAGAGAATATCCGAGGGGATGGCCATCTTGCCAATATCATGTAAAGGCGTGGATTTGGTGATAAGATAGATGTTTTCGGTTGTTAGCGTATCGCGAAAATCGGGATGGTCTTTTAAGTGCCAAGCAAGTTCTTTTACATATAATGAAGTACGCTGGATATGGGCGGAGGTTTCCTGATCGCGGGTTTCGGCTAAGGAAGCCATGGCGTTGATGGCAACTTCCTGTAAAATCGACACCTCTTCGATCCGACGGGCAACCTCGGCTTCGAGATAAGCATTTCTGTCAGTTAGATAATCATTGGCTGCTTTTAGTGTGAGGTGGGTTTTTACCCGGGATAAAAGCAGCGAAGGCGTGAGTGGTTTGACAATATAATCAACAGCGCCAAGGCTGAACCCCCTTTCTTCATCTTCCGTTTCGCCTTTGGCCGTAAGAAAAATAACTGGTATATTACGCAGCGCGGGCTGTTGTTTTAATAAACGGCAGACCTCATACCCATCCATTTCAGGCATCATCACATCAAGTAAAATAAGGTCAGGTGGATTAGCGGCGGCGATTGCTAGGGCTTTTTGCGCGCTAGGTGCGACTTTGACTTTATACAGGTCTTTTAAGAGTGAGCTTGCCAAAATCAGATTATCAGGTACGTCGTCAACAACTAGAATAACTGGTTTGGTATTATTCATTACGATTCCCTCCTTCAATCAGTGCTTCAATAATGGCAAAAGCATGGTCCAGTTCAAAGTGATTCATATGGCGCTCTAAGCGACGGAATATATCATCTGGTAAACGTTTTACCAGAGCACTGCGGAGATGTTCAAAGGCATCAAGAGCTTCGCTGTCATTGTCTGCCAGCAGGTCTTTTAATTGGTTCAGTGCGGTGGTGACCATCGTAGAATCCTGTGGTTCTTCTGAAGAAAGCTGTTTATTTCTAAGATAAAACTGAATGGCGTGAATTAGCGTCTGTAGAGATGTTTCCAGCGAAATAAGCAAACTAGGAATTGATTCAGGCGATTGCTCAGAAGCTAGGATTTGTTCGAGGATGCTGGCCGACTCGGCAATGATTATGGCTCCAATATTGCCAGAGACTCCTTTTAAACTATGACATAGATGAATAGCTGAAGGTACGTCATGGTTTTTCAGGGCTGTGCGAATTGCAGTAACGGTATCTTTTTGCCCGTCAGCAAATTTCTCTAGCAGTTTATCATAAACAGTGAGATTTTGGGCAACTCGCCGTAGGCCTGAAGTGGTATCCAAGCCGGGGATCGTAGGAATCGGTAGTGATAGGGGCTTTTCAGACAAGGGGTTTAATGATTTTAGTGGCAGGGCAATGCTGGGCTTCGTTGGCAACCAGCGGCTGATTGTAGTAAAGAGAATATGAGGATCGATTGGTTTTGAAACGTGGTCGTTCATACCGGAGTTCAGGCACTTTTGCCGCTCATCAACCATAGCCCGCGCAGTCATTGCAATAATTGGAATAGTAGGATTGGTTTTTCGGATTAGCGCAGTTGCTTCAAATCCGTCAAGATCAGGCATTTCGACGTCCATGAGAATCAGATCGAACTGCTTTGATTCTGGCTGGTTAACAATTCTATCAACTGCTAGGCGTCCATTTTCAACTACCGTAACTGTAATTCCCTGACTTTGTAGTAGTTCAACGGCAATTTGCTGGTTAATACTGTTGTCTTCGGCCAGCAATATTTTGACACCGCTTAAACCATAGTCTCTGTCTCGGTTGCTGTTTTGCCGCTGATTTATTTTGGGCTTTTCCGGGGCAAAGATTTGTACCATGGCATTGTATAAAACCGATGGAAGGACCGGCTTGGCTAGAAAACCGTCAAGTTTATTTTCGTCAACTAAGTGATGAATTTCTTCTCGATCAAATGATGAAACAATAATGATTGCTGGGATGGATTGAGCATCGACAGTTTCCTTAATTCGTCGAGCGGCCTCAACACCGTTCATACTAGGCATTTGCCAGTCCATAAAGACAATTTGATAGGGATCATTATCAGAACACTGGGCAATCGCATCAATTGCTTCTTGGCCGCTTGATACTGCTGTTGCCCGGAAAGACATTGCAGTCAAGTATTCAACGAGAATTTTTTGCGCGGCGCTATTGTCATCTACTACCAGAACTCGCAGATTTGTAAAAATTTCTGGTATAACCCGGCGCTGTTGTTGGCTTCCATTCGCTACTTCAAACCAGGCGGTAAAGGTGAAGGTACTGCCAAGAGACGGTTTACTTGTGGCCCAAATATTGCCGCCCATCATTTCTACAAGTTTTTTACTGATCGTAAGGCCCAGACCAGTACCGCCGTATTTGCGTGTCGTTGAGCCGTCAGCTTGTGTGAAGGCCTCAAAAAGGCGCGCCATTTGTGTTGGATCCATGCCGATACCTGTATCTTCTACGGAAAATTGCAACTGTATTTTGTCGCCAGTCTGCTCGATCAGATCGACAAGTACTTCAATAGAGCCTTGCTCAGTAAATTTCAAAGCATTATTGACAAGGTTGGTTATAATCTGCCCCAGACGAAGGGGATCGCCAACAAGATTTTGCGGGATGGCGGGAGAAATATGATAGAGGAATTCCAAGCCTTTGCTAGCGGCTTGGGCTTGTGTAAGGTCGATGACGCCACTCATAACCTCATCAAGGATAAAATCAATATGATCAATGTGAAGCTTGCCTGACTCAATCTTCGAAAAGTCTAGAATATCGTTTATTATGCCAAGCAAGGAAGTACTGGCGTTATGAATTTTATTAATGTAGTCATGTTGCTTGGGGGTCAAATCGGTTTTTAGAGCCAGGTAGGCCATGCCAATAATCGCGTTCATGGGTGTGCGGATTTCATGACTCATATTGGCTAGAAACATAGATTTCGATTTGGTTGCTTCTTCGGCTTTACGGTGAGCCTCCATAAGCTCTTCTTCTTTTTTCTTGAGGTCGCTTATGTCGACAATTACGCCAATTAAACCGCCGGGACTGCCATCGGAAAGTTTAAAGCCTGATACCCAGTAGAGGACTTCATGGGGAATCCCGTTGGAAAATTCGATTTGAAACCGCCTGTGGCGGGTATCGCCGCTTTGGATCATTGCGGAGTCTTCTTGATGATAAAAGGCGCGGTCAGCCTCTGGCAGATAATCTAGTTCTAAGACCGTTTTGCCGGTCAGAAAAGCGCGTGTTGTATTAAAAGCTTGCTCGTAAGCTTTATTGCACCCGAGAAACCGTCCGTCTACGTCTTTATAAAATATGGGATTTGGCACAGCGTCAATTAAATGGTTGATAAAAGCAAGTTGATCAGACAACTGTCGCTGGGACTGTAGTGTATTCGTAATATCTTCTTTGACAGCGACAAAATGGGTTGTTTCGCCAGATTCGCCGCGCAGCGGCGTGATAACCACCGCTTCCGTATAGAGTTCGCCCGATTTCTTTTTATTGATGAATTCGCCGCGCCAAGTTTGGCCTGTGGTAATACTTTGCCAAAGATCAATGTGTGTTTTGGCCGGAGTTTGTTCTGATTTAAGAATACGTGGATTTTGGCCAATAACTTCTTCCAAGGAATAACCAGTTACTTTGCAAAAGTAGGGATTTACGTATTCGATGTTGCCATTGATATCGGTAATTACGACTGAAACAGGACTTTGGTCAATGGCTTGGGAGAATTTCTGCAGCTCGCTTGTGCGGCTGCGAATTTTGTTTTCCAAGTTGTCAGTTGCCTCGATTAGCAAAGTTCGCATGTTTTTATGGGCTTGTCCTAATCGGTTGAGTTCTTCCCAACGAGTCGGCTGAAAGGTGGTTTCTTCAAAATTCATGTTGCCAATTCGTTCGCTGTCCTGCGCCAGTTGTTTGAGGGGACGGCTTAGGTTGTGAGCCGTTCGGTAGGCCAAGATTGCGGCCACTGCCAGGGCTAGTAGGAGACTTGCCACCAGTATGGCAACAGATAACGGTTGGTTGGCATTAAAGTCTTTGGCTGGAGCAAAGATTCCAATATAAAAGGTAGTGTTATTTAAATTC
>URQW01000102.1 GCA_900550105.1 uncultured Pelosinus sp.
TAGATGAAAAACATCTTTGTCATGGCAAAGCCGAATTGCCGCCAACAGCGAATCATAATTTTGCAACGGCTCGCCTGTGCCCATAACAACAACAGTATCTACTTTTTCTTCTGTTTTAGCTAATAAACGCTGCATAAACCAAATTTGCCCGATAATTTCGCCTACCGTAAGATCTCGCTCTAGCCCTTTCAAAGTAGAAGCGCAAAAAAGACAGCCCATAGCACATCCCACCTGAGTGGAAATACACAAACTATTGCCATAGGGCTGACGCATTAAGACGGTTTCGACGCAGGCGCCATCAATAAGCTGCAACAAAACTTTACAGGTTTTTTGATCTTTAGAAACAATCTCCCGCTCTAATTGCGGCGCCTCAATTGAAAAATGTTCGGAAAGCAACGCCCGATCCTCTTTACTGAGATCGGTCATCTCCGAAAAATCCGTAACAAAACGTTGATAAATGGCTTTAGCAATTTGGCGGCCTCGAAAAGGCTTGAGTCCATAAGCGCCAACAGCTTCTGATATGGCTTGAATCGATAATCCAAATAAATTTTGTTTCAAAGTTCAATCCTCCTTTAGTGACTACGCCGCAGGCGAGCGATAAAAAAACCATCCTGTCCGTCGCGATGAGGAAAGAAGCGAATAACCTTATCATCCGTAGGCTGCGGTAAATATTTACCAGCCGGTTCAAGCACAAAGTGAGATTCTTCCTGCAGAAAACGCTCGATAACCGCTTCATTTTCCGCCGTTTCAATCGTACAAGTACTATAGACAAGAACACCGCCCGGCTTTACGCAGCGAGCCGCCTCTCGTAGAATTTCCAGCTGCAATTTAGGCAACTCTTGTAACAGCTTCGGATCTTTGCGCCAGCGAGAATCACTTTTACGGCGCAATACGCCAAGACCGGAGCAAGGCGCATCAACCAGTACTCTATCAGCAGGCTCATAACCAGACTTCGATAATTTTGTGGCGTCATAAGCCAAAGTCTCAATGATTGAGATGCCAAGCCGCTTGGCATTCTGCTCAATTAAAGGTAGTTTGTGTTCGTGCAAATCTACGGCAAGGATTCGGCCGTTATTTTGCATTAATGCCGCCATATGAGTGCTTTTGCCGCCAGGAGCGCTACAAGCATCAATCACAAAATCCCCGGGCTGCGGATCTACAATCGGCGCGACAAGCATAGAACTTGTATCTTGAACTTGACAAAAGCCTTCCTGCAGCGGCTGTAAATGATCAAGCGATGCATGCTCTGTAACGAGAATTCCTTCGGGCACACTCGTCAAAGCTTCACAGACAACTCCAAGATCTCGTAGCTTTTTAAGCAACTCTTCCCGCGTAATCTTTAACGTATTCGTACGCAGCGTTAAAGGCGGAATTTCATTATTCGCCGCACATAAAGCCTCCGTCTCAGAAAAACCATACTGCTTCAGCCAATGCTGTACCAACCACAGCGGGTGAAAATAAAAATAAGCCAAGTAAGCATCTGGCTCTTGGGCAGGATCAGGATAGGTCAGTTTATCTTGTTGCCTAATCATATTACGCAGCACGCCATTGACAAATTTTACAGTGCCAGCATGACCATACTTTTTAGCCAGTTCTACCGACTGATTGCAAGCAGCCGATGGCGGCACCTTTGTCAAAAAAAGAATCTGATATAAACCAAGACGTAAAATATTTAAAATAACAGGCGATAAAGTAGAAAGTTTACGGGTAATAAACTTGGCCAAAAAATAATCAAGTGTCTTATGAGTCTTAACCGTACCATATACAAGTTCGGTAATAAAGCGCCGATCCTGTTCGCTCACAACACTCTTATGCAATTTTTTTGCCAAGGCAATATTCGAGTAGGCTCCACTATCAATTATTTCATTAATGACTTGCAACGCCATTTCTCTGGCATTCATTTACATTCCTCCGCCTGTTTTTCTTCCTTTTCTTCTATTTCTTCCATTCCAAGAAATTGCCGTACAATCTTTTCTACGGCCGCCATATCGACGCGCGTATTACAACAAGGACCGCAGGGCCGCTCATTTAAGAGGCCTACTACGGGTAACGGAAATACATCTTGAATTCCTGTAGTCAAGTCCCGCTCGCAAGCAATTGCTAAAATCGCTTGCGGCTTTAAAGCTTTCACTACACGCCGCGCTAGCGTGCCGCCTGTAACAATGGCCAAATGGACTTCGTACTTTTCAGCAACAGCAGCAAGCTCCCCTACCTGACAGCGACCGCAGCGTCGGCAATTTTCGATATTCTTAGTAACCTTATAAGGGCAGTCTTCCTGCTGAATGCAGTGCGGCGTAAGGATTAAGAAACGGTTTGGTTTTACAATAACCTGTCGTTTACGAATCAGATGATTACTCACCTCGATAAAAGATCGTTCCACCCGCTCTTTATCTACATCAAACAATTTACCTATAGCAATTGCAATAGGAAAAAGTAGTTGGACAGCAGACCAGGCAACACCTTGGAAAAACCGGGGCGTAGGAAATCCGAGAATCGCCAGAATAATTCCGCCGACTCCAGCAAATACAGTCAATACAAATAGACCGAGGATCGTGCCAATAAACCAAGGAAGCAACTCATTCAAAGCTGACAATCCAGGTAAACTGACTTTCCAAATCCCATAGATGGAGCAGGCTGCTATGATAAGGCTGACTAAGAGCAACGCCAAAAACAATCGTTTCTGTGGTCGGCTAACTACTTCCAGCATAAACTCACCCCTACTTTAGCGTATCCCCAGGATGAATGCAGTAACCACATAAACACTCCTGGGCTGTCATTTTCCGTTTACTTTCCGGCTGCACTTCAACGATTTCTAAAAGGCCCTTGCCAGTCTGAACGACAAAGCCTTTTTCCGTGCAAGCAACAATCATTCCTGCCGTACCAGTCTGCGCGTCATCAAGAACACGAGTTTGCCAGATCTTAAGATTCATCGAATCGGTTTTCGCAAAAGCGCCTGGCCAGGGATTTAAGCCCCTTACTTGATTATGAATTTCTTGAGCTGTTCTTTTCCATTGAATTCGTTCCGTTGAACGTTTCAATAAAGCAGCATAAGTAGCTTCTTCAGCAATCTGTTTTTCCCGCGGGGCTTTGCCAGCAGCAATTAACGCAACAGTCTCACTTAACAGATTAGCGCCTTGCAACATAAGCACATCATGTAGCGTCCCTGTTGTCATATCGGCGGGAATGGCTGTTTCCGCTTTTAAAATCATATCACCTGTATCCATGCCTTTATCCATATACATGGTTGTAACACCTGTCACGGTCTCGCCATTCATAATCGCCCAGTGAATCGGTGCTGCGCCACGGTATTTGGGTAATAAGGAAGCATGGACATTCACACAACCACAAGGCGGCAGTTTTAAGAGCGATTCAGGCAAAAATTGGCCAAAAGCAACTACAACCATAAGGTCTGGCGCTAGCTCTTTTAAGGTGTGAAACATTTCTTCTGTTTTAATCGACTCAGGTTGAAGCACGGTAATTCCTGCCGCAACAGCCGCTTCCTTAACGGGCGGAAACATAAGCTTTCGCCCGCGTCCTTTCGGCCTATCCGGCTGGGTTACTACGGCGACAACCTCAGTCAAGGGATTTTCAATAAGCACGTTTAATGAGGGAACAGCAAAGTCAGGCGTGCCCATAAAAACTACACGCAATGGCTTATTTGTCATTAGAATCATCCTTTGAACTAGTCATAATCGATTCAGCAATATCAATAAATAAGATCCCATCTAAATGATCAATTTCATGCTGAAAAGCGCGGCTTAAAAGTCCTGTTCCCTGGTATCGAACCTTTTTTCCTTGCCGATTCAAAGCTTCTACTGTTACCGAGGCAAAACGTTTCACTTCGCCGCAAACACCGGGCACACTTAAACAACCTTCCGGACCTACCTCTTCGCCTTCTTTGGCAATAATAACCGGATTAATCAGTTCAATCAGCCCATCGCCTACATCAATCACCACAACACGCAGTGATACGCCGACTTGTGGTGCAGCTAAACCTACTCCATCAGCCGCATACATAGTATCAGCCATATTATCAAGAAGCTGCTTAAGTTTTTTATCAATTTTCTCTACTGGCAACGCAATTTCCTTAAGTACTTTATCGCCAGCTCGTTTTATATCAAGAATCGCCATAATGATTCCTCCTTTTATGAAAATCCTGAAACAATTTTAGCACATAACAAGTAAAAAATCTAATACATCAAGCTAAGAGGATCTACATCGACAGTCACATTTCGCTCTTCTAACAGTTTTACGTCGCGAATGACGTCCCGAACCTTATCAGGTTCGCTTGTTTTAATCAGTCCAATCAAGCGATACGTATCTTGAATCTTAGCAATCGCTGCCGCTACTGGTCCAATGATCTCCGTCTGGGGCGAAGTTAACCTATTTTGTAAAACGCGGCAAGCTGCTTCCGCCTGCAAGCGTAAAGGACTTTCTGCCTTGCCTTGCCAAATGATTTTGATAATCTGACAAAAGGGCGGATAAGAAAGCTGACGACGAAATTCAATTTCTTGATCATAAAAAGCCCGATAATCATGGTCAGCTGCTGCAAGAAGCGCATAATGGTCAGGATTATAAGTCTGTACAACGACAGTTCCTGGTTTATCACCGCGCCCAGCTCGACCAGCAGCCTGAGTAATCAGAGCAAAAGTTCTCTCAGCCGCTCGAAAATCTGGTAAATTGAGCGCTGTATCAGCAGAAATCACGCCAACAGCCGTTACATTATGAATATCGTGACCTTTCGCCACCATCTGAGTTCCCAGTAAAATATCTTGTTTTCCTTGCAGAAATTCCTTTAAAATCCGGTCATGGGAAAATTTTTTGCTTGTTGTATCTTGATCCATTCTCACTACCGTCTTATCTGGCAGCAATTTATGTAGTTCTTCCTCTACTTTTTGGGTTCCTGTGCCGAAAAACTTAATATAGCGACTGCCGCAGGCCGGGCAGATATCAGGAACGGACGCCGTCTGACGGCAATAATGACAGCGAAGATCCTGCCCTACTGAATGATAAACCATAGCAATGGCGCAATGAGGACAGGATATGACATGACCGCATTCGCGGCAAAGAATAAAGGTTGAATAACCACGGCGATTAATCAAAATAATTGCTTGTTCGCCTCGCTGCATCGTTTCGGTCAGCAAATTAGCCAGCGGCGGAGAAATTACGGTTCGCCGTCCCGATTTCAATTCTTGGGCCAAATCAACAAGTTCCACCTGCGGCATCGGCTGCTTATCAACACGATAGTCCAGAGAAAGCAGCTCATAGCGTCCTTCTTTCACTTCATAATATGTTTCCAAAGCTGGCGTAGCACTGCCCAAAAGAACGGTAGCGCCAGTAGTTTTTGCCCGGATAATCGCCGCCGTACGCGCATGGTAACGAGGAAGTTCCTCTTGCTTATAGGTAAATTCATGTTCTTCATCAAGCATGATCAGACCAAGGGACGGAGCTGGAACAAATAAAGCAGAGCGAGCCCCGATGACAATCCCCGCTTCTCTTTCCTTCATCTGACAAAAAGAATCAAAGCGTTCCCCAAAACTGAGTTTACTATGAATGACAACGACATCCTCGCCAAATCGTTCCTTAAAACGCCGGACAATTTGCCCTGTCAATGCGATTTCCGGCACAAGCATAATAACCTGCTGTCCCAGTCGCCGCGCTTCCGCTGCAGCTGCCAGATAAACTTCTGTTTTGCCACTGCCGGTTACGCCATGAAGTAAAAAAGTTTGCTGCACTTTTACGGCCAACGAAGGAATTATTTTCGCAAGCGCGTCCTGTTGTTCCTTCGTATAAACAGGCGGAGTGCCCATAATGGCAGTTTCACCGTAACTACGGCGAAAAGTC
The DNA here is from genome assembly GCA_900550105.1 of uncultured Pelosinus sp. Classification (GTDB taxonomy): domain Bacteria; phylum Bacillota; class Negativicutes; order UMGS1260; family UMGS1260; genus UMGS1260. The sequence continues at coordinate 5,845 of URQW01000102.1, forward strand.
CGTACTTCCTTGAAAGTAATCCAGCCCTCTTCTTGCAACCGTTTGACAGCGTCCCACTGAACGCCCTGATTCTTCAAATCAGACCACATAACACAACCCTGCTGTACAAAGTCAATAACCTTCTTCTGGGCAGGACGACGCGACCAATTTACAGTCTTCCCTTGATCAGACAAAGCAGCACAAATTGCCAATACCTTATCAGTTTTTTCGTTTGCCGTCCGACTTGTAATAATTTTTGTTGTAATGACTTTAGCACGCAAGAGAAACTGCAAATCTTTTTTCGAATAAAACGGCAGTTTCATGAGTTCTGCTTCTGTTTTTAAGTTTGATGAACATATTGCTTCATAAAGCGATCTTTGGGTCAAAGAAAGCTCCTGCAAAACCTGCTTTAACTCTGGCAAATCCGCCAAGTTTTCCTGATAGCCTCGCTTTGTTTTTATCGTATTTTTCCCTGGCACGAATAGTCTGAGTGTATCGCTGAGCGAACATAAATAATAATCAGCAAGCTGCCGAGCTGTTTCTAGCATACTTTCATCAAACCACGGTGTTTCATCAAGTACTTCCCGAATTGGTTTTAACGTCTCTTCGTCAAGTTCTTCGCCTGCTGCTGCTATCAAATCATTAGCTGATAGAACAGCTACTACAAAGCCTTCTACCATACGAGGGCCAAAGGGAACGAGAACACGACAGCCCCTTGCTACCTCCCAGCCTTCTGGAACCAGATAAGTAAAGGGACGATCAAGCCTTCTTACCGTTATATTTACAACAACCTGAGCATAGGTCATATTTTCCACCACGCATAAAAGTAAGGAGACTAAGAAATAGTCTCCTTATAAAATCCGATTTCTAAAATTCAATTCGCTCAAACTCGGCAAAATCCTGCTCCCAATTCCACCAGCTTGGTAAATTGCAGGAGAGAGGATCTTCCTGGGTAAACCAATCTTCCTCATAACAGTAAGGCATCTGTGGTGCGTAACGATGAAGACGGTTCTTAGCGCACGAGGAAAATCGTTTCATAATATCATCTCCTGACTATAAAATAAAGCAGCCTTTATAGTATAGCCAAGTATGATGAAATTATGGCTTTATAGACCAGCTTCCTGGCGTAAAATAGCAGCCTTGTCTGTTTGCTCCCAAGGAAGGTTCAGATCGTTACGGCCAAAATGACCATAAGCAGCCGTCTGTTTATAAATCGGACGACGTAAATCCAGCATTTTTATGATGCCAGCAGGACGCAAATCAAAATGTTTCTGTACTAAAGCAGCGATAACAGCGTCATCCACTTTGCCTGTTTCAAAGGTTTCTACCATAACTGAAACAGGACGAGCTACGCCAATCGCATAAGCAAGCTGAATTTCGCATTTATCAGCAAGTCCGGCGGCAACAATATTTTTTGCCACATAACGAGCTGCATAGGCGCCAGAGCGGTCTACTTTTGTAGGATCCTTACCGGAAAAAGCGCCGCCGCCATGACGAGCCATGCCGCCATAAGTATCAACAATAATTTTACGGCCTGTTAAGCCAGCGTCACCCTGTGGACCGCCAATAACAAAACGGCCCGTCGGATTAATATAATATTTAGTTTTATCATCAAGCAGTTCCGTTGGTACGATTGGTTTAATCACATGTGCGATTAAATCCTGTTCAATTGTTTTTAGTTCCACTTCTGGGCCATGTTGGGTCGAAATTACAATCGTATCAATGCGTACAGGCTTGCCATTTACATATTCTACCGTAACTTGTGTTTTTCCATCAGGACGCAAGTAAGGCAGTGTTCCATTTTTACGAACTTCCGATAAATGACGTGATAATTTGTGCGCTAAGGAAATTGGCAAGGGCATATAATCATCGGTTTCATTCGTGGCATAACCAAACATCATGCCTTGGTCGCCAGCGCCAATTGCTTCAATTTCATCCATTTCTCCCTGTTTCGCTTCCAGCGCCTTATCAACACCCATAGCAATATCAGGCGACTGTTCGTCGATCGACACAAGGACGCCGCAAGTATCACCGTCAAAACCAAATTTTGCCCGAGTATAACCAATCTCTTTTACGGTGTTGCGGACAACTTTAGGAATATCAGCATAGCACTGCGTCGTAATTTCACCGGCTACATGGACCTGACCGGTCGTTACCAGCGTTTCACAGGCAACGCGAGCAAAAGGATCTTGTTCTAAAATCGCATCTAAAATGCCGTCAGAAATCTGATCAGCTATTTTATCAGGATGTCCTTCTGTAACTGATTCTGATGTAAATAAAACACGTTTTTCTTTCAAAAAAAGCCCTCCTCTATTGTGCTGTTTAAAAAAGAAAAACTCCCTAAATGGGAGTTTAATCATTCGCTCTCCCATCTCGCAAGAATTTCTCGCCGGAATTGGCACCGTTTTAGCTTGTACTAAATGGTTGCCGCGGTATCATTGGGCCTGTCCCTCCACCAACTCTTGATGAGTAAAATATAAAATTTTCACAAGTGCAATTGTATAGTAGAATGGCAAAAAAATCAAGAGCTTTTTTGCAGAATTGTGAAAACATGATCTAATATTTGATCAGCCAAAGCCTCTTTCGTCATCTGCGGTAATTCGACTATGGCGCCATCACGGAATAAAAGCTTGGCTATATTCGTGTCAACATTAAATCCGGCGCCTGGCTGTGATACGTCATTCGCTACAATAAGATCAAGATTCTTCTCTACTAGCTTTTTCGCCGCATAAGCTTCCACATTCTGTGTTTCCGCCGCAAAGCCTACGAGAATCTGTTTTTCTTTTATAGTACCCAATTCGCGTAAAATATCCGGATTGCGCTCTAATTCAATGATTAAATTACCGTCATTTTTCTTGATTTTATGAGTAGCTACCGTTACTGGACGATAATCAGATACAGCGGCTGCCTTAATGACAACATCGCAAGTCGTAAAATATTTTAGCACTTCTTGCTGCATTTCTTTGGCGCTCTCAACAGAACAAAAAGTAACGCCATCAGGTTGCGGCAAACTGGAAGGACCAGATACTAAAATAACTTTGGCTCCCTGTTTTACCGCTTGCGCCGCAATAGCATAGCCCATTTTCCCACTGGATCGATTACCAATATAGCGAACAGGATCAATGGCTTCACGCGTGCCAGCTGCTGTAACTAAAATGGTCTTACCAAGAAGCGGCTTCTTCTGCGCAAAAAAGTTTTGTACAAAAGCGACAATTTCCAAAGGTTCCGCTAACCGTCCCACTCCTTCGGTGCCACAGGCCAATAGGCCGCTGCCTGGCGAAATAAAGTGGTAACCAAGCTCTTTTAAAGTGGCCATATTTTTTTGCACAACAG